>JBGQEW010000117.1:0-6985 GCA_041496565.1 Terriglobia bacterium | reverse complement strand
CCGCTTCGTTGTTGCCGCCATATCTTCAGCGCGGTCGTAAATCAATTTCACCGGCTTGCCGGATTTCCACGCCAGCAGCGCCGCGTGCGCCGCGATCATCGAGGGATATTCTTCCTTGCCGCCGAAGCCCCCGCCGGTTTCCGTCTGAATCACGCGAATCTTTTCTTTCGGCAATCCGAAAAGTTTCATCAGCGCCTTGTGAATGTAATACGGGCATTGCAGCGAGCCCCGCACCGTCACGCCGTCTTCCGGATTCGCGGTGGCGATCATCCCCTGTGGCTCGATGTAGAGCTGCTCCTGCGCGCCGGTCGAATACTCGCCCTCGACGATGAAATCGGCTTTGCCCCACACCTCGTCCACGTTTCCCTTTTCCACGAGAAACGATTTGAAAATATTGTCTTCGCCCCAAATGATTTCTTTCTTGGCGAGGGAATCTTCGATGGTGAAAATGGCGGGCAGCGGTTCGATGTCGAGCCGCACCGCGCGCCGCGCTTCCTCGAGCAAGTATTTGTCCGCATGCGCGAGCAGCAGGATCGGCTCTTCGGGATGATTCACTTGTTCGGCGGCGAGGCAGGGTTGATCGTCAATCAACAGCAGAACGCAATTGGCTCCGGGGATGTCTTTCGCGGTGACCACGGTGAATTCGTTCCAGGGAACGGTTCCCTCGAAATGAATTCCGCGGATCCGCCCGCGCGCGGCCGGGCTGCGCACCGTTGCGCCGTGCAACATCCCGGGAAATGCGAGGTCGTCCACGTAACGGGCGCGGCCCGTCACCTTCTCGCGCCCCTCTTTTCTCGGGACCGACCGTCCAATCGTGTGTTCACTCATCTTGGAGTGCGTCGGCTCTGGTGGTGAGCCTGCCGAACCATGCCGCCACCTTCGTGGCTTTTCTGGAAACAAGTCTCAGGTTGAAGATCTTGGCCATGCCGGTACCCGCCCGGCTTGCATCATTTTAACTTTGTCGTAGAGGCGCGGCATCCGTGTCCGATACATGCGCCCGATGCGCTCCTTGAGGACCTCGTCAGTAGCGAATCTTGTCCTGCTTTTCTTCCCACGCGCGAAAGGCGGCCAGTGCTTCTTCGCGCATCAATTGGCTCATCGGAATCCGTCGCCGCGCGTACGGCAGATTCAACTCGTCGAGAATCATGCCGTCGTCGAAGCCGATGCGCGCCGCGTCCGCCGCCGTGCTGCCGAAAAAAACTTTTTCCGGCCGCGCCCAGTAAATCGCTCCCAAGCACATCGGACAAGGTTCGCAGCTTGTGTAGATTTCGCAGCCGGTAAGCTGAAAATCGCCGAGCGCTTTCGCCGCCTCGCGGATGGCCACAATTTCCGCGTGCGCGGTGGGATCGTTCGTCGAAGTGACGCGATTCGTTCCTTCGGCGATTATTTTTCCGTTTTTCACGACCACCGCGGCGAACGGCCCGCCGCGGCCCGAGCGCACATTTTCGAGCGAAAGTTCAATCGCCCTGGCCATGAATGAATTGCTCATTTCGATCGCACCGCCTGCGCCAGTTCTCTCGCGCTGGTTTGCCGTCCTCCTGCACGCCGTTCCGATCTGCTCGCTTCATGCAGTGGCCGCGCAAGGCGACTTCGTTCTCCCGAGCCGGATGAATGACTCGCTGATTCTATCCCATGCGCCCGCCGCGGGCAGAGCGTTTGTGACGTAGCGCACAATGCGAAGTGGATTCCCCAATGGCGTGAAGGCGGGACGGGGAGGCGAGGCCGGTTCGAATCTGTGTTGAGGCTATCGAGTGATGATCGTCGCATTTACGTTCATGCCAGGGCGCAGAATCGCCTGGTCGGGAGGAACAGGGTCGAGCACGATTTTCACAGGAATTCGCTCGACAACCTTGACGAAGTTGCCCGTCGCGTTTTCCGGCGGCAGCAAGCTGAGCCGCGCTCCCGTGGCGCCCGCGATTGAATCCACATGGCCGGTGAACGTTTTGCCGTACATGTCCACATGCACTTCGGCCTTCTGGCCCGCGCGAACCTTAGCGAGTTGAGTTTCCTTGAAATTCGCCGTCACCCAAACGTCGTTGAGCGGAATCAAAATCAGCAAACTCTGACCCGGCTGAACGATTTGTCCCACCTCGACGGATTTTCTCGTCACGACGCCGTCGCTTGCGGCCGTGATCGTCGTGTAGCTCAAATTAAGTTCGGCGGCCTCGAGATCGGCTCGAGCCTTCGCCACGGCTGCCGATGCCGATACGGCGCCTGCGTTGCTGATGGCGACTTGGTGCCGCATCCCGCGCGCCTGTTCTACTCCCGCCTGCGCTTGCTTCACGCGAGCCTGTGCGGCGACGAGCGCTGCTTTCTGCACCAGCACATTCTGTTCCGCCTGGGAGAGTTTTTCCTGATCGGCTTTCAATTCACTTTGCGCCACTTGAGCGGCTGCCACGTAGCCGTCGAACTGCTGCTTGGAAATTTCATCCTTGGCAACGAGCGGCTTCATCCGTTCGAGATCCGCTTGCGCTTTCTCGTAGTCGGCTTGCCGTTTCGCCACGTTTGCGCGCGCGTAGGCAAGGCCGGAGGTCGTTGCTTGTCCATACGTCGCTTTCGCGCTTTCGAAATCGGCTTCCGCGGCGGCGAATTGAGCATCGGCGCCGGAGGTGCTGCTTTCCGTCCTGGTCACGGTCATGGGAATGTCTGCATGCGCGCCCGTCGCTTTGCTCTCTGCATCTGCGAGCGCCGCTTTCGCCATGTTTAGTTTCGCCTGGTCGTCGCGCGGATCAATGCGCACGAGAACCTGGCCGGCCTTCACCGCCTGATTGTCCGTCACCAGCACTTCGGCTACGTTGCCGTAGATTTTCGAGGCCACCGGAAGAATGTGGCCGTCCACCTGCGCGTCGTCGGTGCTCTCGCGGTTGCGATAATGAAAATAGAGTGTGACAAGCAGCAGCAGGACGAGCGCCACGGCTCCGCGGGTGAGCAGACGAAACCGCGGATTCGCCCAGCGCTGTGCCACTCTTTCCCGCATCGCTGCGGTTTCGGGCGGGGCCGCTGCGTTTTTTTCCGCTTCCGGTTCGGTCATGTTTGTGGCCATGAGGACTTGTCTCCGTCACCGCGAATAGAGCGACTCCATTTGACCGAGTGCGCGAGCGAGATCGGCACGCGCTTGATTGTAATTGTAAAGCGCGGAAATTTGATTGTCGTTGGCGCGGGCCAATTCGTCCTGCGCGGTGACCACTTCGATGTTGTTGGCCACGCCGGCCTGAAAGCGGTCGCGCGACTGGCGAACGACTTCTTGCGCAAGCTGCACGCCCTGGTTTGCCACGTCCACTGCATTGCGCGCCGCGGCCAGTTGCGCGATCGCGTTTTTCACGTCGAGCGCAATCTCATTTTTCTGGTCCTGCATTTGCTGATCCGTTTTCTGCAACTCGAGATCGGCGCGGGAAATTTCCGCATGAATGCGGCCGCCGGTGAAGAGCGGCATGTCCACGCTGGCTTGATAGACGTAGGTAGGAATCACCGTGCTCATGGAAATTCCCTGCTGCGCGTAGCTGCCGGCGAAATGGACGGAGGGCAAGCGCGATTCGCTGGCCGCGCGCTTTTCGGCGACGAGCGCATGGCGCTGCGCTTCGAGCGCTTTCAGTTCCGGCCGGTGCGCGTACGCGCTCTCGAGGCTCTGCTCGGCTTGAAATTCCGGCGTCTCGAAGAAGCTCATCTCGTCGCCGAGTTCGACAGACTGGCGCGGATCCACGTTCAGCAAGCGCGCAAGCCCGTTGAGCTCGGTTTGCCGTTTGGTTTGCGCCGTGATCAATCGCTGCTTTTCATTTTGCAATTCGACATTGGCGCGCAACGCGTCCACGCCCGTGCCGGCTCCGCTCTTCTGCAAATCCAACGCCTGAGTGTAAAGGGCCTGCGCAAGTTCCACGCGCGAATGCGCGGCCTGCACTTCCGCCCCGGCGCGCAGGACGCCGAGATATTGCGAGACGACAAGAAGAACGATCTGCTCGCGGACCGACTGGCGCTGCGCGGACGTGCTCGTCACGCGCTCGCGCGCCGCTTGCCACCGGCGCCAGAGCGTGAGATCGAAAATCTGCTGCGAAAAATTCGGCCCCGCCTGAAAGACCTGGAACGGTCCGACGTGCTGAGGAGCATTTGGGAACCGCAGTCCGATGCTGGCTTCGATGTTGATCCTCTCCGCGGAATCACGAACATCGAGATAGGCTTGCGGCAACAAATCCGCGCGAGCGATCGAGCGGTTCTGTTCACTTTGCGCCAGATTAATCGCAGCGATTAGAACTTGCGGATTCTGTTTCAACGCGAGCGCGACGGCGTCGTGCAGCGTGATGCGGAGCGGCGGCGTTTCCTGCGAGCGGGCGCGCGGTGCGGCAAAGAAAAACAGCAGCGGCAGAAGAAGAAGCACGTCGTTTTTTTTCAGCTTTGTTGATTTGTGAATTTTGCGCTGCGCGTTCTCTCGTGACTTGATGATTTCTTCGACCAGCGCCTTCGTCATGCAACCCTCCGCGCGAAGCTCCGCGCCGTCTCGAACCATTTCCGACAAAAGTTTCTTGCCTGTGGGATCAATAAATGTGACGCCGCAAAGATTAACGGCAACCGGTTCTCCGCGCGATTCAGCGGCGACGGTCCGCCAGGCGTGGTGAAGTTCCTGGACCCACGGGCCGGACAGGCGGCCTTCGACCCGGAGCGTTTTCCGATCGGCGAGCGTTTCGATGGTTACCTTCATCATGCAGGCAGCACCTCTTGGATACGTTAACTAGGGCAGGTGATGCGCCAAAGTGCCGACATTTCGCCACTCAATGTAGGTTGTTTATATACAAGTAGTTATGTCGATGAGTAGGCCTCAATAAGCTTGGATGAGGCTACAAGATACCAAAACCAGTGCCGAAATATCGGCACTTGACGATATTTCGGCACCCGTCCGTTTCCCGGGGCGTTGAAAGTTGGAAGCCGGAATTGCTTTTTCAGGATTTGGGCGCTGACCGGACGAGGCGATTGGGGATGCCGAGTCTGCGCATGCGGGATTGGAGCGTGGTGCGCTTGATCCCAAGGCGAACGGCGGCGCCACCGGGGCCGCCGATGATCCCGCGCGAGCGCTCGAGGGCGCGGAGGATGTGCTGGCGCTCGGCGGCCTCGAGAGTGGAGATGCCGCTTGGAGCGGCATCGGCGTGGGCGCGAAGCTCGGCGACGGGGATGCGAAGCTCGGAGCCTTGCGTGAGGATGACGGCGCGCTCGATGAAATTTTCGAGCTCGCGGATGTTGCCAGGCCAGGGGTAGCGAACCATCGCTTGCATGGCAGACGCGGGAACGGATTCGATGCGGCGATTCATCTGGCGCGAATACTTCTGCGCGAAATAGCGGACGAGATGGGGAATATCCTCGGGGCGCTCGCGGAGCGGCGGAACGACAATCGGGAAAATATTCAGACGGTAAAAGAGGTCGCTGCGGAAAAGCCGTTCGGCAACCATGCGCGAGAGATCGCGATTGGTGGCGGCGACCAGGCGAACATCCACGCGGACAGTGGAGACGCCGCCGAGCCGCTCGAATTCCTGCTCCTGCAAGACGCGGAGCAATTTGGGCTGGAGCTCGAGCGGGACGTCGCCGATTTCGTCGAGGAAGAGCGTGCCGCGGTTGGCCAGCTCAAAGCGGCCGACGCGCCGATCGATTGCGCCGGTGAAAGCGCCCTTCTCGTGGCCGAATAGCTCGGATTCGAGGAGACCGGCGGGGATGGCGGCGCAATTCATCTTCACGAATGTAGCGGCGCGGCGCGTGCTCCAATTGTGGATCGCGCGCGCGACGAGTTCTTTGCCCGTGCCGGTCTCGCCGAGGATCAGGACGGTGGAATTGGTGGGCGCAACGGTCTTCACCTGCTCGAGGATGCGCTGCCACGCCGGGCTGTCGCCGATCATTTCCTCAGAGTTGTATTCGGTGCGGATTTCGTCCTCGAGGTAGAGTTTTTCCTCGGCGAGCTTGTCCTTGATCTCCACAATTTCGCGGTAGGCGAGGGCGTTTTCGACGGCGATAGCGATTTGCCCGGCGACCTGGCTCAAGAAATCCACGTCCTGCTGGGTGAAGGCGCCTTCGCGGCGGCTGGCCAGATTGAGCGTGCCGAGGGCGTTCGAGCCGGCGATGAGCGGAATACAGACGCCGGAACAGAGCCCTTCCGCAGCGACGCGGCGGGCGAGCTCGGGCGCGACTCGATCGAGCTCGGCGCGGCCGAGCACGAGCGGCTTGCGCGTGGTGAAGGCCATGCCTGCGGGAGAGGATTCGAGGGGAAGGCTGAGCTCCTGGTCAAGAAATCCTTTTCCGGTTGGGAAATCGAGCGCGCGCAAGCGCATCTGCTGCGTGGCGGGATCGAAGAGAGCGAGGCTGGCGTACTCGCACTGGAAAAGCTGGCGAAGGCTCGAAGAGATGGCCGCGAAAAGGTCGTGGAGATTGCGCCGGGCGATGAGCGCGTTGTTGACTTCAAGCAGGAGGCGCAGGCGGTCGCGCTCGCGGGCGAGCTGCAACTGATAAGACTCCACTTTTTGAAACTGAAGAGCGTTGTCCACGGCGAGGGCGACGTGCCTGGCGACCCGTTCGAGGAATTGCAATTCGGCGCGGCGGTAGGGGCGCGGAGCGTTGCTGCCGAAACCCATCGCGCCGAGGCGGCGCTGCGCGGTGGTGAGCGGGAGCCAGCAGGCGGAAGAAAAGCCTTCCTGGCGAAGATAGGTGAGCAGACCTTCGTAGCGGCTTTCCTTGTGAAAGTCGGGGATGACGAGAGGCTCCTGCCGCCGCCAGGCCCACCCGGCGGGCGATTCGTGGGCGGGACGTTCGTCCGGGGCGGGAGTCTTCAGGGGATTGCGGGTGCAGAGGACGTGAAGGCGCATCAAGTCGCGCTCGGGCTCGTGGAGGACGAGGCTGACGAAATCGAACGGGGCGACGGGATAGAGGCGCGTGGCGAGATCGCGGACCATCTCGACGAGGTCGCGATGCTGGGCGATGACTTCGGAGACGCCGAGGAGCGCCTGAGTCTGCTGGG
>JBGQEW010000116.1:0-6996 GCA_041496565.1 Terriglobia bacterium | reverse complement strand
GGAAGGAATGGAGAGTTCGGTTCTTGCAGGGGGCCCTCCGGCCTTAACTTTCGGCCGGCGGGGCAGGAGTTCTCCGATGGGCTGGCAGGTGGGGGAGAACAAGGGCGTTGTCGCCAGCATGAATGTTGTGCCCTTGATTGACATCCTGCTTGTGCTGATCATTCTTTTCATGGTGATTACGCCCACCACTCCTCATGGACTTCAGGCCCTTCTTCCCCAGCGAGACGAGGTGGTGGTGCCGGTGGATCCCTTGCCAGACGCAGTCGTTGTTCAGGTGCTGCCGGGCGACAAGCTAGGAATCAACCAGGAGACGACAACCTGGGATGAACTCGGATCCCGCCTGGAAACGATTTTCAAGCAGCGCGCCGAAAAAGTCGCTTTCGTTCAGGGTGACGCTGACGTACAGTTCGCCCAAGTGGCGCGCGCCATCGGCATCCTGCGCGGCTCGGACGTCGAGAAGATCGGCCTGATCACAACCAAGTTGGAAGCCAGCCGGTAGCTCGATGGCTGGCGACCCGACCGGGCGCCCTTCGGCACATTCAAGTTCAAGGAGAGCAGGGATGGAGCGGAAGTCTCACACAATTGGTTCGCTGATCCTGGTCGCGGCGCTGGCCGCCGGCACTGCCGGATGTGACAAGCTCCGCGCTCGCGACAAGCTCAACAAGGGCGTCGAGGCCTACAAGAACGGACAGTTCGACGCAGCCATTGAGGATTTTAAGTCTTCGAAAGAGCTCGACCCTTCACTGCTGAATGCCCGGCTGTATTTGGCTACAGCCTACGCCAGTCAATACATCCCTGGCGCACCCTCCGATGAGAACGTGCGCCTTGGCCAGCAGGCGATCCAGGAGTTCCAAGAGGTCCTTCAGCAGGATCCCTCCAACCTCTCTGCGATTGATGGGATTGGTTCGATCCTCTACAACATGGGTGGCACGCCCTATGATCCGAAGAAATTCGAGGAATCCAAGTCCTACCACGAAAAACACATTCAGTTGAAGGCTGAAGATCCTGAGCCTTACTACTGGATCGGCGTAATTGATTGGTCTTTGGCCTATCGGGGCAACAAGGAATTGCGCGTGGCGTACAATGCCAAGGCCCGCAAGACCATCAAGGATGATGAGGCTCTCCCGCCGGCCGTGCGTGATGAATTTACGACCAAGTTCGGCCCGTTCATTGACGAGGGCATCACGAAACTGGGGAAAGCCATTGAGCTTCGCCCGGACTACGAGGACGCCATGGCGTACCTCAATCTGCTCTACCGCCAAAAGGCGGACATGGAGACGACTGCGGACGCCCGCACGAATGACGTCAGGCTCGCCGACGAGCTCATGGACAAGGTGAAAGAGATCAAGCAGAAGAAAATGGAAACACCGGCTCCGAAGTAATCGCATTCAGAAATTCGCCGGCTGGGTCCCCAGGGGCTCAGCCGGCTTTTTGCTTTTTGGCACTCCCGCCCGCCATGCGGGCCGCCTTCGGAGCGGCCCCATCGCCGATGTTCTTGAGTGTCTTTCTGCTTTGGGAAACACAACTGTGGCCAGGCGCCCCGCGGGCTGGAGAGGGTTTAGAATGGGATTGGACCAGGGATGAATCAGGCAGGCAAGCCGTTCTCGAATCTCGCGGCCAAGCGCGCCATTGATCTGCGCTTTGTCGAGCTTCTCGACAAGCTTCGCCGCAACCGCCCGGGCGACGACAGCGATCTACTTCGCCGCGCGTATGATTTTGCCGCCGAACAGCATCAGTCCCAATTCCGTGAATCCGGCGAGCCCTACCTCTCTCACCCTCTCGAGGTGGCACATCTGCTCGCGGACATGAAGCTCGATGCCACCGCGCTTTCCGCTGCGCTTCTCCACGACGTCGTCGAAGACACGAAGATTCCCATCGCGGAAATTGCGGAACAGTTCGGCCCCGATGTCGCCCGCATTGTCGAGGGCGCAACGAAGATCAGCCGCCTCAACCTCCTCGCCCCAGAAGCCCGCCAGGCCGAAAACGTCCGCAAAATGCTGCTGGCAATGGTTAACGATGTTCGCGTCGTTCTCGTCAAGCTGGCGGACCGGCTGCACAACATGCGCACCCTTCACTATCTCGCCCCGGAGCGCCAGGAGCGCATCGCCCGAGAGACTCTCGAAATCTATGCCCCGGTGGCCAACCGGCTGGGCATGGGCTTGATGCGCGGCGAACTGGAAGATCTAGCGTTCAGCTACCTGGAGCCCGCCTCTTACCTTGAATTGCAGAAGAAAGTCGATTCCAAAGGAAAGGTTTTCGAAAAATTTCTCACCGGGGTACAGGACGTCATCCGCGAAAAAATGGTGGAGAACGGCCTCCCCGCGGAAGTCCAGGGCCGCACCAAGCGCCTGTACTCGATTTACCAGAAAATTCAGCGCCAGCAGCGGCCGGTCGATCAGATCTACGACTTGCTCGCCGTCCGGGTGGTCACCGATACGGTGAGGAATTGTTATGCCGCCCTGGGCGTGATTCATCAGCTCTGGCGGCCCGTGCCCGGGCGTTTCAAGGACTACATCGCCATGCCCCGGCCAAACCTATATCAGTCGCTGCACACCACCGTCATCCACGCCGGGCAGTCTTTCGAGGTTCAAATTCGCACGCAGGAAATGCACCGCATCGCCGAAGAAGGCGTTGCCGCGCATTGGAAATACAAAGACGGCCGCGAAGTCCCCGACGCCGCCGATCAACGCATCGTCTGGATGCGCCAGTTGATCGAGTGGGTGCGCGAGATGGCGGAGCCCAGCGAGTTCCTCTCCACGCTCCGTGTGGATTTATATCCCGACGAAGTGTACACCTTCACGCCCAAGGGCCTTGTCGTCGTGCTTCCGCGCGGGGCCACCGCGGTGGATTTCGCTTACGCCATTCATACCGAGGTCGGCAATCAGTGCGTCGGCGCCAAGGTGAATGGACAGATCGTTCCCCTGCGCCACGCGCTGGGCAATGGGGATGTCATCGAAGTCCTGACGCAGAAGGGCCACGCCCCTAGCCGCGACTGGCTCACGTTCGTCCGAACGTCGCGCGCCCGCAGCAAGATCCGCCAGTGGATCAATCTCCACGAGCGTCGCGAAGCCACCGAAGTCGGCCGCCGCTTGCTCGAGAAGGAGGCTCGCCAGTGCGGCCTCAGTTTGAAAAAGATTCGCGATGAAGATCTGCAGCGCGTGGCCAACGAATACGGCTGCGCCCGCGCCGAAGATCTTTACGCCGAACTCGGTTACGGCAAATGGTCCGCCCGCCAGGTCCTTGGGAAGGCGACCGGCCAGGATCTCGTCGAGAAGCCGGAAGAAAAGCCGCCGAAGCTCGTCTCCACCGTCAAGCGCATGCTCGGCATTCACGACGCCGCCATTCTCGTGCGCGGCCACGATGACCTGATGGTTTTTCGCTCGAAGTGTTGTAATCCGATTCCCGGCGACGACATCGTCGGCTACGTCACCCGTGGCCGCGGCGTCGCCGTCCACAGCACTTCCTGCCCCAATGTCCAGAATCTCCTCTACGAAACGGAACGACGCATCGCCGTCGAGTGGGCCACCGCCACCGCCGCCACGTTCCCGGTCCGCCTCCGCATTCTTACCGAAGACCGCCCCGGGATGCTCGCGGACATTACGGGAATCATCAGCGAAGCGCAGGCGAATATCCGGCACCTCGAAAGCAGCGGCGAAAATCTCCGCGCGCGAATCGAAGTGGCCCTCGACGTTATCGATCGCAAGCAGCTCGAGCGCATTCTCGCGGCCATCAAACGCGTCCCAGGCATCTTCGATATCGAACGCGTCTACAACGTCTGACATCACTCTAGAGAACTACCCGATTCCAGTTCCGCGCCTTAGCGCATTTGGCCGGGACGGGTAATCCCCCTTCGAATCACTCGGCGATCGAACCTTTTCACCCCATCGGCCTTTCTCTTTCGATTGTCCCTTGCCTGGTTGGTGATTCATCCATGACAAGGATCTCCTCCGGCGCGAATTCGCGGCTACAATGGTTGGCGTGAAGATTCACAAGGTCTGGGCCGCACTTCCTCTCTTGGCTCTCAGCCTGCTTCTCGCGGCGATCCCGGGTTGTCGCAAGATCCATCGCACCGACTTCAAGCCCCTCGATGAGGTGGGGTTCAGCTACAGCCGAGAAGAAGACTTGCGCGCGCTCGACATCACCGACGCTGAAGTGGCCGAGCTCGTCAAAGCGAAGCGGGTTGGACTCTCCGACGAAAGTTGTGTCGAGCTCATTCGCATTGCCCGCGGGCGCCAGCAACCCTTCACCGACGGCGATGACATCGCCGCCTTGCGCCAGGTAGGCGTCGCGGAACCAGCGATCCTGGAGTTGGTTCGCCTGAACCAACTGGGCCTCCAGACGGGCGAGGAGCAAGCCATGCGCCTCGCCGGGCTCTCCGATTCGATCATCCTCGAGCTCGCCCGCCGCCGCGCCGAAGGCAAGCTGGCGCTCTCCGGGCCATCCCTGGCGACGCTGAAGAACGCCGGCGTCAGCGAAGCGACCATGCACGAACTGCTCCGTCGAGGCGTGCCCGATAGCCAGTTGAGTGCCATCGTCGACCTCAAGCGCCGCGGGGCCGGCGACGCTGCCGTCCTATCTCGCTTCCCCGGTTCCTGACCTTCTTTTGACCGCGCCGCCTTCCACCGGTAGAATCGGTGGGCCTTGAATCGGAACACCGCGCACCGATCGATGTCCATCGCCCCCGTGGCGCTCTGCGCCATGCTTCTCGCGGGCTGCTCAGTGCCGCTCGCCCCAGGCTACGAACTCGAGAAGCAGACGCTCGACGTGCACTTCGTCGCCGGTTCGCCGCCGCACCTCGCCATCCGCGCCGGATATCAGCTACGAAACGTCGGCAACAGCGAATTGACGTCCATTGATGCCACACTCCCTCTCGAGAAAACCTTCGCGCGCCAAGACCTCCGCGTGCAGATTGACGGCCGCTCCGTCGTCGCCGCGCCCGTGCCAAATCTCGCGTCCGACGAAACGCCGGGTGACGACTTCCGCATCCCGTTCGATCCGCCGTGGCCGGAAAAGAAAAGGCTCAGTCTTGTCATCGAATACGATCTCGCGCCGGCGCTGCCGGGCCGCGCTTCGATTGCCGTCAACGAAAATTCCTTCCACATTCACCAGGGCGGTTGGATCCCTGTGCTCCAGACTCCCAGAAAGCTGTTCGCGCACGACGTCGAGCGGCCCGACCCCGCTCCGATCAATTTTCTCGTTCCTGCCGGCTTTGCAGTTCTTTCCGGAGGCGATCCGGCGGGCTCGAAGAAGCGCGGCGGCGAAGTCGAGTATCGCTTCCGTCTCCAGAAATGGGACCTCGATCCCTATGTCGTGGCCGGACGATATCAGCAGCAAACGGTCAACCTACCCGGCCCTGGCGTCATCTTCTGGACGCTTGAGCCGCTCTCGCCGGCAATGGCACAGGCGTCCGGCGGCCGCCTCTCAGCAGCAATGACGACGTATGAGAAGGCCTTCGGAACCATTGCAAGAAGCGCCCAGCCGATTTGGCTGGTAGAAACGCCTGCGTTGCTCCGGTCATTTTCCAGCGCGGAAGACGAGCCCGCCGCGCGCCCCTTTCCGGGCGGCGTGCTGCTGAACCGCGCGGCATTTGCGGCCGGCGTCGCGAGCGAATCGTTTCTCGCCCTCGCGGACCACGAGCTTGCGCACACCTGGCTCGGCGAGGAGATCATCCTCCGGCCCGAAGCGCGGCTCGGGATGGGCGAAGGCTTCGCGGAATACGCGACCGTGGTCCTGGCAGAAGCACGCGGCGGCCCCGCTGCCCGCCGCGAAGCGGTTGAGCGGTTTCTCCGCGCTTATGATGACGAGCGCACGAAAGCTGCCGATAAACCTCTCCGCGCGCTCACGGCCCGCGACCCGTGGGAGCAGCGCCGCCTTGCGTTCACCAAGGGCGCGCTTTTCTTCGTTGCGCTCGAAGACCAGTATGGCGAGGACGGCGTCCGAAAGAGTCTGGCCTATTTGTTTCGGACCATGCGCGGCGAAAGCGCCGGGTACGCCGAGCTTCGTTCCGCGCTCGAGCAGCAGACGGGACAAAATCTCGGCGAGTTTTTCCGTGCCTGGCTCGACGGCAAAGGCATTCCCGAAGACTTTCGCAAACGCTACGAAGACAACTGAGCGCGACACGCCAAGGAGGAATTGTGAAAGACGTCATCTCGACGCAACACGGCCCGAAAGCCATCGGGCCTTACTCGCAAGCGATTCGCGCCAATGGTTTCATTTTCATCTCGGGCCAGATTGCCTTCGATCCGACCACCGGCCAACTGGTCGAAGGTGACGTCGCTTCCCAGACCGAGCGTGTGCTCCAGAATCTGAAGGCCATCGTTGAGGCAGCCGGCTCCTCGCTCGAAAAAGCCGTGAAGACCACCGTTTTTCTGAAAGACATGGGCGACTTCGCCGCGATGAACGAAGTCTATGCACGGTTTTTTGCGGCCGGCCCTCCGGCGCGTTCGACTGTCGAGGCCGCCCGCCTTCCTCGCGACGTGCGCGTCGAAATCGACTTGATCGCCCTCGCTTGAGAGGCTTCCGAAGAGTCGCGGCGATTGCCAGTTCGAGAATCGGCGAGGCCAGCCAAAGGATCGAGCCAGCGAAGATCGAAAGGGCCGGCTGCTGTATCGGTGATAACGGAACGGATTCAATTATCCTACCGAGATACCCAGCTTCTGATTCAAGCGTGCAATCAAACCAGACGAGGGCGCTGCAACGACGCTCGTTCTGCCGCCCACGCATCGCTGTTCTCGTTCAGTATGATTGGTGACACTCGGGAAAAGTCTCACCAATCATGGAGACAAGTACACAACCTTGACCGCATCGCGCCCAGGCAGCTATCATGTTTTGGTCTCGCCGCGTTGTTTTCCCGTCGTTGGCCGGTTGCAGTTACGATGGGCCTGTAGCTCAGGTGGTTAGAGCGTCCCGATGAAGTGCATCGGGAAGGTCGGGAGTTAGAGGCGGCTTTGCTTGTAGTGGAGATGGGCCTGTAGCTCAGGTGGTTAGAGCGTCCCG
>JBGQEW010000115.1:0-7211 GCA_041496565.1 Terriglobia bacterium | reverse complement strand
GCCGCCGCCGGGGAAGACCCGCATCACTTTCTGCGGGCGCCGTATCTCCGCAAATTCGCCCCCACGGTCGTCAAACGGATCCAGTTCTCCTACAAGCCGAAAAAAATCGTCCCCATCGGGAACGATTCCGGTGAGCTTGTTCTCGCCCTGCGCGACGCCGGGCTCGGCGAACGCCTCGTGCTCGAGAACGGCCGGCCCATTTTCGATCCTTCTCTCGGGGACCCCGCGGGCTCCGCCGAATTTCGCACCGCGCTCGGCGAACGAATCGAGAGGGCGCTCTCGGCGCTGCCTTAAACCCTCGCCTGCCTCTCCAGAATTTTGTTGCGGTCACTTTCACTTCGATTTCCCTCTCCTCGAACAGTACTTTCGTACTACGCAATCCTTCGTTCTAGCAAGTTTCCGCAAACGATGTGATAGAATGACTGTCTCTCAGCCCAAGAGGCTTTCTCTCGGAGCACTGCAATGAATACCCGCGCAAAATTCGCAATTGGAGCTGCAATCATCGTAGCCACGCTGTCGTGGCTCGGCTGGACTGGCGTCCGCGAGACGAAGACCTATTACCACACCATCTCGGAGCTTGCCGCGCTGAAGGGCGCGGCGCTGAAGCAACGCATGCGCGTCAGCGGCAACGTTCGTACCGGCTCCATCCAGCGCCTCACGGGGCGTGTGGATTTCGTTCTCGAAGAACAAGGCCTATCGCTGCCGGTCAGCTACGTGGGCCGCGATCCTCTGCCCGACACGTTCAAGGACGGCGCGCAAGCCCTCGTCGAAGGCAACGAGATGCCCGACGGACGGTTTGTCGCCGAGCAGGTGCAGGCCAAGTGCGCTTCGAAATATGAAGCCGCTCCCGGCCAGGCGGGCGAAGGTTCGGCGCCGGCCGCTGCGCCCGGTGGAAAGTCCTAGTCTCGCCTGAGGAGAGCGCATGGACATCTTCGGATCATTCGCCCTCGTCCTCGCGCTGATCGCGGCCACCTACGCGTTCGGCGTGGGCATCGCCGGGATCATCACGCGCAAACCTCTGCTCATCAAGAGCGCGCGCAATGCGGGCCTGGCTATCTTCCCCCTCGTGACATTGGGCGTTGGCAGTCTTCTCTATCTATTCTACTCCAACAATTTCTCCATGGCCTACGTCGCGGCGCACAGTAACCGCGACCTCCCGATTTTTTACAAGTTTGCGGCCTTGTGGGCCGGTCAGGAGGGTTCGCTCCTCTTTTGGAGCTGGCTGCTTTCGATCTACGCTTTTTCCGCGCTCTTCCTGAACCGCGGCAAACATCCCGAATTAATGCCTTACATGGGCGTCGTCGTCGCCGGAGTCCAGCTTTTCTTCCTTACGTTGAACAATTTCGTAGCCAGCCCGTTCTCGGTGCTCGCGGCGCCGGGCGTGGGCGGGGCATTGCACCTGGTTTCGCAGGCCGACGGACGCGGCCTGAATCCGCTCCTGCAATATCCCGAGATGGTCATCCATCCGCCGATGCTGTATCTCGGCTACACCGGCTTCACGATTCCATTTGCCTTTGCTCTGGCCGCACTACTCGGCCGCTATCCCGGAGAAAAATGGATACACATCACCCGCCGCTGGACCATGGTGGCTTGGGGATTTCAGAGCATCGGCATCATGCTGGGCGCGCACTGGGCCTACGCCGTTCTCGGCTGGGGAGGCTACTGGGCCTGGGACCCGGTCGAAAACGCCTCGTTGCTGCCGTGGATCACCGGCACGGCGTTCCTGCACTCCGTGATGATGCAGGAAAAACGCGGCATGATGAAGGTATGGAACGTCTGGCTCGTCTTCACCACGTTCATGCTCTGCATTTTAGGGACCCTCCTCACGCGCTCCGGAGTGGTCAGCTCCGTGCATGCCTTCGCCCAGTCATCCATCGGCATGTGGTTTGTCGGTTTCCTCATCGTCATCCTCGCCGTGTGTCTCGTCGCGTTTTGGAAAAATCGTGATTACCTGCACAGCGACAACCAGCTCGATTCCGTGATCTCGCGCGAGTCCAGTTTCCTCTTCAACAATTTGATCCTGCTCGCTGCCTGCTTCGCCGTTCTTTGGGGAACGCTTTTCCCTGTCCTGTCCGAATGGTTTACAAGCAGCAAGATCAGCGTCGGTGCGCCGTTCTTCAATAAAGTGAATGTCCCGATCGCCCTCTTCCTGCTCTTCCTGACGGGCGTGGGCCCGCTCCTCGCCTGGCGGAAAACCTCGCTCGATAGCCTGCGTCGGAATTTCGGCGCGCCTCTCATCGGAGGCGCGGTGGCTGGCGTGATTGCCTTTGCGCTCGGCTTCCGCCATTTCTATTCGCTCATTTGCCTGATTCTCTCTGCCTTCGTCGCGCTCACGGTCTTCTCGGAGTTCTTCCGCGGCGCCCGCGTCATTTCGGCCCGTGCCGGCGTCAATCTTCTGGCTGCGGTGGGACAATTGACCATGCGCAACACGCGCCGTTACGGCGGATACATCATCCATTTCGGTATGGTCCTGGTTTTCATCGGCATCTCCGGCGTGGCTTTCAATCAAGACAAACAAATGGAGATGCCGTCGGGCTCGAGCATGACGCTCGGCCCCTACACTCTCGTTTGCCAGAACTTCGACGTCACCACCACCCCAAACTACGAAGCGGAGCGCGCCACGATCGAAGTCTTTCGCGGCAAACGTTCGGTCATGATGCTTTATCCCGAGCGCCGCTACTATCCCGCGAGCGAGGTGACGAACACCATGGTCGCGATCAATTCCACCCCGCGCGAAGACCTGTATGTTGTCTTCGCCGGCCGCGACCCTCAGAGCAATCGCCCGGTCATCCACGCCTACCTCAATCCCTTAGTGAAATGGCTCTGGTTCGGCGGTCTGATTGTCATTCTGGGGACGGGTTTGGCCCTGCTGCCGAACCGCCAGCCGGTTCTCGTCCTGCGCGGCGCCACCGATAGAGTTCCGGCGGAGCCGGCGTTACAACCGGTCCGAAATTCTGGCGCACGCGATTGAAGAATGAAACTTAAATATTCTTCGGCACTCGTCTTGATCCTATTCCTCGCGCTCGGCATTCCTGCGGGCGCGCAGCAGGCCGACCGCGCGAAGTCTCTCGGCAGGCGCATGCTCTGCATGTGCGGCTGCAACCAGGTCCTCACGGACTGTAATCACGTTGGCTGTCCGTCCTTGTCCGCCATGACCAAGGAGCTCGACGAGCGCGTCGCCCGCAACGAGCCCGACGATCTCACCCTGCAGGCTTTCGTGCAGGAATATGGCCAAGCCGTTCTGGCAGCTCCCGAGGCGAAAGGGTTCGGCTTGGCGGCCTGGATCATGCCCGGCGCCGTATCCTTCGTCGGTTTGATCTTGCTGTGGTTCATCGTCGATCGCTGGCGCAAGCGCGCGGTTGTCGCCCCAGCCGCGAAAGTGTCCCCCGAATTGCTTGCTCGCGCGCAGCGCGATGCGGATCGCGAAGGCGACCTCTAGCATGTTGATTGCGCTTGCCTGTGTTGCTCTAGCCGCCGCCGTGGCCCTTTTCATTTTCAACATTCAGGCGGACCCGTCCGATTTCGCGCCCCACCGCACAAAGCTTGACCAATTGATGGAGCGCCGCGACGCTATCTACGACAATTTGCGCGACCTCAGGTTCGAGCACCGCGCTGGCAAGTTCTCGGAAAAGGATTTCGAAGAGATGAAGCGCGTTCTCGAGATCGAGGCCGCGCAGGTCCTGGCGGAGATGGACACGCTGACCGGGGGCGCTCCCACGCCGGCCACGCGGCAGGCCATGTCGCAAAAACACCGCTCATGAAAAGAGCATCTCAATTCGTTGCCGCGCTCGCCTTGTTCCTCGGCCTCGCCGCCATCGCTTTCGCGGGAACTATTTCCGGAATTGTCCGTAACGGCACCACCGGCGCTCCCGTCGGTGGCGTGGAGGTCATCCTGATCCAGTTGCAAGGCGGAATGCAGCCCGTGGCCACCACCAAAGCTGACGCCAAGGGCAACTTTCAATTCGACCGCCCCGAAATCGGGACTGCGCCCATGCTGATTCGCGTTCCGTATCGTGGCGTCAATTATCACCAGCCAGTGCCGCCGGGGGCCACCACTGCCAACGTCGACGTCTTCGAGAATACGCAGGACTTTGGCACGATTCAGTTCGCGAACCGGGCCATCATCTTGCAGCCTCGCGAATCCGTTCTGCTGGTCGGCGAGGAAGTCACCATCCAGAACCAGTCCCATCCGCCGGTGGCGTATTACCGGGACGACGGCACGTTCAACTTTTCCATTCCCGCGGGCGCCACGTTGAATCAGGTTTCGGCTTGGGGTGGTTCTGGGATGCCGGTCGTCCAGGGAACAATTGACAAGGGGAAAAATCAATCCGCCATCGCCTTCCCGTTCCGCCCCGGAGAAAGCGGCGTTCGCTTGTCCTATCAGATTCTTTATCCCGACAACAAGACGACGATTCAGACTGTCTCTCCGTATGCCTTTGGCCGTGTTCTCCTCGCTGCTCCACCGGCGGTCGTAGTTACGAGCGCCGGATTCGTCCCTGCCGGCAGCGAGCAAGGCTGGAGCATCTATGCCCGCGATTCCGTCCCGGCGAACACTCCCATCGAAATTTCCATTTCCGGTACCGTGCCACAGTCCGCCGGCGGCGCGGAGTCGGGCGGCGGCGCGGCCGCAGGAGATGAATCACAAAACCCCTCGGTGAATTCGCGAGCGGATTCAGGCGGGGAAGTGGCCATTCAGCGCTTGCCGGGGCGCCTCGATGAAAACTTGAGGTGGATCCTCGTCGGTGGCTTTGCCGCATTGTTCGTCTTGGGCGTCGTCTTTCTCTGGCGCAAGCCGCAAGCGAGCCCCGCCGACGCTGAACCGGCGAGCAAAGTTCGCGTCCGCCCGGCCAAGCCTTCCGCGTCCGGTGCGATTGCCCAAGTCGAGCGCGCGGTGCAGGGCAGTCTCGACGAGTTGAAGGAAAACCTCTTCCGTCTCGAACTGCGCCGGCAGGCGGGAACCATCTCCGAAGAGGACTATGCCCGGCAACGTGGCCAAGCGGAAAAAATCCTTCGCGACCTCGTCAAGGGTTGAGCGAATCCCTTTGGGCGATCCCGCCACAACTCCAAATCTGGGCATTGCATTCGATCAGGTCGAGAAGCGCTATGGCTCGCTGATCGCCCTCCGTCGAGTTTCGCTTCGCATCGAGCCGGGCGAATTCGTCGCGTTGCTTGGCCCAAACGGCGCCGGCAAGACGACGCTTCTCAAAATGGCGGCCTTGCTTGTGCGTCCGTCGGCCGGCCGCGTCTCGTTTCCCCCGATCACAAATGCATCGCCGATCGAAGTAAAGCGCCGCATCGCCCTGGTGGGCCACAGCACGCTCCTCTACGACGAGCTGTCCGCCGAAGAAAATCTCACATTTTTCGCGCGTTTGTTCGGCCGTGAAGGCACCGCGGCTGGCGTTTCCAGAGCGCTCGAGGCCGCGGGCCTCGCCAAGCGCGCCGGAAGCTTGGTGCGCACGTTTTCCCGAGGCATGCGCCAGCGCCTGGCGATTGCTCGCGCGCTCCTTTCGTCGCCCGAGCTCCTGCTGCTCGATGAGCCGGCCTCGGGTCTCGATCGTCAGGGATCGGCATGGCTCTCCTCCACCCTCGCGCAGTTGCGCGATTCCGGCTGCACCGTCATCATGAGCACTCATGCGAGAAATGAATCCCTTCAGCTCGCGACGCGCGCCGTATTCCTCGATGCTGGACGCCTCGCGCGCGATACCGGACTCGGCGGCGATCCCCGGCCCGCGCTGGCCGCTGCCGCCGCGGAGGCTTGACAGACGAATCAATGAGCACGATCCGCGCATCTGCCATCATCCTCGCCAAGGAATTGCGCGCCGAATTTCGCTCGCGCGACCTTCTCATCACCACCGTCGTCTTTTCGCTGCTCGTTGTGGTCCTGTTCAGCTTCGCGTTCGATCCGACCACCGCCGAATCGCGCCGCTTCGGTCCGGGCTTGCTGTGGATCGCCTTCCTCTTCGCCGGTTCGTTGATGCTGCATCCTTCATTCGGCCGCGAGCACGCCAATGACACGCTCGACGCCCTTCGCATGGCGCCCATCGATCCGTTTGCTATCTTGCTCGGCAAAATACTCGCGAATTTCCTTTTTCTGCTGTTCTCCGAGCTGGTCTTGCTCCCCATCTTCGCCGTCTTGTACAACGTCACGTTCCTGCCGGTGCTCGGAAAGCTCTTCCTGGTTCTAATTCTCGGCACCATGGGGATGGCCATCACTGGCACGGTATTCTCCGCCGTCGCGGCGCAGGCGCGCATGCGCGAGCTATTGCTGCCGCTCCTGCTGCTGCCTATTCTCACGCCGGTGTTGATCGCCGCGGCTGAGGCCACGATCGCCCTGCTCGGTGATCCGCCGCAGCTTTCGCCGAGCTGGGTTTCTCTTCTGGCGGGATTCGACATAGTTTTCCTCACCGCGTCGTGGCTTCTGTGCGACTATTTGCTCGAGGAGTGAGATGAGTTCAGGCTCGAAAGCAAACACGATTGCTATGCTCTTCGTCACGGTGCTGTTGGCCGTCGCTGGCTATGCGGCTCTCTTCATCGCTCCGGAAGAGAAAAGCATGCGCGCCATCCAGCGCATTTTTTATTTCCACGCTTCGTCCGGCTGGACCGCCTTCAATGCGTTCTTCATTACCTTCGTCGCGAACATCGCTTATCTCCTGACCCGGCGCCCCAAATGGGATTGGCTCGGCGTGTCCTCCGCCGAAGTAGGCTTGACGTTCAACACCGTGGTTCTCATCACCGGCCCCATCTGGGCGCACCCCGTGTGGGGCATCTGGTGGACGTGGGACGCGCGCCTGACCTCGACCCTGGTTCTCTGGCTGCTCTACGTTTCCTATCTCTTGTTGCGGACATTGATGACGGATCCGGAGCGCCGCGCCGTCTTCTCCGCCATTTTCGGAATCTTCGCTTACCTCGACGTTCCGCTCGTTTATCTCTCGATTCGCATCTGGCGGACGCAGCATCCCCAGCCGGTGATTTTCGGCGGCCCCGGCTCCGGGCTCGATCCCACGATGCGCAAAGTGTTTTTCTTCTGCACGCTGGTGCTTACTCTTTTGATGGTGATCTTGGTGCGGCAGCGGTACCGAGTCGAGCGCCTTCGCTATGGATTGGAGGAGCTACGCGTTGACGCCGAGATGCGCCTGGCCGATGGCAACACATTCGCGGGGAAGGGAAGTGAGGAGACGATCGCATGAAGAATTTCGAAAGCTTGTTCGTGG
>JBGQEW010000114.1:0-7385 GCA_041496565.1 Terriglobia bacterium | reverse complement strand
GATTCGCGGATTTCGCTGCCGACATTGAGGCGCGTGAGGTTGCGCGCGGTCACGGCTTGACCAGGAAACGCGCGCACCTGTTGAATGCGGTCGTCGAATGCGGCGGGGCTGCCGCGCAGCGCGTCGAGCGAAAGGGCCGCGGCAATGTCCGCCGTGTCCACAAGGCACTGCGCGTCACGAAGGGCAAGAGCGAGCAGCGCGAGCATGCCTTGCGTGCCGTTGAGAAGCGACAGGCCTTCTTTGGCTTCGAGGCGCAGCGGTTCGATTCCGGCAAGCTTCATCGCCTGCGCGCCCTGCATGCGCTTGCTGCGGTAGAGGGCTTCACCTTCGCCGATGACAACCAGCGCGAGATGCGCAAGCGGCGCAAGGTCGCCCGAAGCGCCGACGGAACCCTGCGACGGGATGATGGGATGCACGCCGCGATTGAGCATCGCGCAGAGCGTTTCGACAACCAGCGGGCGAACGCCGCTGAAGCCTTTGGCGAGTGCGTTTGCACGGAGGAGCAACATCGCTCGCGTTTCGAGCTCGCTCAGCGGCGCGCCCACTCCACAGGCGTGGCTGCGGACGAGATTGAGCTGAAGCTGGCGAATCTGGTCAGTGGAAATGCGAACTTCCGCGAGATCGCCAAAGCCGCTGTTGACGCCGTAGACGGTCGCGTTCGAGGCGAGCAGGCGCTCGATCGTTGTGCGCGAAGCTTCCATTTTTGCGCGAGCGTCCGGGGCGAGCGAGACTTCGACGCCGGAGCAGACGGCGGATTCGAGCTGTCCGAGCGTCAGAGTGTTGCCGTTGATGGCGAACGGGCTCATGGCTTGGCGGGGATGCTCTCCTTCGCAAGCAAACCCTCAAAGACGCGCGCATATTTCTCGGGCAACGAGCGCATCTTCATGTTTGCGTCGGTGACGATGTGCGTGGTCTCGCCTTCGGCGAGCAAAGTATTGTCGCCCTTGCGCACGGCCTCGTAGCCGAAATGTACGAGCGGGCCGCGGACGCTCTTGAGCCAGGTGCGCAGGATGATTTCCTCGTCGTAACGCGCCGGGGCCTTGTAGCGGCAGCGGGCGTCGACCACGGCGATGTAGCAGCCGTCCTCGAGCTCCATGTCTCGATAGTTGAAGCCGGCCTGGCGCATGAATTCGACGCGTCCAATCTCAAACCAGATGAAATAATTCGCGTAATAGACCACGCCCATCTGATCGGTCTCGGCGTAGCGGACCCGGACGGTGGTTTCAGAGACGGTGCTCATCGATCGCTGTTTCTTCCTCCTTGCTTTTTCCTATTCGCCGCGCCAGACGGGCTTGCGCTTTTCAAGAAAAGACGACAGGCCTTCGGTGAAATCCTTGGTCATGCGGATTTCGGCGCTCTCACGAATGGCGTCTTCGAGATCGCGTTCGATCTCGGCTTCTTGCGAGCGGAGGAGCAGACGCTTGGTGCGTGCCAAGCTGGTCGGGCTAAGAGCGACGAGCGACGCGGCCAGCTCGCGCGCCGCGGCCATCAATTGATCGGGCGGAACGATATTGGTGACGAGGCCCATGCCGCGCGCTTCTTCGGCATCGAAGATGCGCCCCGTCAGAAGCAAGTCGCGGGCGCGCTTGTCGCCGACTTGCCGTTTCAAGAAAACCGAAACCACAGCCGGAACGAAGCCGATGCGAACCTCGGTGTATCCGAACTTCGCATCGGGTACGGCAAGAGTGAAATCCGCAAGCGTGGCGATGCCGGTGCCTCCGGCGATTGCGGGCCCATTGACCGCGGCGATGAGCGGCTTGGGAAAACTGTAGACCGCGTGAAACATCGCAAGCATGTGCCGCGCGTCTTCAAGATGCTTTTCTTTCGTTTGCGAAGCGATGGAACGGAGGTCTTCGAGGTCCAGCCCGGCGCAAAACGCTTTGCCCGCGCCGGTGAGAATCGCGACGCGTGCGGGCCCGCTGGCCACCTCGTGCAAGGCGCGCGGGAGCTCGTCGATCATTTCGGAGGAAATGGCATTGCGCTTGTCGGGGCGATTCAGGGTGATTGTGGCGACTTCGTTTTCGATTGCGAGAATGAGCGTGTGGAATGGCATGTGTAGGTCTCGTCCGGGCGAGGATTGTATCAAGTTGCGGAGCAAATTAGGTTGATTGTCATTCTGAGTCCGCAGCGGCGGCCGAAAAATCCCTCCGCTGAAGCTGCGAATGGCACGAGGTGAAACTAATTCGGCTTGGCGTTGGCGGCGTGAGCATAGGTGGAGCGGATGCGTTCGGTCATGGCGCAAGCAACGGCGAGGGAGCGCGTGTCAATTCCGGTGGAAACGCCGCGCGCAGCGAGAGTGGTGAGGACCACCTCGGTGGGGATGTTGCCGACCAACTCATCGCCGGCGAACGGGCACCCACCCAAGCCAGTGAGAGCGCCGTCAAAGCGGCGACAGCCAGCCTCATATGCCGCGAGCACTTTTTCGGCGGCACCTTCGGGACGGCTGTGAAGATGCACGCCCAGTTCGACCCCGGCCACGCCATTCTTGACGGTGTTGAAGAGTCCGGCAACGTCCTCGGGCGTTGCGGTGCCTACAGTGTCGGCGAGTGAGACGGTGCGCACGCCAACGTCCTTCAGCCAGAGGAGAGTTTCCTCGACAATCTCGGGTCCCCAGGGTTCGTCGTACGGATTGCCGAAGGCCATCGAGATGTAAACGACAAGGTCGCGTCCGGCCCCCTTCGTCGCAGCGCCAAGTTTGGCGACGAGGTCGCGGGATTCGGCGCGGGACATGTTGGCGTTGGCGCGGCGGAAATAGGCGGAGATGGAATACGGATAGCCGACAGTCGTGACGCCGGGCGCGGCGAGTGCGCGCTCGAGGCCCCTTTCGTTCACCACGATGCCGATGATTTCGGGCTTCGTGCCGTCTGGAAGATTCAATTCACGCAGCGACTCCATGACTTTCTCGCTGTCCGCCATTTGCGGAACGTACTTGGGCGCGACGAAGCTTACCGCGTCGATGTGACGAAATCCGGCGCGAATCAGCGCGCTCAGATATTCCACCTTGGCCTCAGTGGGGATGATCTGCGGGAGGCCTTGCCAGGCGTCGCGCGGGCATTCGACGATTGTTACCGGCTCCATTTTCCTCTCTGAATTTCAGTGCGAGCCATTCCTGCGAGTGCATCTCCTGGTCCGGGCGCGACTCGTCGAGCCCCCGCAAGCCTCTCTCCCAATCTGTGTGCTTTAGTGTTCATCGGTGGTTTCCGATCAGGTCTGTAGAACGCCCGTCCTGAATTCAGGGATGTCGGGATTGAGCGCGGCAGCTTCGAGGGCCCAGATAAGTGCTTCGCGGGTGTATGCGGGATCGATGATGGCGTCCACCCAGAGGCGTGCCGCGGCGTAGCGCGGGTCGGTCTGATGCTCGTAGGTGGAGCGCACCGACTCGAAGAGTTCTTTCTTTTCCTTTTCGCTGAGCTTCTTGCCCTCGCGCTCGAGCTGTTTGATCTTGATTTCGACGAGCGTGCCCGCAGCCGATCCGCCACTCATCACCGCATAGCGGGCCGTGGGCCACGCGAAAATGAAGCGCGGATCGTAGGCTTTGCCGCACATCGCGTAGTGGCCGGCGCCGAAGCTGCCGCCGCAGATCACGGAGATCTTCGGCACCACGCTGTTCGACACCGCGTTCACCATTTTTGCGCCGGAGCGGATGATTCCGCTCCATTCGGCTTCCTTGCCGACCATGAAGCCGTTGACATCGTGCAGAAAAATCAGCGGAACGAGATTCTGATTGCAGTCGAGGATGAACCGCGCGGCCTTGTCGGCGGATTCAGTGTAGATGACGCCGCCAAACTCGATGCGCTTCTCGCCGGTGCCGGGCGCCGTGGTGTGCACGTGCATCTTCTGATTGGCCACGATGCCAACGGCCCAGCCTCCGATGCGGGCGTAGCCGCAGAGGAGCGTCTTCCCGTATTCGGCGCGATATTCCTCCCAAGTGCTCCCGTCCACCATGCGCGCGATGACTTCGGTCATGTCGTACTGCTTCGCCGGATCGGTGGAGAAAATCCCATAGATGTCGTCGGCGGGAAAGGAAGGCGGCTCGGCGGGCTTGTGATCGAACGGCGCAATAGGGCCGTGGCCAATCTTGTCCACGAGCGCGCGGATGCGCTGGAGGCACGAGTCGTCGTCCGGCTCGCGAAAGTCAATTGTGCCGCTGATGGTGGCGTGCATTTTGGCGCCGCCCAGCTCTTCAGCGGAAGTTTTCTGGCCGATGGCGGCCTGGACCAGCGCCGGCCCGGCAAGGAAAAGCCCGCTGCCGTCTGTCATCAGGATGTGATCGCACATCACGGGTAGATACGCGCCGCCGGCGACGCACATGCCCATGATCGCGGTGATCTGCGGAATGTGCATCGCACTCATCACGGCGTTGTTGCGGAAGACGCGGCCGAAGTCGTCGGTATCGGGGAACACGTCTTCCTGAAGCGGGAGAAAAACCCCAGCGGAGTCCACTAGATAAATGGTGGGGATACGGTTCTCGATGGCAATGTTCTGCGCGCGAATGACTTTTTTCGCCGTCATCGGGAAAAACGCGCCAGCCTTCACAGTGGCGTCATTCGCGATGATCATGACCAGGCGGCCGCAGACGCGAGCGAGGCCGGTGATGGTGCCTGCGGAGGGCGCGCCTCCCCATTCTTCGTACATTTCGTAGGCGGCGTAGAGGCTGAGCTCGAAGAAACTTGCATGCGGGTCGATGAGCTTGGCGATGCGCTCGCGGGCAGTGAGCCGGCCCTTCTTGTGCTGCGCTTCGATAGCCTTTGCCCCGCCGCCCTGACGGACTTGCTCTTCTTCGTTCTTGATTTCGGTGAGCAGATCGATGATGTGACGATGATTCTTCTTGAAGTCGGAGGAATCGCGCTTCATGTGAGATTCGATTTTCGATGCAGACAAGTGGGCGACCTCGCGCAGATGGAAAAAGAAGAAGCAGTATACGGTATTTCGTCCGGATTACGCGAGGGGAGTGGCCGTGGGACGCCCAGGTAAACTGCAAGGACAAGGAATTCGAGATCGAGGATTGCAGCGGAAACCTGATCGGTGTCGGCCAGGACACTTCGGGGAAGAGTGAATTCAGAAAAACCTGTCGGATCACGAGTGGATCAGGTATAATTACAATTGTTCAGGGTTGAATTCACCTCAGGAGGCGCCTATGCGTGCAGTGAGCCATCGGACGGATAGGTTTGCCTCCAGACTGCTCGTCTAGCCCAGCGCACAGATTCGAGTTCTCCCGCGCGGCTGCTTGAGCCAAACGCAGTTCGGGGCCGGCCTTTTTCCTTCCGCAATTTTTCCTTTCAGTCGCCGTGTGTCTTGCGACGGCTGATTCCCTCCACCTGCAGAACAACGATAGCCCGTGGAACGGAGCGGGGGTGCGGCGCGCCCCGAAAAAGGAGAATTCCAGTGGACCTGCGGAACCTAGGATGGAATGTGTTTTTCGAAGATCAGTTTGGGGAATTTAAAGAGAGGGGATCAGTTCCTGCACGCGTGGTGGAGGAGTTGAAGGGGTTGCATCGCGTGCGGAGCGAGACCGGTGAATACCTCGCTGAAATTGCGGGCAAGATTCGCTATCAGGCGGAGGAGCGCGAAGATTTGCCTGCGGTGGGGGATTGGGTTGCGATTGCCCCACGACCGCAGGAGAATCGCGCGCGAATCGAATGCATTCTCCCCCGCAAGACGAAGCTCTCACGCAAGGTGGCCGGTCGGATGCAGAGCGAACAAATTGTGGCGACGAATGTGGACACGGTGTTTATCGTGAGCTCGCTCAATCGAGATTTGAACCCGCGGCGGATCGAGCGGTACCTCACCGTGGTGTGGGAGAGCGGTGCGCGACCCATCGTGCTGCTGAACAAGTCCGACCTGTGCGCCGAAGCACCGTCACGCGCCGCCGAGGTCGAGAGCATCGCGCTCGGCACGCCCGTGCATCTGCTGAGTGCGCTCGAAGGAAACGGCCTTGAAGCCCTCCGGCAATATTTAAGGCGCGGCGAAACAGGAGCGTTCGTCGGCTCTTCGGGCGTGGGGAAGTCCACGATCATTAACGCGCTGATGGGCGATGCGAATGCGGCTGCGGAACCGCTTCGCGTGCAACCCGTTCGTGAGAGCGATGATCGCGGGAGGCACACGACCACGTCGCGGCAGATGCTGTTTCTGGCCGGGGGAGGCATCGTCATTGACACGCCGGGAATGCGTGAACTGCAGCTTTGGGACATCGATGAAGGGATGGAACATGCATTCGAGGACATCGAGGCAATCGGGCGGGGATGCAAGTTTCGCGACTGCAGCCACCGCGGCGAGCCGGGGTGCGCTGTGGAAGCCGCGATTCGGGATGGCGTGCTCGAGCGCGGACGATTGGAGAATCAGAGGAAGCTGCAGGCAGAATTTCGTTTTCAGGAACGAAAAAGGGACCCGAAGATTGCGCGGGCAGACAAGGAAAAGTGGAAGAAAATCCACAAGGCGATGAGAGGCGTGAGCAAGAAGTCATGAGCTGGGGGTGACTGCCGAAGCAGGCAAGTCGCTCGAGTCAGAGATCGCAGAAAGCCTGGAGAGCGAGAGCACGGAAATCGTATTTGACGGCGTACGAGTTTGCATCGGGCGGGACAAGCTCAGCTCTACAATTGCCGTTCGCTGCGCGGAGCTTCTGGCATGACTTTTCTGGCGATGGAGAGGGCGGTGGACAGGACCTCGTCGTCAGAGACGACGCGGCTGACGAGGCCGCAAGCGAATGCTTCGTCTGCAGTGATCGTGCGCCCGGAGGTGAGCAGGTCGAGGGCGAAGGAACGCCCGATGAGCCTCGGCAGGCGCGCTGTACCTCCCCATCCCGTGATGATGCCAAGCGAGCCGCCGGGATGCCCGAAGATTGAGCTGCCTGCCGCGATGCGTGTGCGACAGGAAAGCGCGAGGTCAAGGCCGCCTCCGAGACAATAGCCACGAATCGCGGCGATGACAGGCAGGGGGAAGCGTTCTACCTTGCTCATCAGGCTTTGGCCAAGAGTGGAGAAGCGCGAGGCTTCAACTGGTGTGAGCGCAGCGACCTCTTCGATGTCGGCGCCAGCGGCAAACGCTTCTGGCGTGCCGATGATTACGATCGCGCGAATTTTATTCTGTCGCTCGGGTGATTCAAGTACGGCGTCGAGGTGGCGATGGAATTCCGACAGGACGGCACGCGTGAGGCGCGGACAGCCGTTGGGATTTTCGAGCTGGAGGAGAAGGACATCGTCAAGTGTCGTAGCGCGAAGGGAAGTGTCCACCGCCCAATCAGGCTTGTGGCGCGGAGCGGCCGACGCGCTGGCGAATGAAATCCACGATTTGCTGTGTGGGGGTGCCGGGGAGAAAAACTTCCGCGATGCCGGATTTCTTCAGGGCGGGAATATCTGCTTCGGGAATGATGCCGCCGATCAGAACGG
>JBGQEW010000113.1:0-7416 GCA_041496565.1 Terriglobia bacterium | reverse complement strand
GAGTGGGTTTTACACGGCGCCGTCCATCATCAATGGGCCGCAAACGGTCACCGTCACCGCGACCAATCCCTCGAATTCGGCCCAATCGGGCACGGCCACGGTCACGCTGCTCTCCACGGTAGCCATCACGACGGCTCCGGCGACGGCTAGCCTGACGAGCGGTCAAACGCAGCAATTCACTGCCACCGTGACAGGCGCGTCGAACTCGGCGGTCACTTGGTCCCTCAATCCCTCCGTCGGCACAATTTCAAACACCGGGCTCTACACCGCGCCATCGAACTTCACAACTTCTCAGACGATCAGCGTCATCGCCACGAGCGTGTCCGACCCGGCGAAGTCGGCGGCCTCGTCTGTCAGCCTGGTTGCGCCTGTGGTCGTTCAGCTCAGTCCCGCGTCCACTACTCTCTCGGCTTTGCAAACGCAACAGTTCACCGCCACCGTGACAGGCCCCCAGAACACTTCAGTCACTTGGTCGCTCACTCCATCGATGGGAACCGTTTCGACGAGCGGCCTCTACACTGCCCCCTCGGTCATCAGTTCCAACCAGACCGTCACGATCAAGGCAACCAGCGTGGCGGACTCCACCAAGTCTGCCTCTTCCGCCATTTCTCTGGTTTCTGGAGCCGGCACATACGCGGTGGCCCGCGTGAATGCCGGCGGCGCCGCCTACACGGATAGTCTTGGTCAGGCCTGGTCTGCGGATTCGGGCTTCTCCGGCGGCTCCACCTTCAGCACCTCCAAATCGATTGCCAATACGTCCGACGCCAAGCTTTATCAGAGCCTCCGCTACGGCAGCAGCTTCGGCTATACGTTCTCCGTGCCCAACGGCACTTACACCGTCAACCTGAGATTCGCGGAAGTCTATTTCACTACCTCCGGCCAGCGCGCGTTCAACGTCGCAATCAACGGCACTCCTGTTCTCACGAACTTCGACATCGTCGCAGCGGCAGGCGGCGGCTTCGCCGCGATCGATAGGCCATTCAGCCTCACGGTCGCGGGCGGCCAAATCTCGATTCAATTCACCAGTGGAACGGCTGACCTGCCCCAGATCAACGCCATTGAAATCATTCCCGGTGGCGTAGCCGTTCAAGTGAATCCCACATCGGCCAGCCTTACCGCGGCGCAGACTCAGCAATTCACCGCCAGCGTCACCGGATCGGCAAACACGGCTGTGAATTGGTCGCTCAATCCCGCCCTGGGAACCATTTCGACGAGCGGCCTCTACACCGCCCCAGCGACAGTCACCGGCAATCCGAGCGTCACCGTTACCGCCACCAGCGCCGCCGATCCGGCAAAATCCGCGGCTGCGACTGTGTCGCTCTCGCCTGGCGTGACGATCCAATTGAGCCCAACTTCGGTGAACTTGTCGGTTTCGCAGACGCAGCAATTCATCGCAACCGTCGGCGGCACAAGCAACACGGCCGTCAATTGGACGATGAATCTTTCTGTTGGCACACTCTCGACCACCGGCCTCTACACCGCCCCCTCGGCGATCAATTCAGCGCAGGCCGTCACCGTCACCGCCACCAGCGGAGCCGATCCGTCGAAGACGGCAACAGCCACCGTCAACTTGACGCCCGTGGCCGTTCAGATGAATCCCACGACCGCGACTCTTTCGGCTTCGCAGACGCAACAATTCACCGCCACCGTTACCGGCAGCAGCAATACGGCGGTCAATTGGTCCCTCAATCCTTCCGTGGGAACAATCTCGACCAGCGGCCTCTATACCGCGCCATCCACAATTAGCTCGACGCAAACGGTCACCGTCACCGCCACCAGCGCCGCCGATCCCACGAAGTCCGCGACTGGGACTGTCACGCTGACGCCGGTTGCCGTTCAAGTTAGTCCGACAACGGCGAGTCTCTTCGCCTCGCAGACGCAGCAATTTAACGCCACGGTGACCGGTTCAGCGAACACGGCGGTGAATTGGTCGCTCAATCCTGCCGTGGGCACGGTCTCGGGCACGGGCCTCTACACCGCACCGTCTACGATCAGCTCGACGCAGACCGTCAATGTGATCGCGACGAGCGCCGCTGACTCGTCGAAGTCGGCCGCCGCCACTGTCACGTTGAACCCCGCCAGCACCGGCTTCGCGCCGATCCGCATCAATGCCGGCGGCACGGCCTACACGGATAATCTGGGCCAGGCATGGGCCGCGGACTCGGGCTTCTCCGGCGGCTCGACCTTCAGTACTTCGAGCGCCATCGCGAACACCGCTGCCGCGCCGCTTTACCAGAGGATCCGCTATGGCAACGGCCTCACGTATCAATTCACCGTCCCGAACGGGGCTTACACCGTCAATTTGAAATTTGCTGAGATCTACTACACCACGTCCGGCAAGCGCATCTTCAACGTCGCCATCAATGGCTCGACCGTGCTCACGAACTTCGACATCGTCGCGCAGGCGGGCGGCGGCTTCGCCGCTGTTGACAAGTCGTTCAGCGCTACCGTCGCGGGCGGCCAAATCTCGATTCTATTCACTGCCGGTTCCGCCGACCTGCCCCAAATCAACGCCATCGAAATCGTGGGCACAAACATCGGCGTTCAGGTGAGCCCGGGAACAGCCAGCCTGACCGCCGGGCAGACGCAGCAATTTAACGCCACCGTGACTGGTTCAGCGAACACGGCAGTGAATTGGTCTTTGAATCCTGCGGTGGGCGCGATTTCGACCAGCGGTTTGTACACTGCGCCCTCTCCGATCGGCGCGTCTCAAACGGTCAGCGTCATCGCCACCAGTGTCGTGGATCCCACGAAGTCCGCCTCGGCCACCGTCACCTTGACCCCGGTTACGGTTCAAGTGAGCCCCGCGACTGCCAGCTTATCGGCTTCGCAGACCCAGCAATTCAGCGCCACCGTTACCGGCAGCAGCAACACCAGCGTGAATTGGTCGCTCACACCGGCCGTGGGAACGATTTCGAGCACCGGCCTCTACACTGCTCCTTCCACAATCAGCGCGACTCAGACAGTCACCGTCACTGCCACCAGTGCCGCCGATTCCACGAAATCGGCGATTGCGACTGTCACGCTGACGCCGGTTGCCGTTCAAGTCAGCCCGACAACCGCGAGTCTCTTCGCTTCACAGACCCAGCAATTCAGCGCCACCGTTACCGGCAGCAGCAATACAGCCGTAAGTTGGTCCCTCAATCCTTCCGTGGGAACGATTTCGAGCACTGGCCTCTACACCGCGCCATCCACGATCAGCGCGACTCAGACGGTCACTGTCACCGCCACTAGCGCCGCCGATGCGACGAAGTCCGCCTCAGCCACGGTCACTTTGAAGCCTGTCTCATTCACTCCGATCCGAATCAATGCCGGTGGCCCGGCCTACACGGACAGCTTGGGCCAGGTATGGGCCGCAGACTCCGGCTTCTCTGGCGGCTCCACGTTCAGTACCTCGACTGCCATCGCCAACACCTCCACCGCTCCGCTCTACCAGAGGATCCGCTATGGCGGCGGTCTCACGTATCAATTCACCGTGCCCAACGGCGCCTACACCCTCAACCTGAAATTCGCCGAGATCTACTTCACGGCGACGGGCAAACGCATCTTTAACGTCGCGATCAACGGCTCGACCGTGCTCACGAACTTCGACATCGTGGCGCAGGCGGGCGCCGGCTTTAGGGCCGTGGACAAATCGTTCAACGTCACCGTCACCGGCGGCACCATCACGATCCAATTCACGAACGGATCGGCTGATTTGCCGCAGATCAACGCGATCGAAATCCTCTCGGCCGGCAGCTAGCGTCTCGGGCCGCCGCCGCTACGGCCGAATACGTCTCTCGCAGGATTCGCCCAATCACGCCTCTCTCTCCGCGCGCCCGTCAGATTCCGCGTCTTTCGCTGCTATAATTCTTCCTTGTGGAATCGTCCAGGCAGAATTCCCGCACCGAAAGTATTTCGCCATGACCACGTTTTCGATTGAAAATTTCGGCTGCCGCGCCACTCAGGCCGATGCCGCGGCCATCGAAGGCAGGATGCTCGCGGACGGCTTCGCACGCGCCGGCTCGCACGCAACCGCCGATGTGGTCGTGCTGAATACATGCACCGTCACGGCCGCGGCGGACGCGCAGGCGCGCGACGCCATTCGCCACATTCATCGCGCGAACCCGGCCGCGCGCATCGTGGTCACCGGCTGCTACGCCCAGCGCGCCCCGGAAGATCTCGCCGCGCTCCAGGGCGTCTCCTGGGTCGTCGGCAATTCGCACCAAACGCAAATTTCTGCTCTGCTCAGCCAAGCCACGCCGCCGCGAAACGCCGCGCCTGATTTTGTGCCGCTGACAGAGCTCGAACCCGAGCGGCTTTCGCTTGCCCACGGCCCCGCGAAGATTTTGACCGGCGACATTTTCGAGCAAACCGGTGTGATCCTGGCTCCCGTCGAAGAAAGTTCAGCCGAGCGCACGCGCCCTACTCTCAAAATTCAGGACGGCTGCAACAACCGCTGCTCGTATTGCGTGATTCCGTTCGTGCGCGGTCCCAGCCGCAGCCTGCCTCCCGCCCAGGTGCTCGAAGAAATCCGCCGCCTCGTGCGCGCGGGCTACCGGGAAATTGTTTTGAGCGGGATCAACCTCGGCAGCTATGGCCGCGATCTCGCGCCGCGCGTCGAATTCGGCGATCTGCTTCAGCGCATCCTCGACCAGACGCCGCTCGAACGCCTGCGCCTCAGCTCCATCGAGCCGCTCGACATCACCCAGGACCTGGTTGATCTCGTCGCGTCAACCGCCCGCATCGCGCGCCATTTTCACATGCCACTGCAATCCGGCTCCGATCGCATCTTGAAGAAAATGCGCCGCTGGTATCGCGCGGCGCACTACGCACGCCGCGTCGAACTGATCCACGAGCGACTCCCAGATGCCGCCATCGGTGCCGACGTCATTGTCGGCTTCCCCGGCGAAACGGACGACGAGTTCCGCATGACGCGCGATTTGATCGCGCAGTTGCCTTTCGCTTACCTGCACGTTTTCGCCTTCTCGGCGCGCCCGGGAACCGAAGCCGCGAAGCTCGGCGGCGAACTCCCGCTCGTGGTCATCAAGCAGCGCGCGCGGGAGTTGCGCGCCCTTTCCGCGGAGAAGGCTGCCGCATTTCGCGCCACACAGGCAGGCCGCACCCTGCGCGTCCTCACGCTGCATCGCCAGGGCGATGACTGGACCGAGGCCCTCAGCGACAACTACCTCAAGCTCCGCCTTCCCGGCCACAGGCTTGCGAATCATTGGTTCGACGCGCAACTCTCCGGGGATCCTGCGGCGGGGGAATCTCTCCTCTGAAATAGATCCGTCAGCTTTCGAAAATGACTTGCGCAAAGGCGAGATTCCCGCTGTGGGTAATGGAGATGGAAATATTCGTCACGCCGAGCCGGTCGGCAAATTCTTTTGCAACACCCGCAAGGCGCAGCGTCGGCCTGCCGCTCGGTAGGTTCGTGACTTCGATGTCGCGCCAGCGCACGCCATGCCGCCAGCCGGTTCCGAGCGCCTTCATCGTCGCTTCTTTCACGGCGAAGCGCCCCGCGTACCGCTCGGCCTTTTTCTTGTGCCGCTCGCAGTACGCAATTTCGTTGGGCGTGTAGATGCGTTTCAGGAATGCTTCGCCGCGCCGCTTGATAGTAGCTTCGATCCGGTCAATTTCGGCGATGTCCACGCCCAGCCCTACAATCATTTTCCCCTCAGCCGATCCAGCGCCACTTTCCAAAACCGCATCACCTGCGCCACCCCGCGATTATACGGCCTTCTAGAGTTGAGATCTTTGTGGCACGATCTCTCCAGCCTGTGCATGTCGCAGTCCTTATCTCTATAATGGAGCCCTCGCGCATGGCCGCCACCACCAAAACGAAATCTTCGCGCCAGCGCTCCCCTTCCCGCGCAGCCCCCCGGAAGGCCGGCGCGTGGACCACTCTCCACTCGAACGGTTTGCAGGTGCTTCAGGCGCGCGCATTCACGGACCAGCCGTGGCTCGTCCACGGCTTCAGCACGCGCTGCGGCGGTGAAAGCCTGCTCGACAACAGCGCCTCAAAATCGCGCAGCGCACGCGGTGCCGCTGAGAAAGTCCTCAACCTCGGGTTCACCGATTGGGACGCCCGCGAACGCGTCCTTGCGAACCGGGCGAAATTCCAGGCCGCGCTCGGCGCTGATAAAATGCAGCTCGTCGCGCTGCGGCAAATTCATTCCGACATCATCCATGTCTTTCAGTCTGCGCCCCCGGAAGCGCCGCAAGGCGATGCTGCCATCACTCGCACGCCCGGCTTGCTCCTCGCCGCGCAAACCGCCGACTGCATTCCCATTCTGCTTGCCGACCCGAAGCGCCGCGTTGTCGCCGCGATTCATTCCGGTTGGCGTGGCACCTTGCGGCGCATCGCTGCAAAAACGCTCGGGCGCATGCAAATGGTTTTCGGCACGCGCCCCGCGGACGTGATTGCCTCGCTCGGTCCGGGCATCGGCCGCTGTTGCTACGAAGTTGGACCTGAAGTTGCCAAAGAATTCACCACCCAGTTTTCGCAGACGCGCGAGTGGTTCGACGGGCCCTACGACCAGCTCTCGACTGGCGAGGAGCCGAACCCGTTTCCCTGGCTTTCCATGGCACCGCCGGGCCACGAGCCGCCGCCCCCGCGCGTCCAGCTCGACTTGCTCGCCGCGAATCGCGCCATCTTGATCGAAGCCGGCGTCTCGCCGAAAAAGATCACAGTCAGCGATCTCTGCACCAGTTGCCGCCCCGATCTTCTCTTCAGCTACCGCCGCGAAGGCGGACGCACCGGCCGGCTGATGGCCGTCATCGGATTGCGCCAAGCTTAGCCACAGCGCCTCGGAGACACGGAGGCGGAACGCTCTGTTCCTGTTCTTGGTGTGCCCGAGCTGAGTTCTGCATCAGGATGCGGAGATCTGCCCCGGCGAAATCGAATTCGCCGTTTCCAGCAGCGCAAGCTGTCCGCACGCGGCGAAAACGTCCTGGCCGCGCGAATAGCGCACAAACACGAGCTGGCCTTTGTCCGTGAGTATTCTGCGGAACTCCTCGGTGCGCGCGGCATCTGGAGGCGAAAAGGGCAGCTCGCCCGGATTCCACGGAATCAGATTGATTTTCGATCGCACTCCGGCTACCAGCTTTGCCACGCGCCGCGCATCTTCCGGGCTGTCGTTGAAGCCGCCCAGCAGCACGTATTCGAATGTCAGATGCTCCCAGGGCCGCAGCGGATAGCGTCGGCAAGCGTCGAGCAATTTCTCGAGCGGATATTTCCGGTTGATCGGCATGATTTTCTCGCGCTGCTCGTCGCTCGACGCATTCAGCGAAACCGCCAGCTTCGGCCGCACCTTTTCCCCGGCCAGCCGTTCGATGCCCGGCACGATGCCGCTCGTCGATAGCGTCACGTGCTTTGCCGAAAGCGCGACCGCATTCGGGTCGAGCAGGATGCGCAGCGCCGCCATCACCGCGTCG
>JBGQEW010000112.1:0-7529 GCA_041496565.1 Terriglobia bacterium | reverse complement strand
CCGGCAGAAGGGTTCGCCGCCGGCGAGGGTACCCGGACCGGACTCGTGGTCGCCGAAGAAAGTTTGTGAGACGCCCGTGAGGCGAAAGTGAAGATCGCCTTCTCCAGGCAGAAGCTGTCTAAGCGAGTCGAGCAGATGGGCCGCGCGATTTCGCGCGATTATGCCGGCCGCACGCTCCACGTGGTGGCGATTTTGGAGAATGCATTTTTGTTTTCGGCGGATCTTGTCAGGCACATCAAGCGGCCGGTGGTTTGCCATTTCGTTCGCTCGGAACTGCGAAACGTCCGCCTGGGCGGCTACGATCGTCGCGAAGTGTTCTTCAGCACGGCGCCGACTCTGAAGGGCCGCGACGTGCTTCTCGTGGACGCCGTTTTGCATTCCGGCGTGACGCAGGATTTCTTGATCAAGCGGCTGGAAGAGACGCGACCGCGCTCGTTGCGTCTCGCAGTATTGTTCGATAAGCCGCAGGAGCGTAAGGTGGATTTGAAAGCGGAATACACTGGCTTTGCGGCTGCATCTAAGCATTGGGTGGGTTATGGGCTCTCTGGGAGGAACGGCTTGTACCGCAATTTGCCGTTCGTGGCTTCCGCCGGGCCCGGTACGGCCGGCAGTGGCTCCCGGCGCAGGGGCGGGGCCCGTCGCAGGCGTTTGAAACAAGCAGGGTGAGGTAATCCGGTGAACTCAACGGTACGCACAATTCTTTTCTGGCTTTTTATGGTTTTGCTGGCGGTCGTGTTGTGGAGAATGGCTTCCACCGGCGGGCAGACGGCGCGCGAGAAGGAACTCAGCTACACCGACTTCGTAAGCCAGGTGCAGCAGGGCAACATTAAGGAAGTCACGATCCTCCTCTCGCAATACAGCGCGGAAGTCTCAGGCGAATTCCGCCAGGGCGCCGAGAAATTTCACGGTGTCACCGTTGCCAATTCCTCCATCCCCGATATCACCAAGGCTCTGCAGGAGAAGGGCGTCGGAATTAACATCAAGGAAGTCAGCCGCGCCGATTGGCTTATCTTGCTCATGAATGCGGCGCCGGTGCTGTTGCTCGTGGCGATCTGGATCTTTATGATGCGGCAGATGCAGGCCGGCGGAAACAAAGCGCTCAGCTTCGGCAAATCACGCGCACGCCTGTTGACCGCGCAGCAGAAAAAGGCCACGTTCAAGGACGTCGCCGGAACGGATGAAGCCAAGGAAGAGCTTCAGGAAATCATCGACTTTCTGAAAGACCCGCAAAAATTCCAAAAGCTGGGCGGACGCATTCCGAAGGGCGTCTTGCTGGTGGGACCTCCGGGCACGGGCAAGACCCTGCTCGCTCGCGCCATCGCCGGCGAAGCCAGCGTGCCATTTTTCTCCATCTCCGGCTCCGATTTCGTCGAGATGTTTGTCGGCGTGGGCGCCAGCCGCGTCCGCGATTTGTTCGAGCAGGGCAAGAAGAACGCCCCGTGCATCATCTTCATTGACGAAATTGACGCGGTCGGCCGTCATCGCGGCGCCGGCCTCGGTGGAGGGCACGACGAGCGCGAGCAAACGCTGAACGCGCTGCTCGTCGAAATGGACGGCTTCGAATCGAACGAAGGCGTGATCCTCATCGCTGCGACCAACCGTCCCGACGTGCTCGACCCGGCGCTGCTGCGCCCGGGCCGCTTCGACCGGCGCGTCGTTGTGCCGCGTCCCGACGTAAGGGGCCGTGAAGAAATTCTGCGCGTTCACACGCGCAAAGTGCCCATCTCGGACGACGTGGATCTTTCCGTCATCGCCCGGGGCACGCCCGGCTTCTCCGGAGCCGATCTGGCCAACTTGGTAAATGAGGCGGCGCTGTGGGCTGCGCGCCAGAACCGCAAATTCGTCGTCATGGCCGACTTTGAAATGTCCAAGGACAAAGTCCTGATGGGCGTCGAGCGGAAGTCCATGATCCTCTCCGAGGAGGAGAAGAAAAACACGGCGTACCATGAGGGCGGCCATGCTCTTGTTGCGCTCATGACGCCGGGCGCCGACCCGCTCCACAAAGTGACCATCATCCCGCGCGGCATGGCTCTCGGCGTCACCATGCAGTTGCCCATCGACGATAAGCACACCTACACGAAGGTTTACCTCGAAGCCCAACTCGCCGTATTGATGGGCGGGCGCGCCGCAGAGGAAATTTTCCTCGGCCACCTCACCACCGGCGCCGGCAACGACATCGAGCGCGCCACCGACATCGCGCGTCAGATGGTGTGCGAGTGGGGCATGAGCGCTCTCGGTCCGCTCACTTTCGGCAAGAAAGAAGAGGCCATCTTCCTCGGCCGCGAAATCGCGCAGCACCGCGACTACTCCGAAGACACTGCCATTAAGATTGATCAGGAAGTGCACAATATCGTGACGGGCAGCTACAGCAGGGCGCGCAATCTTATCGAGACGCATCGCGATGAGCTCGAGCGCATTGCCCAAGCCCTGCTGGATCGCGAGGTCCTCGACGCCGCCGAATTGAAGCTCTTGATCGAAGACAAGCCGCTACCCGAGAAAGTTCGTCCCGTTCCGCCTTCCGCACCACCCCTGCCCGGCAAGGAGCCGCAAGTCCTGCGCCCCGAGCCGCGCCCCCTCCCTGGTCTCGCGAAGGGTGAAAAGCCCGCACCGGCCTAATCATTAGTTTATTTTTGAATCCTCTCACCCGTTGCCGATTCCAACGGTGCCAGGTTCTTTCAGTTCTTTCGGCTCTGTGCCTTCGGGGCCGCAGATGGCGTAGAATAGCCACATGGCGAAGAAATCTGCCGAGCCGTTCGAGGTTGCCTGCCCCTGCTGCCAAGCGAAGCTCACCATTGACCCGGTGCTTGGAGTCGTCCTCTCGCACGTCCCGCCGCCGAAAGCGCCGCCTTCCGTTGATCTCGATGACACGGCACGAATTCTTCGCGAGCAGAAGGAACGCGTAGAAGCGAAGTTCCGCGAATCGGTGGAAGCGGAGAGAATGAAAGAGGACGTCCTCGAGCGAAAATTCCGTGAAAGTCTGAAGAAAGCGAAAGACCAGCCCATCGAAAAGCCTCTCCGCGATTTCGATCTCGACTGAACTTGCGCGACCCGCCGCCGGTGGATCGCGGCCCATGCTCCGTGATTGTGATTCCTCTGGCATACTGGGAGAGATGTTTCCTTGCGGCTCCCTATCGAAACTCGCGCCAAGATTCCTGTTGGTGGTCTCGATTGCGACTTGTCCGGTCCCTGCAGCGCTCGCGCAGAAGAAGAAGCCGCCGAAGCCGCAGCAACTCGATTCGAACATCCAGTTGAAACGTGATGCTGAAACAGGCGAGCTGCACTTCGCACACGGCAAAGGTTCAGCAACCGCCGCGCCAGCCGCTGCGGCTCCGGGCGCAATTCGCGTCGGCGTCAGCCTGGTCGAAGTCGGCGCGAACGTCATGGCGCCCGACGGCAGCCTGGTGCGCGACCTCCAGCGCGATGACTTCCGCGTCTTCGATGATGGCATCGAACAGAAGATCTCCTATTTCGACGCCTCCACGGAGCCTGCTCACGTTGCCCTCGTCCTCGACTCGAGCCCCAGCGTCTTGCGGGATGCAGGCGAGATCAAGCAAGTCGCGCGCGAACTGGCGGATAACCTAGCGTCGCAAGACGAAATCTCCGTCACGGAGTTCTCGGCGCACACGTATCTGCTGATGCCGTTCTCGCGCGACCGTAGCGTGCTCGAGCGCGCCATTGCTTCGGCGGACGTCCGCTCGCTTTTCGGTGACGCCGGCGGCTCGAATATTTACGAGGCCGTCTATCTCGTGGCACGTGAAATCTTTCAGAACACCACTGGGCGCAAGGCGATTGTCCTTCTTACCGACGGCCAGGATAGCGGGCTCGGCCTGAGCTGGGACCCGAACAGCATGGAGCCGCGACCCGGCGAGACGGCCGGCCGCTTGACGTTTGAAGATGTCGCGCGAACGCTCGCCGCCGAAGGAATCGAAGTCGAGGCCATCTCCACGCAGAACCGCCCTCGCGGGATGACCGAAGCGTGGCTCGCGGCGCACGCCGGCTCAACGCTCATCGCGCCCGACTCGCGCGACTTGAGCATTCCCGCCTACACCGTTTTTCTTGCCGAGCTGGTTCGCCGCGCCGGCGGGCAACTCCATTTCTTGCGCGAGCGCGGCACCTTGAGTGAAATCTACCGGCGCATCGGCGAAAGCCTTCGCGCGCAGTACACGCTGGGCTACTATCCCTCGGCAAGCTTGGCACAAGCCCCTTCGGCGGTCACGAGCCGGCCGCGTTGGCATCGATTGCGCGTTGAAGTCCCCGGCCATCCCGGCGCGCGCGTCATCCATCGCGTTGCGTACTACGTTCCCGCCGCGCTCTAGAGCTGTCATTCCGAGGGCCGTAAAGCCTGCCTGAAGAATCCCTCTGCGGTCGGCGAGAGGCCCGTCTCGATTCACAATGGGGAGTCGTGAGATCGGCTGGCGGCGAGGCCGGGCTTCAATCCACTGAGCGAACTGTGATTCAATAGCTGGCCATGTTTTGTCGCAAGAAATTCCGCCTCCGTCTGCCATCGCGCACTCTGGTCCTCGGCGAGCGCACCCTTCTCATGGGCGTGCTCAACGTCACGCCGGACAGCTTCTTCGATGGCGGCCTTCATTTCGACGTGGACGCCGCCGTCGAGCGCGCGCTCGAAATCGAACGCGCCGGCGCGGATATCCTCGACATCGGCGGCGAATCCACGCGCCCCGGCTCCAAAGGAATTTCCGCCGACGAGGAGATCGCGCGTGTCGTGCCCGTGCTGGAACGGCTGCGCGGCAAACTCAAAATTCCCATCTCGGTGGATACGCAGAAATCCGCCGTTGCCGAGCGCGCCATCGCCGCGGGCGCTGAAATCATCAACGATGTGACTGCGCTGCGCGGCGACCCCGCTCTCGCCGGCGTTGCGCGGTGCCATGGCCTTCCGATTATCCTGATGCACATGCGTGGCAAGCCGCGCACGATGCAGAAAGGTCCGTTTGCGCGCGACGTGGTGCGCGACGTCGTTGCCGGCCTGCGTGCCGCGGTCGCGCGGGCGCGCAAGGCGGGGCTCGCGAAATCGCAAATCGTGCTCGACCCCGGCATCGGCTTCGGCAAACGCTACGCGCAGAATTTCGAGTTGCTCGCGCGATTGCCGGAGCTCGCGGGGCTGGGCTATCCTCTCTTGCTTGGCACATCACGCAAGACGTTCATCGGGCATGCGCTGGGCGGCGCGCCGCCGGAAGCGCGCATTTGGGGCACCGCGGCAACCGTCGCCGCCGGCATTCTGGGCGGCGCTCACATCGTTCGCGTTCACGACGTTGCCGAAATGGTCCAGGTCGCCCGCGTCACCGACGCCATCCTCGCTGCCTGGCTGAAATAACGCCTCTGATCCGAACTGCGGCGGATATCCTCCAATGATGTGAAGCGCGTGCGTTATAATCTGCGCGCAATTTTCGTGAATTCACCAATTCTTCCACGGAGGAACTTTCAAGTGCCGCTGCGCCGATTACTTCAGGCCTCCTTACTTGTTGGCCTTCTTGCCTTTCTACTTCCCGCCGCGGCGCAGCTTCCGCCCGCGAAGACAAGGCTCGGTCCGAAGCCGCCGCAGGGCGAGGGCGGCTGCTCGGTGGAAAAGACCTGTGCGGACGTGGCGCCTGCCATCATCAAAAGCGCGCTCGGCTCGTCACCACTCGAAGAAAATCTTCGTCACCTCACCGACGTGATTGGCGGGCGCGTGACCGGCTCGCCGGCCGCGGCCAAAGCCGTTGGCTGGGCCGTGGAAGCGTTTCGCAAGTCTGGTGTGGACGAAGTGCATGCGGAAAAATTCACGGTGCCCGCGGGATGGAGCGAAGGACACACGCGGCTCGAAGTGCTTGCGCCCGAGCCGTTCCCGGTGCGGCTGGTTTCGTTTGGCTGGTCGCCACCGGCACCCGAAGATGGCATCACCGCGGACGTTGTGGACGTGGGCCAGGGTGGCGAAGCGGACTTCGCGCGCGCGGGCGCTTCGATTAAGGGCGCGATTGTATTGGTGCACACGAAGCTGCTGGAAACGCTCGAAGAACTGTTTGGCGAATACATGGAGGCGCCGCCGATCATCCATCGCGCAATCCATTCGGGCGCGGCGGCGGTCTTCTGGATGTCGTCGCGTCCGAATCTGCTGCTCTATCGCCACTCGAAGACGCTCACCGGCGAGCCTGACGAGCTGCCACAGGCCATTCTCGCGCGGGAAGATGCGGAGCGATTGGCACGTTTCCTCGCCGCCGGTGAAAAAGTTCGCGTGCGTCTCCTCATGCCCAACCACGTCAGCGGCCCGGTGGAATCGGAAAACGTAATCGCGGAAATTCGCGGCCGGGAGAAGCCGGACGAATTCGTGATTCTTGGCGCGCACCTCGATTCCTGGGAACTCGGCACCGGGGCGCTCGACAACGGCTGCAACGCGGCGATGGTGATTGATGCCGCTCGCGCGATTCACGCCGCGGGAATCGTGCCGCGCCGCTCGATTCGCTTCACCTTGTTTACGGGCGAGGAGCAGGGCATGCTCGGGTCCGCCGCTTACGCGCGCGCGCATCGCGGCGAGCTCGACAAAATGGATGCGGCTGTTATTTTCGATGAGGGGACTGGCCGCGTGACCGGCTTTTCGCTAGGCGGTCGCAAGGACATCGTGGCGGCGGTGAGGGCCGCGCTCCAGCCGATCGAATCTCTTGGCGCGGGAAATCACACCACCGACGCGATCTTCGGCACCGACAATCTCGATTTTCTTCTCGAAGGCGTGCCCACGCTCGTCGCCAACCAAGAGCCGGCCAACTATCTGATTAATTATCACGCCACGTCGGACACGTTTGACAAGGTGGATTTCGCGGAGCTGAAGCGCCAGATCGCTATTGCCGCCGTCACAGCCTTCGGCATCGCCGACTACGCCGAGCGCCTCGGCCCGCGCCAATCGCGCGCCGAAATCGAAGCCCTGATCAAAGAGAGCGGTCTCGCAGTTCAAATGCGCGGCTTTGGCTTCTGGCCTCTCTGGGAGAGCGGCGCGCGCGGCCGCGAACCGCGCTAGTTCGCAGCCGCCAGCATTGGCCTGAGGAGGAGTTGGTCCGTGAGGATCAAGGCTTGCAGGGCCACAATTTATGAGGATAGAGAAGGACCGGATGCTTCTTCTTTAATTCTTGCGAGACTTCAAATTTCAGCTCAATGTCCGTCGGTTTGGTGATGGCTTCGGGAACCTCCACCTCCAAGACATGGAATTGTGCCGCGGACGTCACGGAGGCTTTCAGCGCATCCCAGAATCGCGGAAGTGAATCTTCCCAATCAATCTCCTTCGCCTCATGAGTGCCGTAAGCATCCATGCTCGATCGCGTGGCGGGTGTCAATGAGTCGAATGGATCCAAGACTGTTCCGCCCGTCATCTTTGCGACCGCTTCCAGTTCGTGCTGCCCGAACGGATCGGAGAAAACTCTCGTGCCCAAGGTATACGCCGGAACAATCGCATAAAGTCTCACGCCCTGGCTCAGCAACGCCGCTTCCGCCGTCTTCCTGTCAGCCTTGCTGCGATTATCTCCACCATCGGTAACCGCGAAAAT
>JBGQEW010000111.1:0-7604 GCA_041496565.1 Terriglobia bacterium | reverse complement strand
GGCATCGGCTACTTTCGCGCCGCGTCCACCGCACTCTGCGCCGTGGAGGAATGTCCCGTTCTCTCGCCCCGACTGGCGGGGACGCTTGCGGGCTTGCGCGACGCGCTTGCGAAAGGCGCGCTGCCGCGGGAGCTGCGCGAGGTGACTGCGTTCGCCGACGCGAGCGACGAAAAGATTTTGCTGAACGCTTCCTTCGCGGGCTTCCCTTCTTCGCCCGCGGGCTTGGCGAAAGCCATTCGCGAGGCCGTGCCGAATATAGAAAGCCTTTTGCTGAATGATACGAGCCGTGAACGCATGGAACTCGAAGGGCCAGGCTATTTGGAGTACGAGGCCGGAGGATTCCCGTATCGCGTGGGCCACTTTTCGTTTTTCCAGGTGAACCGTTTCCTCGTGGAAGAGCTTGTCCGCACGGTAATCGGCGGGGCGGGCGGCGGGGCAAGGGGCGGCCGGCTCGCGCTCGATCTTTTCGCCGGCGTAGGATTATTTGCGCGGACGCTGGCGAAGCATTTCGAGCGGGTCGTTGCCGTGGAGGCCAATCCGGCGGCGGCGCGCGACCTGGGGCTAAATCTTGCGGCCGGCGCGGGCCGAGCCGAATCGCGCGAGGCAGACGTGGAAGCGTTTCTGCACGAGTGGAAAGAAACTCCCGATCTCGTCGTGCTGGATCCGCCGCGCTCCGGGGTGCCGCCCGGAGCCGTCGCGCGCCTCGCCGAGCTTGCCCCGGCGGAGATCGTGTACGTCTCCTGCGAGCCTTCGACGCTCGCGCGCGATTTGGCCACGCTGACGGCGAAAGGCTACGCGCTCACCGAAGTGCACTTTTTCGATCATTTTCCCGAAACGTATCACATCGAATCGGTGGTACGGCTCGCAAGACGCGCATGAAACTGCCGACGCTTTGGATCGCCGCGGCGTTCGCCGGCGGCATCGCGCTGGATGGAGTGATGCCGGCGCGGGTGACGGCTTGGCTTGCTTGCGCGACGGTAGCGATCGTTCTCGGCTTGTTGCTGCTTCGAAGCAACCGAGTCGCGGCGGCGTGGAGTTGTGCATTGCTGGCGTGGGCCGCGCTGGGCGGACTCACAGCGCGAATCGAGAACGTAACGACGCCCGCCAAGAATGTAACCCGGCTCGTCGCCAGGGGACGGCTTGACCTGAGCGAGCCGCTTCGCTGGCGCGGGCGATTGCGCAGCGATTCCCTGCGAATGCCGTGGGGCGCGCGCTACGAGATTGACCTCGAAGAAGTGGAATCGGCCGGCCGCGCCGTCCCCGTTTCGGGCGGACTGCGTGTTAACTATTACTCCGACGCGGATCATCCTGAGCCGCCCGCCGAGTTTCGCGCCGGCGACGGCGTGGAAGCGCTTGTCCGCGCGCGTCAGCCGCGCAATTTCCTCGACCCCGGCGCATTCGACATCCGCGGATTTCTCTCGCGACAAGACGTTGGCCTGACCGCTTCCCTTCGCAGCGTGGAGCTTCTGCGCAGGGTGGACACGCCGCGGCTGCGCTTCGCCGATTTCTTCGCGAGGGCGCGCGGCCGATTGCTGAATCGCGTGGACGCGATTTTTTCGGATTCGCCCGACCGCGCCGCGGTGCTTCGCGCCATGCTGCTCGGCGATCACAATTTCGTGGACTCGCAGACGGCCTTGGTATTTCAGAAGACGGCCGCGTATCACGTCCTTGTCGTTGCCGGATTGCACGTGGCGGCGCTCACGATGTTCGTTTTTTGGCTGACGCGGCGGCTGCGGCTTTCGCGTCTGTGGACCACGCTGATTACGCTCGCTGTGCTCGCCGCTTACGTGGGCATCGTGCAAGACCGTCCGCCCATTCTGCGCGCGGCGCTGATGGCGGCGGCATTCCTGGGAGCGCGCCTGCTCTTTCGCCGCGTCGAGTTGCTGAACGCGGTTGCACTCGCCGCGCTTCTGCTGCTGTTCGCGCGGCCTGCGGCCCTCGGAGATGCGAGTTTCCAACTTTCCTTCCTGGCCGCGAGCGTGATTGCAGGTTTGGCGGTTCCGTGGATTGATCGCACCAGCGGACCTTATCACAGGGGCTTGGCGCATCTTAGCGACGTAACGCGCGACCGGTCGTTCGCCCCGCGCGTGGTTCAATTTCGATTGGATCTGCGCGCGGCGTCGGCCTGGCTCGCGGCGCACTTGCCGGCGAGACTAGCGCCGCGCGCCGAGCGAATTCTTGCCGCGCCCTTTGCCGCTGGATTTCGCTTGTGGGAAATCCTCGTGGTTTCGACCGCCATCCAACTCGGCGTGCTGCCGCTGCTCGCGGAGTATTTCCATCGCGTGAGCGTTTACGGGCCGGCATCGAACGTCCCAGCCGTATTGTTGACGGGTTTGATTGTGCCGCTGGGATTTATCACGCTAATGGCGAGCTTCGTGTGGGGAGGGTTGGCGCGGCTGCTGGTCCATCTTCTGGGCGCATTGGTGGGCGCCCTGATTGCTACGATTGAATGGATCAGCAGGTGGCCGCATGCGTCGTATCGCATTCCCGGGCCGCCGGGGTGGCTGCTGGTTGCATTCCTGGCGGCGCTCGTGCTGCTCGCAATTTTCGCTCGCGCTGCTGTGGCGGGAGTTCGCCGCAATTCTTCTGCGTGGCGCTCGAGCGAATGGATCGCCGCCGCCGCGCTCGTGGCGCTGGCTATCGCCGTGGTCACGTTTCCGTTTGCGCCGCGCCTTGCCGCGGGCAAACTCGAAGTCGCGGTGCTGGACGTGGGCCAGGGCGATTCGATCTTCGCGGCATTCCCCGGCGGACAGACGATGCTGGTGGACGGAGGCGGCCAGTACACTGCGAATTCCACCGGCGGCTTTCGCACCGGTCCTGACATCGGGGAGGAAGTCGTTTCCAATTACCTCTGGCAGCGCGGGCTCAAGCGGCTCGACGTGGTGGCGCTGACTCACGCGCACCACGACCATCTCGATGGGCTCAACGCCGTTCTGGACAATTTTCGAGTCAAGCAGCTTTGGGTTGGGCGCGACGTGGATTCGTTCGCGTTCAAGAACTTGCTGGCGCACGCGCGGGCGCGCGGCGTCGAGATCGTCCATCATCTTCGCGGCGATTCGTTCGCATGGAGCGGCGCGACTGGCCGCTTCCTCTGGCCGGCGGATGATTCCGAAACTTCACAAGCGACGAACAATGATTCTCTCGTCTTGCGGATTGAAGACGGCGGCGTGCGATTTTTGCTGCCCGGGGACATCGAGAGGCAAGTGGAGCAATCGCTGGTCGGCGATGGCGACGCCCTTGCGGCCGATTTCCTGAAAGTGCCGCATCACGGGAGCAAGACATCCTCGACGGGCGATTTTCTCTCGCTGGCCGCGCCGCGCGTGGCGGTGATTTCCGTTGGCGAAGGAAACCCGTTCGGGCATCCGAGCCCTGATGTTGTTGCGCGTCTCGAGAAAGTCAATGCGCGCGTGCTGCGCACCGACCGAGACGGCGCGGTGACGGCGACGACGGATGGCCGCACGCTCGTTGTCCACACCTACGTGGAGACGCACCCACGGTGAGGAACCTCCGTGGCAGAGAGGCATGGAACTTTGTACAGACGGGAGCCGCTAGGGCGTTCCCCGACGGGCCCCTGCCACTACCTTTCACGAGTGCGCGTTACGAGGAAGTTTTACAGGTAGCCATGGGGAGCAGAACGCCGCGCCTGCTAACGTGGCCCGCTGCCAGCCTGCCAGTAGCCGTTCAGGAGACCCCAGTCATAGTGGTTCGACTTCCACACAAGCGCGTCTTGGGATATCCACCAGATGGAATCATAGGGGGGAGCCGGATCATTCTGAGCACGATTCGGTTTGAGCAAGTGCCTTCGACTCTGGAGCGAGTTGATTCCCGGTGCGGAGTGGCAGGCCGCACATCTATCGAGGATACGTCCTTCCGCTTTCCGTAGAGGTACGTGTTCCTTCGCGGACAGTTCGAAGCCGTCCATTCCTTGCGATTGAAATACTGGAAACTCTGTTTCGCCGCGCGCGATGGCTCTGAGTCCGCCAGCTTTCCGGGCATAGAGCTGCGATTGACTGAGTCTGATCTCGTAGAAATCCTGCTCGGCTCGGGCGGCGTGCCAATCCACGGAGGTATTGTTGTGATCCTGCCTCGCGGTGATCGAGTGATAGACGCGAATCTGCAGACTTTCGGTGATCGGAGCGGGCACGAGCGCGCCGTCACGATCGAAAAGCGTCATTTGCCGCAAGAGCGCCACCTGCGTCCCAACCGGAAATTGCGGCAGATTGGGATTCAGATCGCCGCGCATCAAGTCAATCCGCCCCGCGATCCACGGTTCGGGGACATTCCACAGCGCCTGGAAATAATCGAGAGTTGCCTGGCGGCCCTGCGGAAGGCGCACAAACACGACGAAACGCGAACGCCCGGAAACCTCGCCGACGTGGACTTCAGCCACTGGCTTCCCGTCTCCTCGGATGCAGACCCATGGTCCGCGCGGCTGAAAAAGATCAGGCGGGAGAAACGCGCGCTCGCGATTCGCGGGGTCGTACTCCGCGGCAAACGCTCCCGAAGCAACCGCCTGGGCGTAGTTGTCCGGAAGCGACTTAATTTCACTCGAGGTCAGCGCCAGCCGACGCAACACTTCGGCCAGACGGATCTGGAGTTCTCGCCGTTCCGCTGCGTGATGGGCGCCGATGAGTGCGGACCAATCGAAGAGCGCCCAAAGATTGCACTGCAACATTGCCTTTTTTACGGGATCGCGAATCTGGTCTTCGGCGTGGGTGCGCAGGAATTCGTCAAGAATGCTCAGGGCACGCTGATGAGACGAACCAGACAGTAAGTGTTCGGTCTCAGGCCAGAGAAGCGGGTCGAGCTTATCGGCACCGTACGCGACTCCCGTTTGATCTCTGCGGATGAATAGCGCGTCATTAAGCCGATTCCAGGTGTGATTCGGATTGGGGTCGTAGATGGCCGATGCGCTGGTGGACTCTTCGAGATTCGAACTCGTAGCGGGGGATTCCTGAAATACGGCCAGTAAGAGAAGAAACAAGAAAATCACTTTGGCGAGCCGCTTCATATTTTCCCCACCCACGGATCGTGAGTATGATGCGCCCCCAGCCCAGAGGCAGCTCAGACCCTCCGCCGCCAGTGGATCCCTTTTGACATGAGAACTATATCGCGAAGCAGTGTGACGGTGTAACGCGGGGCCAAACAAGCGCCGAAGGCAAGCCAAGAAAAAAATGCGAAGCCGCGACGGCAGACTTCTTCACGCACGATTTCAGATTAGGATGCCACTCGGCCGTCTCACGGACATTCCGTACGTGTGGCAAATCGAATTTCGCCGCTCATCGTTACGCGGGAGCTGCTTGCAGATTGGCAGGTAGCGAGAGGCTGATTCTTTGTTCCGAATCTTCATGACGAGACTTTCAACACTTGCACACTGCAATGGGAACGGTTAGAGTTGCCGATTTCATAAAGCGAGTATTACCATACAAGTTATACGTTTAGATTTCGTGCGGAGGTCTTATGATTGATCCAACTCTGCTGGCGACCACGGCAGTGGCAGCGCTGTCCCCCTATTTTCTGGAAGCAGCCAAGGGAGCCGCCGGAAAGGCAGGCGAAGACGCCTATGCTGGGGGCAAGAAACTTTTCGAATGGCTCAAGCAAAAACTGACCGGCGACGCGCAGAAAGCCTTGGAGCGAGTCGAAGCCGATCCAGGCAATTCAGACAAGCAGGCCGCTCTTCGTGTGGGCTTGTCGGAAGCACTCGAGGCTGACTCAGGGCTGCATACGGAGCTTGCATCCTTGCTGCAGTCGCTCCCTCAGGTCATGGGAAGTCAACAGTCGAACCAAGTCGGCGACGGCAATACTACAGCCCAAGCCTTAGGAAAAAATATCCACATTAACATTGGTGGCAAGAACTGAAAGACAGCATTCCGGCGCACGATGCCAGGTATGTCCTCTTCAAATATCTTCGGAAGCTACAACATCGTTGTTCAGGCGCAGGGCGATGGAATCACCGTCAATGTCAACCAACCGCATCTCACATTGACTGCATGGCACTTGAACGCTCCCAAGGCCCAGAAGATTCTCGATCTACTCACGCCGTTCTGCCGTGCGATCCCTCTGGTGGGAAGAGACTCCGCGAAGCGAGACCTTGAAGACTGGCTAGATGGGGAGTCCGCCATCTCGGTTCGGTGCCTCATCGGCGGGGCCGGTAGCGGCAAGACACGGCTAGCGATTGAGGTTTGCCTGGCTGCCGCAGCGAAGGGCTGGGACGTCGGCTTCGTCGCTCATCAGGAATTGGTGCGCTTCCGTAATCAGCAGAACCTCAGCGCCTGGGGCTGGTCCCGGAACACGCTTATTGTTGTGGATTACGCTGCTGCAAAGGCCAAGCTGCTACGCGAGTGGTTGGTCGAGTTATCGCGCAATCGAGATGGCAGGGGCTACCGTTTGCGGCTCTTGATGTTGGAACGCCACGCTGACGCTAAGCTAGGCTGGTGGCACGATCTGATCAGCCCCGGAACCTTTTCCGAGGACTCGGTTGGAGACCTCTTTAATCCTTCAGAGCCTTTTGTTCTGACTGCGCTCGCGGGTAGTCAGGAATGTCGAGAGATTCTTTCTCGGGTCATGGCGGAGACCTCGCGGATACTCGGCAAGCCCCAAATTCTGCGGCCGCCCGCGCCTGGCGAAAATCCCGAGTTCGACCGCAAGCTGGCTGACCCCTCTGTCGCGTTTGCTCCCCTGTATCTAAAGCATGGCGGGCGTGACTGCCGTCCGAGAAGGAGTGCCGAGCTTGCTCAAGCCAGGTCCCGGTGAGATGGCCGAGCGCATTGCCACAGACGAGCTGTCACGCATTGCCAAGCTAGCCGTGGATCGCGGCCTGGAACCCGACTTCCTGAAATATCTCGTTGTCGGCGTGACGCTTGCGGGTGGCCTCTCTCCGGATGATTTGGTTGGCCTCATACCGGAAGAACGCGAAAGCCTTGATTTCTCCGGCGCCGGCAACGCTCATTCGTACGAGCAGGCTATGGCCGCCGCGCTAGGGGCCGAAAACTCTGGGATTTTGCCCATCCTTCCAGATCTCATCGGTGAAGCCGCCATTTTGGAAGTGCTGACGAAACTAACAGAGAAAGAACAAGCAAAGTTTGTGAACCGCTGGTTCGCCAGAGGGCATGGGACAGTGGCGGCGGTTCTCATCCGTACAGCTCAGGACTATGGAACGACCGCAAGCGGCGCTGCGCTCCGCTGGTTGGATGCGGTGGTCGCGACGAATCAGGATCTCGACAGCCTATCCGAGATTGCCTCCCAATTGCCGCAGGAGACTCTCCTGCTGCGAGAGCATGCAGGGAGAATCCAAGCGTTGATTGTCAACCACCTACGCTCTTCTTTGGCGAAGAAGCAGGACCCAGAGCAACGTGCGCGCCTTGCGGCAGCGCTCAGCAATCTGGCAAATAGGCTGAGCGACCTGAGACGGCATGAGCAAGCTTACGAGTGCTCGAAGGAGGCGGTGGAGATCATTCGGCAGATGGCGGCGTCCCAACCCGACGCCTTCCGGCCTGACTTGGCCATGTCGCTGAACAACCTGGCAAACATGCTGAGCGACCTGGGGCAGCGGGAGCAAGCCTTCGAGTGCGTTAAGGAGGCGATGGAGATCTATCGGCAGTTGG
>JBGQEW010000110.1:0-7677 GCA_041496565.1 Terriglobia bacterium | reverse complement strand
TGGCTGGCGTTGAGCGGCGCGACGATGCAAAGCGCCGAAGTGGCAGGAGAAATATTCATGGGGATCCGCTTGTTGTAAGCGCCCAACTTTTCGAGCGCGCGGATCAGTCCATAGGGGTGGCCGACCATCCGTGCGCCGGAGGCGTCCGCCTGGTATTCGCGCTGGCGCGAAATGCCGAGCTGCAGCAGCATTGCTGCGATCGGCGCGACGATTAACATCAGAAGGGCAGCCAAGCCCCCGCCTCCACGGTTGTCGTCGCGCGAGCCCCACCCGCCGAATATCATTGCCCAGCGGCCCATGCTCGCAATCCAGGTGATTGCGCCGGCGAGTGTCGCGGCTATGGAAGAAGTCAAAATATCGTAGTTGCGGACGTGCGAAAGCTCGTGAGCGATTACGCCCTCCATCTCCTCGTCGTCGAGCAATTGGAGCAGCCCTTCGGTGACGGCCACCGACGCATGGCTGGGATTGCGGCCCGTGGCGAACGCGTTGGGCGCCGGTTGCGGAATCACGTAGAGTTTCGGCATCGGCAGGTTTGCCTTGCCGGCCAGGCGCTCCATCACGGCGTAGAGCCGCGGCGCCTGTTCGCGCGTCACCGGACGCGCCCCGCTGGAAGCGAGCGCAATCTTGTCCGAGAAGAAGTACGCGATGCCGTTCATCGCCACGGCGAGGAAAAGTGCGATCGTCATCCCGCGCTGGCCCGCGATGGCTTGCCCGCCAAACAGGAGCACCAGCGTCAGCGCCGTTAGTAAGAGTGCCGTCTTGAATGTCTTCATATGAATTTCACCGTTGATCCCAACTACCAGTTTAGGGCCGCCGCTCTGTGGCGTCAATCGAACGTGGCATGAGTCTCGATTAGGCCGTCGCCTTCGCAGCCTCGCGCTCGAACTTCATCTCACCTTTTTTCGCGTCCGCGTCCACCAAAATATGGTCGCCCGGCACAACGCTGCCGTCGAGCAGGCGCATGGCCAGAGGGTCCTGAATCAACCGCTGGATCGCGCGCTTGAGCGGCCGCGCGCCGTAGGCCGGGTCGTAGCCCTCTTGAAACAACAACTCGCGCGCCGCCTTGCTCAGCTTGATCGTGATCTTGCGCTGTTCGAGCTGCTTCACCACGCGCACGATTTGCATCTCGATAATTCGTTCGAGCTGTTCCTTTCCCAGAGGGTGGAACAGCACGATATCGTCCACGCGGTTGAGGAATTCCGGCCGGAAGATGCCGCGCAGGGCCTCGAGAGCTTCCTCGCGCGCGCGTTTCGGATCGGCGGCAGCAAGATCGAAAATGGCAGCCGAGCCCACGTTGCTCGTCATCACGATCACGGTATTGCGGAAGTCCACGGTGCGGCCCTTGCCGTCCGTCAGCCGCCCGTCTTCGAGAATCTGCAGCAGGACGTTGAAAATATCCGGATGTGCCTTCTCGATTTCATCGAACAGCAGGACCGCGTACGGCCGGCGGCGAATCTGCTCCGCCAATTGTCCGCCCTCTTCGTAGCCCACGTAGCCCGGCGGCGCGCCGATCATCCGCGCCACGGAATGCTTCTCCATGTACTCGGACATGTCGAGGCGCACCATCGCGCGCTCGTCGTCAAATAAGAATTCCGCCAGCGCGCGCGCCAGTTCCGTCTTCCCCACGCCGGTCGGCCCCATGAATATGAACGAGCCGATCGGACGGTTCGGATCGGCCAGCCCCGAGCGGCTCCTTCGAATCGCATTGGAAACGCGCTCGAGCGCATCGTCCTGGCCCACCACGCGTTGGCGCAGCCGCTCTTCCATATGCACGAGTTTTTCGACTTCGCCTTCGAGCAGCCGCCCGACCGGGATGCCGGTCCACTTGCTGACGACGCGAGCGATGTCCTCTTCGCCCACTTCTTCCTTCAGCATCGGGTGGTCTTGCTGCAAGTCCGCCAATTGCTGCTGCGCCTGTTGGAGGTCGCGCTCGGCCGCCGAGAGCTTGCCATAGCGGATTTCCGCAACGCGCGCCAAATCGCCCGCGCGTTCCTGGCGCTGCTCCTCCACCTTGAGTTGCTCGATTTCTTCCTTGAGCTTGCGGATGCGCCCGATGGCTTTCTTCTCCGTCTGCCACCGCGCCTTCAGCCCGCTCGATTGCTCCTGCAGCCCGGCAAGCTGCCGCTCGATTTCTCCCAGCCGCTCGCGCGAATGCGCATCGGATTCCTTGCGAAGCGCCTGCTTCTCGATTTCGAGTTGCACGATGCGCCGCTCGATTTCGTCAATTTCCGTGGGCAAGGAATCGATCTCCATGCGCAGGCCCGCGGCGGCCTCGTCCACCAGGTCGATGGCCTTGTCCGGCAGGAAGCGGTCGGAGATGTAGCGCTGCGAAAGCATCGCGGCGGCCACGATCGCAGCGTCTTTGATGCGCACGCCGTGATGGACTTCGTAGCGTTCCTTCAGGCCGCGCAAGATCGCAATCGTGTCCTCGACCGAGGGTTCGCCGATGAAGACAGGCTGGAAGCGGCGTTCGAGCGCTGGATCCTTTTCGATGTACTTGCGATATTCATTCAGAGTGGTCGCGCCGATCGAGCGCAGCTCGCCGCGCGCCAGCGCCGGTTTCAGCATGTTGGACGCGTCGATCGCGCCTTCGGCCGCACCGGCGCCAACCAGGGTATGCAGCTCGTCGATAAACAAAATGATCTGGCCCGCCGACTCGGTGATTTCCTTGAGCACGGCTTTCAGCCGATCTTCGAATTCCCCGCGATACTTCGCGCCGGCCACGAGCGACGACAAGTCGAGCACCACGATGCGCTTCGGCTTCAGCACTTCGGGAACGTCGCCCGAAACGATGCGCTGCGCGAGCCCTTCCACAATCGCCGTCTTGCCAACGCCCGGTTCGCCGATCAGCACCGGATTATTCTTGGTCCGGCGCGCCAGGATTTGCATCACTCGGCGGATTTCTTCGTCGCGGCCAATCACAGGGTCCAGCTTGCCGCGCCGTGCCAAGTCGGTCAGGTCGCGCCCGTATTGCTCGAGAGCGCGGTACGTTCCTTCAGGGGTTTGGCTGGTCACGCGGTGGCTTCCGCGCACGGCGGCGAGTGCTTGCAGGACCGCCTCGTGGCTTGCGCCATGCTTTGCAAGCAACTCGCCCGCAGGATCGCTCCGCATTGCCGCGATCGCGAGAAGGAGATGCTCGGTCGAAACGTATTCGTCCTTAAACCGCGCCGTTTCGTCGAACGCGTGGCTCACCAGCTCGTTGGTCGCCGGGCTCAGATATTGCTGCGCCGTGCCGGATACTTTTGGCAGGCGCTCCAGCCGCTGTTCGATTTCGGCCGACAGCGGCTCGACCGGCGCGCCAAGCTTCGCCAGCAGCGGTGGAACGACGCCTTCCTTTTGGCCGGCCAGCGCGGCCAAGACGTGCAGCGGCTCAATTTGCTGGTGTCCTAAGCGCGCGCCAATTTCTTGCGCCGATTGCAACGCTTCTTGAGCTTTTACCGTGAGTTTATCGAGTCGGAGCATCTCCGTTCCTTTTTCCGAATACTGCATGCCCAACGAAAAGGGGCCCGGGGAGTCTCATGGGCCGCGAAGGGCATATCTCCCTCGTGGACATGCCAGGTCCTGTCTTCTTCGCTCCCGATGATAGACTCTGCAGCGCCGGGCCCCAAGAGTCGGGCTTAGTTCTGACTGTTCGAAACGGTTATCTTCACTTGTTTCGGTCTTGCCTCGGCCCGCTTGGGCAGCGCGACCGTCAGCACGCCGTTGCGGTACTCGGCCTTGATGGCGTCGGCGTCCACGGTGTTCGGCAGAGAAAAGCTGCGGGTGAAAGAGCCGAATGCCCTCTCGACGCGCAGGTAGCTCTCCTCCGAAACCTTGGTCTCGAACTTACGCTCGCCCTGAATCGTCAGCATGTTGTTCTCGATTCGGACGTCCAGGTCTTTCTCGTTCACATCCGGTAAGTCGGCCTTCATCACCAGCTCATTTTCAGTTTCGTAGATGTCCACTGCCGGCGCCCACGCGGTCAATTCGGAATCGTTTCCGCGCGTGCGGACGGTGTCCTCAAAAATCCGATTGAACTGCTCTTGGAAATTCGCTAGGTTCCTGAAGGTGCCCCAGCGAGCGATCGTGTTCATGTCTTGCCTCCTCAACTTAACATTTAGTTCGACGAAAGCATAATACATGAGCGTTATAATATCAAGTTTTTTTAAACGAACTAAGGCCAGCTTGGCAGGATCCGCTATTCTAGCTTAACACTCTAAGAATAAAGCACTTAATGTAATGCGATTCCGGCATGGTTAACAGTATAGGGTGGTCACGCGCTTGCGTCCGCCGCTCCACCACAACGACCGACTTGCGCGCGTCATTGGCGGCTTCGGCCACGATTTGAAGGAATAAGGGCTCGGAGATATGGTGAGAGCAGGAGCTGGTGATTAAGTACCCCCCCTCGCGAAGGATTTTTAGGGCTCGCAGATTAATTTCCTTGTAGCCACGGCGCGCGGCCGGGATGCTTTCCCGGTTCTTGGCGAAGGCGGGCGGGTCGAGAATGATCATGTCAAAGCGGCGTCCGACTTCGTCGCACTCCTTCAGCACGTCGAACGCGTTGGCCTCCCGGAACGTCACCGTTGAAATTCCGTTGCGCTGCTGGTTTTGGCGTCCGGCTTCGACCGCCATCGGAGAAAGGTCAACGGCTTCGACGTGTGCTGCTTGGCTGGCGACGGTCAGCGCGAATCCGCCCTGGTAAGAGAAGCAGTCCAGCACTTCCCCACTGGCGTAGCCCCGCGCGGCCCCCCGGTTTTCCCTCTGATCGAGAAACCCCCCAGTCTTCTGACCCTTGAGCAAGTCGAAGGCGAAGAGCAGGCCATTTTCGCGGACAACTACCTCACCCGGGGCTTCGCCGAAGAGCACCGAAACCCGCTGATCCAATCCTTCCAGCAGGCGCACCTTGGGATCGTTGCGCTCGATCACCCCGCGCGGGGAGAACAGTTCGACGAGGATCTCGACGAACTCCATTTTGAGCCGTTCGGCAGCTTGGCTGAGAGTCTGGAGAACCAGATAGTCGCCGTAGCGATCCACAATCAGGGACGGAATACCGTCGCTGCTGGCGAAGAGCAATCGGTAGACTTCCGAATCTGCGACGACGAGCTTGCGATATTCCGCGGCGGCTTGGATGTGCTGGGTAAAGTATTTGCGGTCAACGGGTGTGTCGGCGCGCGTAACCAGTCGAATGGCGATCTGCGAGTGGTCGCTATAAAACGCCCTGCCGAGGAACCGGCCGCGATCGTCGGTCAGGCGCACAAGGTCGCCCGGCCCCGCCTCAGCTCTTCGGATGTCGCTGCGATAGATCCAGAGATGGCCCGATTGCAGGCGTTCCGCGCCGCGCTGGCTGATCACTACATGAGACTCGGACACGCACACCCCTTATTTGGCCGTTCGTTTCGGCGCACGAGAGAGAATCGCCTGGGCAGCTTCGACAGAGAGGCGCGGCAAATCGTTAGAAACAGGCCGGCAGAAACGCTGCCATTTTGATAACACAATTCACTCGCAAATGCCAATCTCTCTTAAGGAAATATGCAGGAAATTAAGTACCCAGATTGTTCTGACATTCAATTTGCGGGCAGTCAAGCCCCCTGCCTCGGGAGCTCTCCGGTTGATTGTCGAACAATCTGTACATTGAGATTTCAAGCGGATACCCTTCGGTGTGTGATGAATCGTGGAACGAAAGGGTTTTATAGATGCGCTTGTCGGAATTCGACTATGTCTTGCCGCGCGGGCGCATCGCTCAGCGGCCGCTCGAAGAGCGGGATGCCTCGCGGCTCCTCATTCTCGACCGCAGGAATCAAGTTTGGGAAGACCGCCAGTTTCGCGAGTTTCCCGGCCTCCTCCGCGGCGATGAGCTGATCGTCGTAAATAATGCCCGTGTTCTTCCCGTGCGATTGCTGGGCCATCGCGCCGGCGTTTTCTCCCAGTACGCAGGCCGTCACAGCCCCGCAAGCCGCCAGCATCTCCAATCGACCATCGAGGTCCTCCTCCTCCGCCGCAGCGAGCCGGACGTCTGGGAAGCGCTGGTCAAGCCGGGGCGCAAGGTGCCCGTCGGGGAGCGTCTCATCTTCGGGGAAGGTGAGCTGGAAGCGGAAGTCATTGCCAGGGGAGATTACGGCTTGCGGCGCCTGCGTTTTCGTGACCCGGCTGACGTGCCAGCCCACCTGGAGCGTCTCGGCCACGTCCCCCTCCCGCCTTACATCAAGCGTTCCGACGAGCCGCACGACCTTGAACGCTATCAAACCATTTTTGCGCGGAGCGGCATGGCCGCTGCGGCGCCGACCGCCGGGCTGCACTTTACTCCGGCGATCCTCGAGCGTCTGGCCGCGCGGGGGATCGAGATTTGCGAAATCACTCTTGAGGTCGGCCTGGGCACCTTCGAGCCAATTCGCGCCGAGCAGGTCGAAGACCACCGCATTCACAGTGAATCGTACGAGATCGGTGGAGCGGCCGCGTCAGCGATCCAGCGCGCCCGGCGCGAACGGCGCCCCGTTCTCGCCGTCGGCACAACTGTGGTCCGCGCGCTCGAAGACGCCGCAAGAAGGGCCGCGGCTTCCTCCGCGTCTGCGGCTGACTCTGCGCCCATCGGCCCCGTCCGCGCCGAAGCCGAGATCTTCATCTACCCAGGTCATCCTTTTCGCCTCGTGGATCAGATGTTGACGAATTTCCACCTGCCCAAATCAAGTCTTCTAGTCCTGGTGGCCGCCTTCGCGGGCCGCGAATTCATTCTGCGGGCCTATCGCCATGCTGTCGCGCAATCCTACCGGTTCTACAGCTACGGTGACTGCATGCTGATTCGGGGAGCAGCCGGGGAGATGCTGAAATGGTAAGCGCCCCCCCCGAATCATCGCCCCCGATGCTCCTTCTTGTGCCGAGTTCGTGCAACTCGCCGCTGCTTCGACTATAATCCGCCCGCGCGGGCGCTCGGGGGATATTCTGGATGCGGTTCTTAATTCTCAGCGATATTCACGCCAATCTGACGGCTCTCGACACTTCTCTTGCGGCGGTCGAAGGGCGCTGGGACAAGGCAGCCTGTCTCGGCGACGTGGTCGGTTACGGCCCCGATCCGAACGAAGTCGTGGACCGCATGCGCGCCATCGGCGCGGTGACCATCCGTGGCAACCACGACAAGGCCGGCTGCGGCATTGAAGACGCCGAGGATTTCAATCCCGTAGCTCGCAGCGCCGCTCATTGGACCCTCGAACAGCTTCGCCCCGAAAACGTCGAGTATCTGAAAAATTTGCCCACCGGCCCCTTGCAGGTGGACGGCATCACTCTCGTCCACGGCGCCGTGGCGGATGAGGATGAATACGTCTTCGCCCCTGCCCAGGCCCTCGATGGCTTGCTGGAGTCGCCCTCGAGGATCACATTTTTCGGCCACACGCATATCCAGGGCGGTTTTTCGCTGAGCCAGAACCGCGTGGATGTGCTTCATTTCAAGCCGGTGGCCGGGAAAGACTACGCGACGCTCGCGATTGAAGAGGGGACGCAATATCTGCTGAATCCGGGCTCCGTGGGACAGCCCCGTGACGGGGATCCGCGCTCCAGCTTTGCCATCGCGGACATCGATCGCCACGAGGTTGAATTCTGGCGCGTGTCCTACGCAGTCGAAGCCGTGCAGCAGCGCATGACCAAGGCGGGTCTGCCCGAGCCGCTGGTTCTGCGCCTGGCGTTTGGCCGGTGAGGTGCCAAACTCTT
>JBGQEW010000109.1:0-7778 GCA_041496565.1 Terriglobia bacterium | reverse complement strand
TTCGCTCTGGCAGCAATCCTGTTCGCGTGTTCCGATGTCCCCGAGGTATTTTACCTGCGGCCGCAGCCGAACCTGATCGGCGCTGCCGTATCAGCGCCAAATTTGCCGGCATTGCCGAGTCTCTTCCTCGAATCCGTGGATCAGCCGCCGAAAAAAAACCAGCGTTTGCGGCCTGATTCCGAGCTCGCCATCGTTCGATTCGTCTACGGCGAATTCGCCAAGGTCGTGCGTCCGCTGCCCGCATGGAACAAGGGCTTCCGTATCGAGGCGGGAAAGCCGGTGGACGAGCAGGCTTTGCGACAGTCTCTGGCCAACTATGGCGCGGCGGCCAACCCCGGGGATACCGTCCAGATCACGAACCTACAATTTCGCGACAAGGAGATCATCGTGGACATCAACGGGGGCGGCCGCAAACACCGTCGCCTCCGCGATCATATCCAGGTGAGCCTGGGTCCAATGCCGATGCCGTCCAGCACAACCGCACAGGTCCCTGCGACCGGAAATCGCCCGCCGGGTGCGACGCTTATCCTCGACTTCGGCCGCCCGGTGCCCGACATGAGCCCGGACGACATGAAGCAAGCCCTCTCCGGTTTCCTTGATTTCTCAAAGCAGCGGTCGGCGGCGGTCCTATGGGTGGATACCTTGCCGCCGGAATTCAAGGAGGCGATCAAGGACCGTCGCGCTATCGTTGGGATGGACCACGAGATGGTGCTCGCGGCGATCGGGCGCCCGGATCACAAAGTCCGAGAGAGGAACGACCAGGACCAGGAAACGGAAGATTGGATCTACGGCCAGCCGCCGGCCAAGACGGTCTTTGTTACGTTCCTCGGCGACAAGGTGATTCGAGTAAAGGAATTCCCTTAGAACGCACGGGCCGGGTTTGACTTTTTAAGTATCCCGCCCTAGCATCATCGGTTCCAATTTTCGTCCGCACGCCACAGAGCGGAAACGATTCGCACTAATAATTCCGGAGGAGCTATGCCGACAAAAGTAGGCATCAACGGGTTCGGCCGCATTGGGCGCAACATCTACCGCGCGTCGATAGGCGACCCGGCGATTGAGATTGTCGCCGTCAATGACATCACCGACCCGCGGACGCTGGCGCACCTGTTGAAATACGACTCCATCTTGGGCAACTTGTCGAACAAAGTGACGTACGGCGACGATTCGATTTCCGTGGACGGCAAGACTATCAAGGTCTTCAAGGTGAAGGACCCCGCCCAGCTGGACTGGGCTTCGGTGGGCGCGGAGATTGTGGTCGAATCCACCGGCTTGTTCACGTCCGGGCCGGAGGCTCGCAAACATCTGCGCGGGCCGGTGAAAAAGGTGATCATCTCGGCCCCGGCGACCGATCCGGATCACACGATCGTGCTGGGCGTGAACGAGAAGACATACGACACCACGAAGCACCACGTCATCTCGAACGCTTCGTGCACCACGAACTGCCTCGCGCCGGTGGCCAAGGTGCTGCAAGACAGCTTCGGTATTGTGCATGGGACGATGACGACCATCCACTCCTACACGAACGACCAGAAGCTGCTCGACCTGCCGCACAAGGATTTGCGCCGCGCTCGCGCCGCCGCGCTTTCGATGATTCCGACCTCCACCGGCGCCGCGAAGGCGCTGCACTTGGTCATTCCCGAGCTGAAGGGAAAGCTCGACGGGTACGCCATGCGAGTGCCGACGCCGAACGTGAGTGTCGTGGACGTAACCGTGACCACGGAAAAGCCGGCGACTGTGGAGACCGTCAACTCCGCGCTCCGTCGCGCCGCCGAAGGGCCGATGAAGGGTGTCCTGGAATATACTGAGGAAGAGCTGGTCTCGGCGGACTTCAAGGGCAACCCTCATTCTTCGATTGTCGATTCGGGCTTTACTAAGGTCGTCGCCAACAACTGCGTGAAGGTGCTGGCGTGGTACGACAATGAGTGGGGCTATTCCTGCCGCTGCCGCGACCTGATCAAGTTCATGGCCGCGCGGCTGTAGGCGGCGCAAGAGGTTCATCCGTGGGGGCACGGCCCGCCGCGACGGGCCCCCTGCAAGTTCGAGAGCGATCCATGAACAAATTATCGATTCGCGACCTGGAACTGAACGGCAAGCGTGTGTTCATCCGCGTGGACTTCAATGTGCCGCTCGATGCGGGCAAGGTGTCCGACGACACCCGCATCCGCGAGACCTTGCCCACGCTGCGGATGGCGATCGAACGCGGCGGCCGGCTCGTCGTCGCATCGCATCTCGGCCGGCCGAAGGGAAAGCCGGATCCAAAGTACAGCCTTGCGCCGGTGGCGGCGCGGTTGGCTGAGCTGCTGGGCAGGCCAGTCGGTTTCGCGGCCGATTGCGTGGGCGCCGACGCCGAAGCGAAGAGCAAGGCGCTCGCGAACGGTGGGCTGCTGCTTCTCGAGAACGTGCGCTATCACGCGGAGGAAGAAGCAAACGACGAAAATTTCTCGCGCCAGCTCGCGAGCCTGTGCGACCAGATTTTCGTGTGCGACGCCTTCGGCTCGGCTCATCGCGCCCACGCTTCGGTCGTGGGCATCACCAAGTTCGTGCGCCAGGCCGCCGCGGGACTCCTGATGGAAAAGGAGCTCGCGTATCTTGGCAAGGCGATCTCGAATCCCGAGCGGCCATTCGTCGCCGTGCTGGGCGGCGCGAAAGTGTCCGACAAAATTGAAGTCGTTCGGAATCTGATGAAGCTCGCCGATGCCATGCTGATCGGCGGCGCGATGGCCTACACGTTTTTGAAGTCCGAGGGGCTGCCGGTGGGGAAATCGCTCGTCGAGGATGACAAGCTGGATCTGGCGCGCGGGCTGCTCAACGAGGCGAGGAAGAGAAGCTTCCGTCTGCGGCTTCCCGTGGACCACGTGGTGGCGCGCTCAATTGCAGACTCGGGCGAAACTCAGATTGTGGACATCAATCGGACTCCCGCCGATTGGATGGGACTCGACATTGGCCCGAAGACGATTGAGCAGTTTCGTGTGGAGATTGCGCGCGCGAAGACCATCATCTGGAATGGGCCGCTGGGGGTGTTCGAGAAGCCGGCGTTCGCGCAGGGCACGCTCGCGATGGCGCGCGCCGTGGCCGACGCGACGGCCGCCGGCGCCACTTCAATTGTGGGAGGCGGCGATTCCGTGGCGGCGGTTCATCAGTCCGGCGTGGCGGACAGGATTTCGCACATCTCGACCGGAGGCGGCGCATCGCTCGAATTCCTGGCTGGAGAAAAGCTGCCGGGCGTGGAAGCCCTGACAAACAAGGCGTCCACGAGTGGCGGCGCTTGATGTAGTTCGAGTCCTGAGATTCGCGGAGTTCGTTGGGCCGGTGCCTTGCGTCTAGAGAGCCGGGCTCGAAGCGGCACTCGCTCGATCAGACACGAAGGAGACTTGAGTGCGACGACCTGTAATCGCGGGCAACTGGAAGATGTTCAAGACGCAGACCGAGGCGCGCGCGTTCATCGAGGCGCTGAAGCCGCTGGTGGCGAATTCCACGCATTGCGAGATCGTCGTTGCTCCGCCATTCACGGCGCTGGCGGCGTCGGTGGACGCCGCACGCGGGTCGGCGATTTCCATCTCCGCGCAGGACATGCACTGGGAAAAGGAAGGGGCATTTACCGGCGAAATTTCGACCAAGATGCTCGTCGATGCGGGCTGCCGCTACGTCATTATCGGGCACTCCGAGCGGCGCCAATACTTTGGCGAGACCAATGAGTCCGTGAATCGAAAGGTGAAGGCTGCACTCGAAGCCGGACTGACACCGATCGTCGGCGTCGGAGAATCACTGGCCGAGCGAGAGGGCGGGCTGACGCACGAAGTGCTCGCGAAGCAGTTCGAAGGCGGGTTCGCCGCGTTGACCGGTAATGACTTCTCGCGTATCATTTTGGCGTACGAGCCGGTGTGGGCCATCGGCACCGGTCGCACCGCCACTCCGGAAATGGCAGCAGAGGCGCACGGTTACCTTCGCCAGGGGGCCGCTGCGCGGTTCACGCCCGAGCGGGCCTCTGCGCTTCGCATCCTTTACGGCGGCAGCGTCAAGCCTGACAACATCAGGGGATTGATGGCTCAGGTAGAGATTGACGGCGGGCTCGTTGGCGGGGCAAGTCTCGACCCGCAATCATTTGCCTCGATAGTGAATTTTTAGACGCGCGGCAAGCCGGTAAGCCCGGACGCGCCAAAGTGGAGCAGGGAATGCCGAGAGAAGTGAAATGGGGAATCGCGCTGGCCATCGGGGTCGGACTGATCTGGCTGGGCTGGAAGTGGACTCCACTGCTGGTGACGCTCCACGTGACCGTGAGCCTGGTGCTCATCATCGTGATCATGCTTCAGAGTGGCTCGGCGGCGGATTTGGCCGGTGCGTTCGGCGGCGCAGGCAGTCAAACCGCTTTTGGCCCACGCGGCGCCGCGACGCTGCTTTCTCGCGCCACCACATGGTGCGCGATCGTATTCATGATGAGCTCGCTGACGCTCTCCCTGAAGCGCGCGCCCAGCGAGAACGCTGAGATCAACTCCATCCTCGAGAAGACGACGAAAGAGGCTCCGGCGCCCGCGCCGTCGAAGCCAGGATTGCCCGTGCAGGTGCCCGCTCCCGCGACGCAAACGCCGCCGCAGCCGGCTCCGGCTCAACAGACCCCTGCACAACAGCCGAGCCCGGCGCAGCCAAAGCCGGCGCAGAATCCACCTCCGCCGAAGAAATAGCCGGCAGTCGGCCCATCGCGTTTCGTGTGGGAATCGGCCCGGTTTTTGTTAGAATCTCCCTGCAACCCTCCTAATGCGGAAGTGGCGGAACTGGCAGACGCACCATCTTGAGGGGGTGGCGCCGCAAGGCGTGAGGGTTCGAATCCCTCCTTCCGCACCAAGTTTTCCAGCGATGATGGATTTCCCGTTTGTCCCCAGGTTGCGGCCACAACCCAAGAACACGAGCGGCGCGGGCCAAAACGCCTGATTCCTCTTACGCTTTCCTTTGCGCGAAACATTCTTGAAATTCCGAATCTGTGATATATCATGTTGCGTTTTCAGGATGTGGTTGCGTCTCCAGAATTCCAAATGAGATCGAAACCAGCGGCAAAAACGCGCGCCGATGGTCACGCAGTTCGCGGAGCGGAGGCGATGCAGACGAGGAAACGGTGTGCAGGCTCGGCAGCAACCGCAACGGTTTTGGCGCTCCTTCTTTTGATTCTAGTTGGTTCCACACTTTACATTTTCGCGGCGAAGGTCTGGTGGTTTCCCACCTCCATCACAACCCTCGGAAATGAGATCGACCACCAGTTCGACCTGACGCTCTACATCACGGGCATCGTGTTCGTGCTTTCGCAGCTAGGCCTTGCCTGGGTGGTGTGGCGCTATCGCGATCGAGGCCAGCGAGCGCACTTCTCGCACGGTAACAACACCATGGAAGTGCTCTGGACCGCTGCCACGTTGATTTTGTTCGTAGGTCTTGGCGTCATGGCGAAGAACGCGTGGGCGCAAGTGCACTTTCGCGACGCGGCTCCGAACGCTGTGCCGATCGAAGTGGTGGCGCAGCAGTTCGCCTGGAATTTCCATTACCCCGGGCCGGACGCCACGATGGGCCGGACGAGTCCTGCGGACGTGAGCGCTTCGACGAGCAACCCGATCGGTCTCGTCGCGAACGATCCCGCAGGGAAGGATGACATCGTGGTGCCGATTCTGGTGGTGCCGGTGAACCAGGAGATCAGTTTGATTTTGAAGTCGCAAGATGTGATCCACAGCTTCTACATCCGCGAATTGCGGCTAAAGCAGGACCTGGTGCCGGGCATGGTGATCCCCATCCACTTCGCTCCGACGCAGATCGGCGAATACGAACTCGCCTGCGCCGAGCTTTGCGGCCTGGGCCATTACCGCATGCACAGTTGCATGCAAGTGGTCTCCGAAGCCGATTACAACGCTTGGCTCGCGGGCGGCGGACAGTCCTTGCAGCGCGGAAACATGAAGATCGGAGAGTGCCAATGAGCGCCCACGCCAGCGCCGGGGCGCACGCGATGCAAGCGCCCTCCGGCTTCATGAGCAAGTATGTGTTCAGCAAAGACCACAAGGTGATCGGCATCCAGTATTTACTGCTGGCGATGGCGGCGGTAGTCATCGGAATCGTCCTGTCGTTGCTGATGCGGATGCACATTGTGTGGCCGGCGCTGAAGCTTCCTTTCGTTTCCGGCGGGATTATGACGCCGGAGCAATATCTTGCGCTCGTCACCATGCACGGCACGATCATGGTCTTTTTTGTGCTGACGACAGCGCCCCAGAGCGGCTTCGGAAATTACTTTCTGCCGATCCAGATTGGCGCGCCCGACATGGCGTTCCCGACGCTGAACATGCTGTCCTACTGGTTCACGTTCCTGGCTTTCGTGGTGATGCTGGCGGCGTTCTTGGTGCCGGGCGGGGCGCCGATCAGCGGCTGGACTGCCTATCCGCCGCTCTCGGGTCTGGGAGAGGCAGCCGGGCCGGGCGAGGGGATGGGGCAGACGCTATGGCTTGTGAGCATCGCGATATTCAGCGGCGCTTCGCTAATGGGCGCGTTGAATTTTATCGCCACCACGATTGATCTCCGCGCTCCCGGGCTCTCGCTGATGCGTATGCCCCTGACGGTGTGGGCATGGTTTGTGACGGCGATCCTGGGATTACTGGCCTTTGGTGTCCTGCTGGCGGCCGGAATCCTCCTGATTCTCGACCGGTCGGCGGGGACGAGCTTCTTTATCCCCGGGGGCCTCGTCGTCACCGATGTGTTGCAGAACCATCGCGGAGGCTCGCCGCTTCTGTGGCAGCACCTGTTCTGGTTTTTCGGTCACCCGGAGGTTTACATCGCGATTGTGCCCGGCATGGGCGTTGCCTCTCATGTGCTCTCTGCCTTTTCGCGGAAGCCGGTGTTTGGATACCGCGCGATGGTGTACGCGATCTGCGGGATCGGCTTTCTCGGATTCATGGTTTGGGGCCATCACATGTTCATCAGCGGCATGAGCCCCTATTCGGCGATTGCGTTTTCGGTGCTGACCATGTCCATCGGAGTGCCCTCCGCGATCAAGACGTTTAACTGGCTGGGCACGCTCTGGGGCGGAAAGATCGAATTCACTTCGCCGATGCTGTTCGCAATCGGTTTCGTCTCGCTGTTTGTCACCGGCGGCCTTTCGGGGCTCTTCCTGGCGCAGCCGGCGATTGACCTCTACTTTCACGACACGTTTTTCGTGGTTGCGCACTTCCACTTGATCATGGGTGTGGCGGCCATCTTCGGAATTTTTGCTGCCACCTATTTCTGGTTCGGGAAAATGTTCGGCCGGATGATGAACGAAACGATGGGGAAATTGCATTTCTGGCTGACGTTCGTCGGTGTCTATTGTGTGTTCATGCCCATGCATTACCTCGGCATGGTGGGGAACCCGCGGCGCTATTCCGAGTTGACCGCCAACCATTTCCTCCTCCCGCTCGAACGCCTGCACTTCTTCATCACGATTGCCGCGTTCTTGACAGCCGCGGCCCAGTTGATTTTCCTTTTTAATTTCTTCTGGAGTCTCAAGAAGGGCAAGCTAGCCCCGGAAAACCCGTGGCACGGCACCACGCTCGAGTGGATCACTTCTTCGCCGCCCGCCCACGACAATTTTGCCGGGCATTACCCGAGCGTTTATCGCGGCCCGTACGAGTACAGCGTCCCGGGAGCGGCGGAAGATTACATTCCGCAGAATCTACCCCCGGACCAGGTCGCGAAGGCGAGGTAGGACCGCTCCCATGGCAGGCACAACAGTCACGGAAGAGCTCGAAATCGGTCAGGGCCGCGGAGGCCATGGA
>JBGQEW010000108.1:0-7918 GCA_041496565.1 Terriglobia bacterium | reverse complement strand
GCGCTGCTGGACATCTACGCCAACGATCCGAATACCGACGACAAACGTGAAGTGCTGAACGCGCTGTTCCTCGAGGGAAACGCGCACGCGCTGGTTTCCATCGCGCGGAAAGAAACGAACCTCGAATTAAAGAAAGTCGCGGTGCAGAAACTTTCATTGATGGATTCGAAGGAAGCCGTGGCGTTCATGCTGGAAATTCTGAACAAGTAAGAACTGTGGGAGGACAGCGATGAATCGCTCCAAGCATCACGTTCTGGCCATGGGGATGTTGGCGCTGCTCGCCGCGATACCGGCGGGGGCGCAGGCGCCACGCACCGTCAACACGAAACTGGAAACGCGCTCGGCCACGGCAGGCCTGGAACGGACTGTGCAAGGCATCGTCGCGAGCCAATCATCGCCCGCATGGATCGGTTACGCGGTGCCGATGATTGCCAGCCAGCGGGAAATCTGCTGCAGCAATTCCTACCGCGGAGATGCGGATTGGGATGGGGGCTGCGGCCGGTGCCGGCTGGAACACACCAACGACGGAGTCACGATGCATAGCGGCGCGCCCAAAGGCGGCGCGGTTCCGCTCGAAGGCTCGCGGAACATTTTGGTGCTGTTTCGCGTTGAGGAGAAGAGAGTGAGCCGCATCCGCACGTTTTCGGATGACTGCGAACTCGATGCAGGAGGCCTGGCGCTGATCTGGCTCACGGATGTGCGACCGGCGGAGAGCGTGGCTTTGCTCGCGCCGTATGCACGGGCTGGGGGCGAAGAAGCGGAGCACGGCGACCGGCTGAGCCATCAGGCGCTCGCAGCCATCGCGCTGACCAGCGACGCTTCGGCCGACCGTGCGCTCGAAAGCTTTGCCGCGCCGAGCCAGCCGGAGCGTTTGCGCGAGCAAACTTCGTTCTGGCTGGGCGCCGCGCGCGGCAAGCCAGGATACGAAGCGCTGAAACGGATGGCGCGGGAAGATTCGAGCGAGCGCGTTCGCGACAAGGTGACGTTTGCACTGTCGGTGAGCCGCGAACCGGAAGCGGTGGAAGAGATGGTCCGCATGGCGAAGATGGATTCGAGCTCTCACGTGCGCGGGCAGGCCCTTTTTTGGCTGGCGCAGAAAGCGGGGAATAAAGCCGGTGCGGCCATTCGCGACGCGATCGAGAATGATCCGGAAGCCGAGGTGAAGAAGCACGCCGTCTTCGCGCTCTCGCAACTGCCGAAAGATGAGGGAGTGCCGCTGCTGATTCAAGTGGCGCGGACGAACCAGAATGCCAGCGTGCGGAAGCAGGCGATGTTCTGGCTGGGGCAGTCGAACGATCCCAGGGCGCTGGCTTTCTTCGAAGACGTGCTGGCGCACTAGAACGCTTTAGAATCAATTCTAAATTTGATTTTTCCGAGAAATAAAAAAGAACCGGGGGATTTATCGTTCCGCAGATTTATCCGGAACACAAACTGCGCCGCCCCGATCGAGACTATCGGGGCCTCTGGAATGACGAGAACGCGAATTTTCGGCGACTTGGATAATTTCAGGGCACGGAGCAGCGCGGGGATGTCGACAGAAACGCGGATTCGAGAAACCGCTGAGGAGCGACTATGGAAACTTTTTGGCAGGATGTGAAGTTCGGTTTCCGGATGTTGACGAAGGGCCGAGGCGTGACGGCGATTGCGATTCTGGCGCTGGCGCTGGGAATCGGCGCGAACACCGCCATCTTCAGCGTGGTCAATGGAGTCCTGTTGCGGCCGCTGCCGTATCGCGAGCCCGGCCGGCTAGTCTGGTTCTGGGAGATTCAGCCAACCCTGCCGCAGGCGCCCTTCTCGGCGGCGGACTTTCTCGATTATCAATCGCAGAACCAAACGTTCGAGAGCCTGGCGGGCTTCCGCCAGCTCACTTCGAACATGACCGGGCAGGGAGATCCCCAGCGCGTCCATTTGGCGGTGGTCAGCGCGAACTTTTTTTCGACGCTAAGAGTGCAGCCGGCAGCGGGACGCGAATTTCTGCCCGGGGATGGCCAGCCCGGCGCGCCACGCGTGGCGCTGCTGAGTTACGGTTTCTGGCAGAGCGAATTCGGCGCCAGCTCCACCGTTCTGGGAAAGCCGATCGTGCTGAACGGCGAATCCGTCACGGTTGCCGGCGTGCTCCCTGCATCGCTCCAGTTTTCGCAAGAGGTGCAAATCTGGATGAACCCGCGCAATGGCGTGCCGGAAGTGTTTCCGAATTATTCCGGCGACATTCGCACGAATCGGGGAATGCACTATCTATCCGTCGTGGGCCGGCTGAAGCCGGGCGTTTCTCTGGCGCAAGCGCAGGCGGACATCGGCCGGATCGCGGGCCAGTTGCAGCAGAAGTATTCGTCGAACGTTGGCCATAGCGTGCACTTGATTCCGCTGCGCGAGCGCGCGGTGGGGGAAGTCCGGCTCACGTTGCTGGTGCTGCTCGGAGTTGTCGGAGTCGTGCTGTTGATTGCCTGTGCGAATGTGGCCAACCTGCTGCTGGCGCGGGCCGCGTCGCGACAAAAAGAGATCGCGGTTCGGACGACGCTCGGCGCGGGCCGACTGCGCATCGTGCGCCAATTGCTCACGGAAAGTGTTCTCCTCGCGCTGGCCGGCGGGGCCTTGGGCTTGGTCGTGGCGTTCGGTTGCGTGAAATTGCTGGTGGCATCCGGTGCCGGGGGATTGCCGCGTGTCCAGGAAGTGCAAGTCGATTTGCACGTGCTTGGATTCACGCTGGCGGTTGCGCTGCTGACCGGGCTGTTCTTCGGCCTGGCGCCCGCAGTGCAGGCGTCGCGACTGAGCTTGAGCGAAGCGCTCAAAGAGGGCGGGCGCGGCACATCGGCGGGGCTGCGACACAGCCGGTTACGGGGCCTGCTGGTGATCGCGGAAGTGGCGATGTCGCTGGTGTTGCTCGTGGGCGCGGGATTGCTGGTGCGAAGCTTCGTGCGCTTGCTCGCAGTGAAGCCCGGCTTTCGTCCGGATCATCTGGTGACGATGTTCATGAACTTCGCAGGGCCGAAGTACCAGAAGCAAGGCAGTAGTGCCCGGTTCGAGAAGGAACTCGTCGAGAGAGTGGAAGCTTTGCCAGGCGTTGAAGGTGTGGCCGTTTCGAACGATTTGCCTCTTGAAGGCGACGATACCACGACAGGAGTGGGCAATGTGGAGGGCCACGCGAAACTCCTGCCCGGCCAGGAATATCTGGTCGGGATGCACGTGGTGAATCCCGGCTACTTCCGTACGATGGGGATTCCATTGCTCCGCGGGCGGGAATTCCGAGCCACGGACACCAAGGGAGCCGGAATCGCGGTCGTCATCAATCAAAAGCTGGCGGAAACTTTTTGGCCGGGCCAGGATCCGATTGGTAAGCACTTCAGTCTTTGGGGCACGGCAGATTCCGAAGTGGTAGGAGTCGCCGGCAACGTGCGCCACAATGGGCTCGGCGAAGAGCCCGATTTCGAGACGTATTCACCGTTCGCGCAGGATGAGTGGGCGTACATGGTTCTCGCGATTCGAACGAAAAGCGATGCTCGCTCGATCGCATCTGCGGCACGGAGCGCGGCGGCGGGACTCGACCCCGATTTGCCGGTACACGATGTGCGAACGATGGAGCAGGTTGCCGCCGACACACTGACGACGCGGCGGATCACGCTTTACCTAGTGGGCTCGTTCGCGCTGCTCGCGCTGGTGCTCGCGGCGGTAGGGCTCTACGGGGTGATGAGCTACGCGGTGACGCAGCGCACGCATGAGATTGGCGTACGGATGGCGCTGGGGGCGCAGGCGGCTGACGTGTTGCGCCTGGTCGTGAGCGACGGGATGAAATTGACGGCGACGGGAGTGGCGCTGGGATTTGTGGGGGCGCTCGCGCTGACCCGCTACTTGAAAAGCCTGCTTTTTGAAATCAGAGCGACGGACCCGATCACATTTGCGGCAGTCGTCCTACTGCTGGCGGCGATCGCGTTGCTCGCGACGTATCTGCCGGCACGACGCGCGACGCGGGTGGACCCGATCATCGCCCTCCGCTACGAATAAGCGGACACGGTACGGCTCAGATTCGCACAACGAGATGCTGTGCCTGCGGAGCACTGCGCGTCGCCCTCGATAAGAACTGAATAGCCCACTCCGAATGACAGCGATGCGGCGCGCGGTAGTCGAGATGCGCGTGGTTCTCCCCCCGGCGAGAATGATTCCCGTGAAAATTAGAGGACGAAGGGGCCGAGGGGAACGCGCTGCGAGGCTATGAGCAACTCGCCGCGGAAAGCAGCTTCGGCGGGGCGGCGGTTCAATGCTTCTTCGGCGGAGAGGCGGGCGAGATCGGGATTGTTGTTGTTTTCCGAAAGGTGCGCGAGGACGAGGAAGCGCGCTCGGCCGTCAAAACCTTCCGGGTCGGCAAGAAAATCGCTGACAGTGTTATTCGAAAGATGGCCGGTGCGGCTCATCACGCGCTGCTTCAGGTACCACGGGTAAGGCCCCACCTTCAGCATTTCGAGATCGTGGTTCGATTCGAGGATCAGACAATCCGCTTCGCGCAGGTGGTGCTTGACGAGCTCGGTGAGATAGCCGAGGTCGGTGACGAGCGCGACTTTCGTGCCGTTCGAGCGGAACGAGAAGCCGATGGGGTCGGCGGCGTCGTGCGGAATCGTGAAGGCCGAGACTTCGATGTCGCCAATCGTGAAACGGTCGCCGGCGCGGATGTGCTCGACGCGCTCGATGTTTCGTCCGGCGTCATCGGGAAGCGTGCGCTCGATTTCGCGATGCGTCGGCTCGGTCAAGAACGCGGTGGCGTTCCACTGCCGGGCGAGTTGGGGCAGGCCGCTCGAATGGTCGGTGTGCTCGTGGGAAATCAGGATGCCATCGAGCCGCGCGGGGCGCTTGGCCAGGGCTTCGAGGCGCCGCAGCGTCTCGCGCTTGCCCAGGCCCGCATCGATCAGGAGGCAGGTGCGCTCGGTTTCGAGCAACGTGGCGTTGCCCGAGCTCCCCGACGCCAGAATGGAAATTCGGAAGCTGATGCCTGCTCCAGTTCCCCCGAGTGCACTCCTCGAAGGGCCGCGGAGGATGATGGCAAACTGGCGCGGCGGCGTCAACCGGGTTCCGCACGGGGGATCAACAAGCGAGGTGGGTGGGCGTGAGGGAGAAGCCGTCGAGACTGCCGAGGACGGTCGCAGCGAGATGGCCGGGTTGGAAAAACTCCCGCGCGATTTGCTGGATTTCCTCGCGCGTGACGGCTTCGAGCGCAGCGATGATTTCGTCTGGAGAAAAGAAGCGGTCGAAATAGAGATGTTGGCGCGCAAGGTTGGACATCCGTGCGCCCGAGGACTCGAGCGAGAGGAGGAGCGAGCCTTTCAGATGGTCTTTCGAGCGGCGGAGCTCCTCGTCAGTCACCGAGTGTTGTTTCAAATCGCGCAATTCGCCAGCGACAGAGTAGACCAATTTCTCCGCGGTCTCGAGCGCCGTGCCGGCATAGACGCTGAGCAGGCCGGCATCGCGATACGGATTGATGTCGCTGAAGACGGCGTAGGCGAGCCCCTGCTTTTCGCGGATATTTTGGAACAGCCGCGACGACATTCCGCCGCCGAGAATGTTGTTGAGCAGCGTGGCGGCGTAGCGACGCTGGTCCGCCATCGAGAAGGCGGAAACGCCGAGGCAGATATGCACCTGTTCGAGGCCGCGCTTCGAGCGGGTGAGAATTTCGGGATGCGGCGCGGGAGCGGAATCCTTCAGGCCGTCATCGCCGGGCACAAGATGAGCGAAGGCCGCGGCGGCGAGGTCAACAATCTGCTGGTGGGTGAGGCTGCCGGCGGCGCTGATGACGATCTGATTGGGCGCGTACCAGCGGCGAAACCATGTGGAGATCGTTTCGCGGTCGAAGCGCTTGACGGTACGGCGGGTGCCGAGAATCGGCCGGCCGAGGGAATGGCCGTGCCAGAAATTTTGCGTGAACAGCTCGTGGACCAGATCCTCGGGATTATCTTCCGTCATCTTGATTTCTTCTAGGATCACGGATTTTTCTCGCGCAATGTCCTCGTCGGCGAACTTCGGATGCAGGGCGAGGTCGGCGAGGATGTCGAAGGCGAGCGGCAAGTGTTCGTCGAGCACTTTCGAATTAAAGCAGACCATTTCTTTGGACGTGAAGGCGTCGAGCATTCCGCCGATGCGGTCCACTTCCCGCGCGATCTGCTCAGCCGAGCGGCGCTCCGTGCCTTTGAAAACCATGTGCTCGATGAAGTGGGAGATGCCGTTGATTTCGGGTGGCTCGCGCCGCGACCCGGTGCGGATCCAGATGCCGATCGAGACCGAGCGGACGTGCGGCATGGACTCGGTGATCACCACCAGCCCGTTCGGCAGGATCGTCTTTTCAATCGCGCGCGGATCGCTGGTCATCGTCACTAGCACCCAGACAACTCAGGTTCGGGAAACTTTCACGGCACAAAGAAGGGAGCAGCAGATTCCCCAACTATTCTCGCACGGGGCGAGCTGGAAAGTCATTTCCAGGCTTGAGACGGATAGGACACAATACGAAGGGAGAGTTTCTTGCGGAGAACTTGAATTCGGCAAGAAAGCGTAAATCAGGAAGCTATCCGCTCGATCACGACGGCGGTGCCGTAGCAGAGGACTTCGGTGGCGCCGGATTCACGACCCACTTCCGAAGATTCGTAGCGCAGGCCAACGACAGCGTTGGCGCCAAGCTGCGCGGCGTGCTGCATCATGGCGTCGAACGCTTGCTGGCGCGTCTGCTCGCACATTTCGGTGTAAGCGCCGATATGGCCGCCGACCACGGACTTGAGGCCGCCCAGGATGCCCTGGCTGATCGTGGGCGAGCGAACAATGATGCCGCGCACGAGGCCCCTGTATTCCTTGATGCGGTATCCCTCAAATCCGAAAGTCGTGGTGACAAGGAGCGGCATGGATTTCACCTTGACTTGCTTTCGCCCGGGAGTGAGGCGTTGGTCTTCCTCCTAGAGCAATTTCTCGCTGGGCGAAAGTTCGCCGTACTCGCTCGAGTAGTGGAGAGGCACATCGGCGTAGGCGCCCTTCTCGAGCAAATAAATTTCGCAGCTATCGTACGGCTTCGAATAGATGTGGATGCTGGTGGCGCGCTGGCCGAATTCGAGCAGATTGAGCACCTGATGAACCGGATCCTGCGGCTGGACGACTCCGGGATGCTCGGCATCCATGTCGTACATATCGCTGGGGACGAGACGGCAGGTGCGGCGCACGGCATCGCGCTCTTGCACGCGGAAATTCTGCACGCGCAACCGGCCGATGGGCGTCGCCATCCAGCAATTCTGGTCGCGGTGATTATGGATGCGGCTGACCTGACCGACTTCCCAGCAGATGGCCATGACTTCGAAGAGATCGCATTTGAAAATCAGGTTTCGGGTGTAGTGGCTATGGCAATAGAAAAGATAAGGCGCCAGAGTTTCGGGCTGGATCCCATTGGTTCGAACAAAATCTTCGATTCGCTCGAGCGTAAAGTCACGCGCCGGAAGGGCGGCGAGTTTCTCGACCCATTTTCCGATTTCCAAGCGTTGCGCCATGATTCCCTCCGGGAGCGTTCTTCGTGAAACGAATTATAGCGCGGCCGGTTGGATGCGGCGCCGAAAAATTGGCGCGCTGCGCCCGTGTTATTATCAGTCGAAGTGTTCGTGGAAAGTGATGACGAGCGTCCTCGGAAAATCCGCTGAAGAATTGCGCGCTTTCGCCGAATCGCTCGGCGAGCCGGCATACCGCGGCGCGCAGCTCTATCACGCGCTGTACGCGGAGCGCCGCTTCGACTTTGCGGCGATGACCAACCTGCCCGTGGCGCTGCGCGAACGACTGGCGCGCGAGGGGGCGATCGAGCTGCCGCAAGTCGTGCGGCGATACCCTTCGAGCGACGGAAGCATACGCTACGTCCTCGCACTTGCCTTGGGCGGCGCAAGCGCCAAGCCGGCGGCCATCGAAACAGTTT
>JBGQEW010000107.1:0-7941 GCA_041496565.1 Terriglobia bacterium | reverse complement strand
TCAATGTCGGCGGAATTCGCGGCGGCCACGCCTGGCGGGCAAGCCGCACTCCGGAGCGCACCGACGTTTATCTCGACATCCGCGTCCCTCCCACGATCCCCATGCAGCGTGCGCGGCATGCGGCCAAACAATTGTTCGTCGAGCTACAGAAGAAATTTCCTGAATATGGTCTGGAGCTTGAAACGTACGTTTCGGTGCCCGGCGCCGAAATCAGCGAGAAGCACGAACTGGTGAAGACGATTGAAGGAGCGCACAAGCGCGTCACGGGCGTCGCGCCGAAGCGCAATACCGTCTTGTGGTGTTCGGACGCTTCGGTGATGACGCGCTACGGAATCGAGACGCTCAACTACGGCCCTTCGAGCGGGCCGCGCGATGCCGAGGGCGAGAAGGTCGCGATCAAGACGTTTGTGGACATCACCAAGATCTACGCGCTCGCGGCCGCGGAAATTTGCGGCGCACGTTGAGATTGGCCAACAGGGAGAAGCAGAAGCGCATGGTGAGCCAGAAGGAAATCGAGCGGCGTTACCGGAACATCCGCGCGGCGATGGCAAAGGAGAAAATCGATGCGCTGGTGGTGTGCGGAAGCGAGTACACCGGTTTTGAAGGGGCGGTGCGCTATGTCTCCGATTTTGAGATTGTACACCGCTACGTGTACGTTCTGATTCCGCTCGAAGGCGATGCGCTGATTCTGTTTCCTCGCGAAGCACGCTGGATCGGCGACAAGAAGAAGCCCTGGGTGAAGGAGCACATCTGGGCGGATTTGCCCGGAGAATGGCTGCGCGAACGCGCCGAAGCCAATCGCTGGAAGCGGCTGGGCATCTACGGGATGAATTACATTCTCACGGTTCGGGATTATCGGGCCCTGGCGCAAGGGTCGTACGAGCTGGTCCCTTTCGATGTTCCCTTCGATGTCGCGCGGGCGGTGAAGAGCGACGAGGAGATGGCGGCGATCCGAGACAGCATGGAAATCATCGTGGACGGCTTCTGGGAACTCGTCAAGGCGTACGAACCGGGAAAAACTGAAGCGGAAGTGATGGCGCCCGCGGTCGAACTTTTCTTCGCGCGCGGCGCTGGGCTGCGCATGATGAATATTGTTCTCTCCGGAACGAATGGAGAAGCGGAAGCGGCTTTCAAGGTTCCCGGAGACCGAGTGGTGAATCCGGACGACCTCCTGCTCTATTCGCTCGAGGTCACGGGCGCCGCCGGCTACTGGGTGGAATTTTCACGGCCGCTGATTCGCGGGCAGATCAGTTCGCGCACGGCCGCAATGAGCGAAGTCTATCCCGAGGCGCTTGAGGCCGCGCGGCTCAAAATGCGCGATGGCGAGCTGGCCAGCAGCGTGCATCGCGCCGCCGCCGAAGTATTCAAGAAACGCGGCTTCGGTCTCGGCCATCTTACGGGGCATTCGATCGGCTTGACGATGCTCGAATATCCCGCTATCGGCGCGGAAACGAATATTGAGCTGCGCGAGAATATGATCTTTAGTTTTCATCCCCAAGTGATCGATGCGGACGGGCAAGTGTGCCTCTACACGCAAGACACTTATCGCATCGGCAAGGCCGAAGGCGAGTGCCTGGCGGATGTGCCGTGGAAATTCTACAACGGAAGCGAAAGGCCGAGGTGAAAGCGCCATGAAGGTTTGCGTAGTGGGATGCGGCGCCGTGGGCAGCATCTTCGCGGCGCATCTGGCGCGCCACGGCGAAACGGAAGTCTATGCTTATGACGTCGCGAAGGAGCACGTCGAAGCCATCCGGCAACGCGGCCTGCGACTTTCGGGCGCGGCAGATTTTACGGTGCCGGTGAAGGCCTCGACGGATGCGCGCGACATTCCTCCATGCGACTTCGGAATCGTCGCGACAAAGAGCAATCACACCCGCAGCGCGATCGAGCAAACCGCACATCTGTTTCCCGAGACGAGCGCCGTCTGCTCGGTACAAAACGGCGTCGGCAATGAGGAGATTCTTGCCGAGCATGTCCGCTACGTTATCCGCGGCACTACATTTCCGGCGGGCCACATCATCGAGCCCGGTCACGTGGGCTACGATATTCAGGGCGACACATGGATCGGGCCGTTCGAGCCGACCGGCACGCCGATGAGCCGCGTGCGGACGCTCTCCGATCTTCTGAATCGCGCTGGCCTGAACGTGATCCCGCTCGAAGACGCCCGCGGCGCGCAGTGGACGAAATTGATTTTCAACGCTTCGACGAATCCGGTCGGCGCGCTGACGCTGCTTCATCACGGCGCGGCGACGCGGCTGCCCGCGACGGGTCAATTGTTCGACGCCTTGATTTCGGAAGGAATCGCCGTCGCGAAGGCCATGGGAATTGAGCTGCACGGCGATCCGCGGCAATTGGTCCAGAAGGGCGCGGCCGCTCCGGGCAAGCACAAGGCGAGCATGCTGCAGGATGTCCTTGCCAAGCGCCAGACGGAAGTGGATTTTATGAACGGCGCAATCGTGAAATGGGGCGAGAAGAACGGCGTCCCAACGCCGCTGAACAAAGCAATGTGGGCCCTCATCAAAGGCCTCGAGCATTCGTGGACGAACCCGTAATGGAGCCGTTTCCCAGGGAGCTGAAAACTAAATCATGAGCGTTCCCTTTCGCATTGGAGTTCTGCAACTCAGCATGGAACCCGTGGAGGAGACGGTGCGCATGGCGCAGGCTTGCGATGCCGCCGGATTTGACACCTTCTGGCTCGCCGAAGCCTATCCGTGGTGGCGCAAACATTCGATGGAAGCGCGATCCTCGACCGCCATCACCGCGATTGTTGCGCTCGAGACGAAGAAAATCACCATCGGCTGGGGCATCATCTCGCCCTACACCCGCCATCCGGTTCAGATCGCGATGGAGGCGCGCGTCCTGCAAGACGTGGCCGGTGAAGGGCGGTTTCTCCTGGGCCTCGGAGCGTCGAAAATCTTCATGAAGGAAATTGGCGAAGGAGAGAAGGGCAAAGAGGTCGGCCCGGCCACGGTGATGAAGGAAAGCATCGAGATCGTCCGAGCCATGCTCGCCGGCGAAGAAGTGAAATACGAAGGGAAGGCGTTCGCGGCGTATGCGCCGGCGTTGAAGCCGGACGCTCATGCCGGGCGCTGGCGCGTGCCGATTTACGTTGGCGCCACCGGGCCGGTCCTCCAGCGGCTCGCGGGCGCGCAATCCGATGGTTTGCTCACCGCGAGCATCACGACTCCTTCCTTCGTGAAATATTCGCGCGAGAAGATGGAAGAAGGCGCGCGCCAAGCAGGGAAGAATCCTGCTGCGCTCGATCTCGGCTCTGTGATTGTCGGTAGCATTGGCGAAGACCCGAAGACCGCGCGCGAAGGCGCCCGCGAGATGGCCGCGATGTACCTGGCCAACAAGGTGCAAAACATTCGCGGTTCTGCCGACACGCTGCTCGAATGCGCCGGCCTCAGTCTGGATGAAATAAGCCCGATTGCTCAGGCGATGGAGCAAGGCGGACGCAAAGCCGCTGCGCGCGCCGTCACCGATTCTGTTCTGCAGAAGGTTTGCCCGATTGCGGGGTCTCCGCAGCAGTGCATCGAGCGGATTGAAGAATACCGCGCCGCCGGCTGCACTCACATCCTGCTGGAACTTTGGGGTGACAACCGGACGGAGCAGGCGCGTCTATTCGGACAAAGAGTGCTCCCTCATTTCCACCGCTAAGACGGCGGAAGAACGCTTCCGTCTCACTTGAGAACGAGACTGTAAGCCTTTCCCGCGGAGAGAGTCACCAGGCTGCTTCCGAGAAGTGTGCTGCCATTCTCGGCAAAGACGGTCAACGTCCCTTCAAGAGGACCGGACTGGGGCGCTTGGAACCACTGGCGATCCGGGCCGTAAGCAACTTGGGCAATGTATTGCACCCCCGAGGAATCGGTGATCACCACCTTTTTCTGAAGCCAGCGAGCGAAGATCCGGTTTTGATCAAGGGTCTCGACTGGGCTGGCGCCATAGAGAACGCCCAACATTTCATTCCCTCTAGTCACAAAGCCAAGAGCAACCATATACAAATCTTGAGCGGAGAAATGATTGAAGAGCGTTTGTTCAGAACCAAAACTCACGCCGTCGTTCGAGAGGCTATACCAGAGCGCCTGCGCGTTGTTATGAAGTCCCATCAGATACCAGCTTGCTCCGTTGACTGTAAATTTCCTCACGTCGTTCACGGCGTGATCAGTTTTGAGCGCCACCCCTTGCAGCTCAAAGTTGGGAAGTGTGCTAGCCGTCGCGCGGTGCATGGTATGTGGATCGTTTTGCCAATTCGTAAAATACAATACCCACGCGCTATTGTCCCTGAGGAGGACATTGGCACCGTTGAAATTTCCCGAACTGAAGAGTGTATAGCCTTGGATGCTCACGATGTCCGTCAACTGTGCCGAGTAGGGCTCAGGCGCGCCGTTCCAAGTAGAGCCATCCGGACTAGAAAAATATACGGGTTTATCGGCGGGAAGGCCTGTGGGATCCCCGCCGGTGCAAATCATGTGGAGGGAACCATCGGGTAACTGCTGGACATTCACGTTGTTGACGTGTGCGAAAGCCCCATGGTCAATGACCAGCGTGCGGTTGTCGAACGTCAGAAAATCACCGGTGGTACCGCTGTAGACCCTATCATTGGGAGTGTCTGATCCATCATCGCCACCGTAAAATAGTCGCCAGCCGGTTGTTTGTTCGAGAGCCCACGGTGCGTAGATATTTTGGAAAGGACCCGTCGTCTGCGGCGCAAGCATCGGCATCCGCACATCGGGCACCCAGTTCAAGGTGTTCGTCTGCCAGTAGTCGGGATTGAAATTCCCCGCACTCAGACCTTGGATTTCGATTGTGCCCGCCGGCCCCTGGCCCGTAGTCTCTTGCAATACTGCGTTTCCCGAGACCGGCAGGACCGTAAGCGTTAAGGAAGTGCTATGGGAAAGACCGCCGCCAGTCCCATTCAGTTGCAGAGGAACAATTCCACTCTGTGCTTGGGGAGGGATGAAGAAGGTAGCGTCCACGTTTCCAAAGGCCGGTATCGTCAACGGAGTTGGCGGCGAGGAAGTCGCCCCTGAGGGCAGGCCGGCAATCGCAACGGAAACGTTTCCCACGAATCCGTTCTGGCCTTCCACCGAGACTCGAACGGGGAAACTATTTGTCCCCACGGTCACGGAAATCGCTGCGGGGACAACCGATATGCTGAAGTCCGGTTGAGGGCCGGGAGGCGGGACAGAACTGGAACCACTGCTGCAGCCCGCCACAAGGACAGCAATGGCGGAAACAACGACGAGAAAGCGGAGGAAACTTCTGGCTTGCACCATTCACCTCCGGCAAGCCTGCCATTGCGAAATCAGCCTGTGATCGGCTGTCCGATCATGCGCCAAAGAAGTGACGAATGGCGGCCCGCTCATCGCAGCGGCAGCTTCGGATTGCAGTACGAAAATCTTGCGCGAGCGCTCGAGCTCGGGGCGAGTGCATCGCGCCGCGACGCAGCGGCCTCAGTGCCCGCCGATGGAATCGCGCACCTGGCCGTACTGCGCGCCCCAGGTATCTGTCATTTGATGCCGGATATCCCACAGCTCCGGGAAAAAGCGATGCCGCAGACCTTCGTTCAGCAGCTCGACGGAACGTCCCTTCAACGACTTCGAGCCGAGGCCAATCGTTCGCTGGATCAATTGGAGGTGAACATAACGGAAGCGTTGAAATAGCTCGTCAAATTCCGCCAGCGCCTCCGCGACCACATACGCGTCGCCGTGGTTGTATTCCGAGTTGTAGATTTTCTCGATGGTGAGATCGTGCTTGTCCAGATAGTGGGCCTTGAACGAATTCCACAAATGCGGGTGCATTCGAAGAATCACGCGAAAGCCCGGCGATTCCTGGCCGCTGCCATTTCCAAGTTGCAGCCGAATTTCCTGATATTCCTTGGGTGACATGGTTTCCAGCAGCGCGAGTTGTTCGATCATCAAGCGCAGCGCAAGGTGCACGCGGCGGAAGAGGGTGATCACGCGATTCGTATTTTCCTGCTCCAGGTAATCGTCAATATCGAGCAGCGTGTAGTTGATGAGCTTCATCCACATCTCTTCGATCTGATGAACGACCTGGAATTGCAGCTCATCCCGATTGCAGAAATCCTTGAAATCCTTTTGGCAGGACAGGAGCGCCTTGGTGTTGAGATAGACTTCGTAGTCGAGCGTTCCTTCGCCGTTCATGATGGAATAGAAGTGCGCGCGATCCATCGCGTTCCCTCCGTGGTTTCCGGCGCAACGGCCGGAGGCCTATCGAATTTCGTTCAGTTGCGAGTGACGGTGCCGGGGACTCGAAGCCGGCACAGGCATCTACGAGCGATGCGGCGGCTCCGTGCAAGCCGCTAGGCGTCTACTGGCCACAGACTTCCCGCACAATTTGGCGGAATTCCGAGTCGGTGACCAGCCGGCGAGAGGAGATGCCCTTGTTCTTGACCGCCGCAAGAACAGCGGCCCGGCGCGCTTCGGAAACCTCAAGGCCGAGCTCCTTCGCCTTTAAAGTGACGCTATCGAGTCCGCTCTTCTTTCCCAATACGATTTCCCGGCGTGCCCCCACGAGTTCGGCCGAGAATGGTTCAATCGCTTCCGGAATGTGAAATTGGCTGGCTACTGCGCCGCTTTCGCGCACGAAAAGATTCTCACCGACGAGGGGCTTCCACGGTTCGAGTGCGTACCTCGACGTTTCCCGAACAATGCGCGAGACTTCGCGAATCCGGGCGAGATCGAGCGCAACCGGGACCTCGTAAAGGCACCGGAGCGCCAGCGCGACTTCGCCGAGATCGGCATTACCGGCGCGTTCACCCATGCCGTTGATCGTGCCCTGAATCCAGCCGGCGCCGGCGCGCACGGCCGCGATGGCGCACGCGGTGGCCAGTCCGAAATCATTGTGCCCGTGAAAGTGCACGGGAACTTTCGGTCCCAGCCAATCGCGGACCTGGCCGACCAGGAATTCCACCGCCTCCGGTCCGCAAGCTCCGATGGTATCGACCACCACCACTTCGTCCGCACCAGCATCAAGAGTTGCCCGGTAAATCGTCTTCAAGAAATCAAGATCCGCTCGCGTGGAATCAACTGGGAAGAAGGCCACGTAGATGCCGTGCTTCTTGGCATAACTCACGGCATCGGTGCCGCGGCGAATCGCTTCTTCGGGAGCGATTCCGTAGGCCTTCAGCTTGATTTCGCTCGTGGGAGTTTCGATGACCGTGAACTTTAAATCGAGTCGCGCGACTTCATCGAGATCCGGGCGCGTCGCTCGGGCAAAGCCCCAGATTTCCGCCTTCAAGCCGGCCTGCGAGATCAGTCGAATCGCTTCCGCATCTTCGGAGGAGACGCGCGGGAAGCCCGCCTCGATGCGGCTGATTCCCAGTGAATCAATCTGCCTGGCCAGGCTCAATTTCTGCTGGGGGTCGAGAACCACGCCGACGGTTTGCTCGCCGTCGCGCAGCGTGGTGTCGTAAAACCGCACGGGAGCGGGCACCTGCAGCGGCGGGCGAACGGGGGACTGAGCGTTAAGTTCGCTGACCCATACCCCTTTGCTGCGGGGCGCTTTCACCGGATGACTCATCACGCTCCTCCCGCGGCCGCCGGCGCCTTTACGCCGTAAGCTTCTTGCCAGGAGATCACCGGGTTGCGGAGGATCCCAATCCGTTCAATCTCGCACTCCATTACGTCGCCGCGCTTAAGGTACCAGGCTTTCGGGTCGCCGCTGAACGCCGCCACTCCCGAGACGGTGCCCGTCGAGAGAACATCACCGGCGCTGTATCCCATGGCCGAGTAATGCGCGATAATTTCCGGAACCTTCACCGACATTTTGCTCGAATGCGATCGTTGGCGCACCTCGCCGTTGACGCGCAGCTCCATTGCCAGGTTGTGCGGATCGGGAATTTCGTCTGCCGTGACGATCCACGGGCCCAGCGGGCAGAAACTGTCAATCCCTTTGCAGAGGCTGAATACGCCTGAC
>JBGQEW010000106.1:0-8483 GCA_041496565.1 Terriglobia bacterium | reverse complement strand
TTTTAGTGTAATGAATGCGCTGATCCTGCGCCCTCTGAGATTGCCTCAGGAGCAGAGCCTCTATGCCATCGACCGGGGTGGTATTGGGTTCGAGTCGTATCCTAACTATCTCGACCTGCGGGACCGCAACCGCAGCTTTGAGAAGCTGGCAATCTATACCATGGCCCAAGTGGGGCTGGACACAGGCCAGGATCCATCCCGCGCGTGGGTCTACGAAACGAGCGGAAACTACTTCGATGCATTGGGAATTCAGCCGTATCTTGGCCGCGTTTTCCACAGCTCCGATGAGCAAGGCCCCAACAGCGCTCCCTATATCGTGCTCAATTACTCATATTGGCACGCACATTTTCAGGATGACCGTGGCGTGGTGGGTCGTATTATCCAGGTGAACAAACATCCTTTTACCATCGCCGGTGTAACGCCGCCTGAGTTCCACGGGACTTTATTGCTTTTCTCTCCCGATTTCTTTGTGCCGATCGTGAACGAGGAGCAGGTGGGCGGGGAGGATTTCCTGAACGCGCGGGGCAAGCGCCGGGTTCTTGAGATGTTTGGACATCTGAAGACGGGAGTCACTCCGGCGCAGGCTACCACCGATCTGAATTCCGTTGGCTCGTATCTCGAAAAGACCTATCCCAAAGAGGACAGCAAAATGAGCTTTGTACTCGTGCGGCCGGGTCTTGGGGGGGATTTTCTTGGACGTCCGATACAGGGATTCCTAACCGGGTTGATGCTGCTGGCGGGGTTGATTCTGCTCGCCGCATGCGCCAACCTGGGCAGCCTGTTTGCCGCACGCGCCGCTGACCGTTCCCGGGAAGTTGCTCTGCGGCTCGCGCTCGGATCGAGCCGCAATCGCATTCTGCGGCAGCTCTTGACCGAAGCCATGCTGATTTCACTCGTCGGAGGGGCCGTGGGACTATGGGGCAGCATCGTGCTGTTGAGCCAGTTGAGCGTGTGGCAGCCATCTTCCCGATTTGCCATGAGTGTGCCTGTAAGTCCAGATGCAAACGTCTATGGAGTAGCTGTGGTTTTGGCGTTGGTAAGCGGCATCCTCTTCGGTATTGTTCCGGTGCGCCAAGTGCTCAGGGCCAATCCGTATGAGATCGTCAAGGCAGGATCAACCGGCACAGTTGGGCGGCGGATTACGGTTCGAGACCTGTTGCTGGTTGTGCAAATTGCGATCTGTGCGGTGCTGATCACTTCTTCGATGGTTGCAGTCCGAGGACTGGTGCGCTCGCTGCACAGCAATTTCGGTCTTGAGCCGCAGAAGGCGACTTTGGTAAATACAGATCTGAATATGGCAGGTTACCGGGGCGACGCAGTGCCCGCAATGCGAAGGCGCATGATCGACACCCTGGCGACAATTCCTGGCGTAAAGTCCGTGGGACTTATTGATCTGCCGCCATTAACTCTTGACGGGCACAGGTCGCCTGTCTTCACCGACAAAACGACAGATCTGAGGCCAGCGAATGCCGCTGCTCAACCCTTCTTGTTCAACATAGCGGGCGAGTACTTCGATGCGGCGGGCACAGCCTTGTTGTCGGGAAGGACCTTCACCTGGCATGACGACATCAATGCGCCGCGCGTGGCCGTGATCAACCAGGAGTTTGCGCGCAGAATCTTTGGCTCCGTGACCAACGCCATGGAGCAATATTACAAGACGCTGGATGGAGCGCGCGTACAAGTGGTAGGCGTTGTTGAAGACGGAAAATATTTCAAGCTTACCGAGGACCAGCAGCCGGCGATGTTTCTCCCCATCCTGCAATCGCCATCGACCCAGACATGGCTGGTGGTGCGCTCGAAGGGCGATCCGCGGCAACTTGCCGCAGCGATTCGGAGTAAAGTGCGGGACCTGGATGAAGGGTTGCCTGCTTACATCCAATCGTGGAGCAAAGAAATGGTCGGAGTGCTGCTTCCTTCGCGCTTGGCGACGGTATCGCTGGGGGTTCTGGGCGTGATGGGCGCAATGCTGTCTATCACCGGCATCTTTGGAATGGCCGCGTACTCGGTCAGCAAGCGGCGGCGGGAGTTGGGAATTCGCATCGCCCTCGGCGCGCAGCGCAAGGAAGTGTTACAGGCAGCGTTGGGACGGGCATTCAAATTGCTCGCTATTGGTTCAGCCGCGGGATTGTTCCTCGGAATACTGGCGGCACGGGTGCTGGCTTCCATCGTCTATCAGGCAACTCCGCGCGATCCGCTCGTATTAGCTGGCGTTGTTCTGGCTATGTTGTTTCTGGGGCTACTGGCTACTTGGATTCCAGCGCAACGCGCACTTTCGGTCGATCCTTCGATACTGCTGCGCGAGGAGTGAATTACCGCGCGGCACAGGTTTGTTGCGGAATTATTGGTTGGCCTATGGCTTTTGTTTAAAAGCGTAAACGTCCGGCCGCAGGACAATGGAAATTGGGATTCAGTGGCAGCAGCGGCCGCTTCGCCGGGAGAAAAATCGGGCGGGTCACCTTCTCAGTACCGATGTTTGTTCATCTGTGCCGAACTGCGGATCCATTCCCTGCCATTTTCACGAAATACTCATGCACCGTCGAATCGGCCGTCAGCTCCGGATGGAATGTCGTAGCCAGCGTGCGCCCTTGCTGGACCATGACCGGATGTCCTTCCTGCTCCGCGAGCACGGCCACACCCGTTCCAATCTTCTCGATGACCGGCGCGCGAATGAACACCATCTCGAGCGGCTCCGTCTTCAGCTTCGACGCGCCCATGCGCACGTCGCTCGCAAGCTGCCGTCCATAGCCGTTCCGCAGCACCACCATATCGAGGAATCCCAGTGAAGCCTGGTCCGGCCCATGAACTTCCCTCGCCAGCAGAATCGCTCCCGCGCACGTGCCGAACAACGCGCCACCCGCCTTCGCGAACCCGCGCACCGCGTCGAACAGCCCTTCTTCCGTCATCACCTTCAAATGCGTCGTACTCTCTCCGCCCGGCAGAATCAGGCCATTCACTCCCGAGAGGTCCTCGGGCGTCCGCACGTACGCGTGCTCGACGCCCATTCTCTCGAGCATCTCCCCGTGCGCCTCGAAATCTCCCTGCACCGCCAATATCCCAATCTTCATTTCTCTGCGTTCCCGCCCGCATCCTTGTCATTCCGCGGGCCGATACAATCGGTCCGAGCAATCTCACTGCGTCAGCCTCTTCGCCTCCTCTACTTCCTCCCCCTCCTTCCCTACCATCCTCTCGTCTGCATCAAATCCTTCTCCTCCAACTGCCGCACGTCGAGGCCTTTCATCGCCTCGCCCAATTCCTCCGACGCTTCGAGAACGATCTTCGCATCCCTGAAATGCGTCGTCGCCTTCACGATCGCCCGTGCGCGCTTGTCCGGGTCGCTCGACTTGAAGATTCCCGAGCCCACGAACACGGCCTCGGCGCCAAGCTGCATCACCAGCGCCGCATCCGCCGGCGTGGCAATTCCGCCCGCGGAAAAATTGGGAACCGGCAGCTTCCCGTGTTTCGCCACGTATTGCACCAGATCGAGCGGCGCCCCCAGCTCCTTCGAAGCATGCACCAATTCTTCCTCACCCAGCGTGGTCAGCCGCTTCATCTCGCCGACAATCGCGCGCATGTGCCGCACCGCTTCCACGATGTTCCCCGAGCCGGCCTCGCCTTTCGTGCGCATCATCGCCGCGCCTTCGGCGATTCGCCGCAGCGCTTCACCCAGGTTGCGCGCGCCGCAAACGAACGGCACGCGGAACGACTGCTTCCATACATGGTGCTCCTCGTCCGCCGGCGTCAGCACTTCGCTTTCATCAATGAAGTCCACTTCGAGCGCTTCCAGCACCTGCGCCTCGGCAAAATGCCCGATCCTGCACTTCGCCATCACCGGTATGGACACCGTGTTCATGATCTCGCGAATTATGCGCGGCGCCGCCATCCGCGCCACGCCACCTTCCTTGCGGATGTCCGCCGGCACGCGCTCGAGCGCCATCACGGCGCACGCCCCCGCTTTTTCCGCGATGCTGGCCTGCTCCGCCGTCGTGACGTCCATGATCACGCCGCCCTTCAGCATCTCCGCCAACCCGACTTTCACGCGCCACAAATCCCCATTTCTCGCTTCCATCTTCGATTCCATTTCAGTTCCCCCTGCTCGTTCAGATTAGAATTGCCAGTCCGTTCTCCCCGCAACTGTCACGAGTCACAATTCACGGGTCACGAATGACGATTCACTTCTTCCCGATCTTGGCTTGAAACCGCTCCGGATTCACCACCACGAATCTTCCTCTTCCACGCGCCAGCACGACTCCCGCGGCGTCCCGGATCTCCCCGCGATGAAATAATTGCCTTCCATTGCGCTCGACCTCGTACGCCTCAACCACAATGTCTTCCTCCACCAGCATCGGCTTCAGATACTCGATCGTTAATTCCGCGGTCACTGCGCGGACTTCGCTGAACCGTCCGAGTTTCCCCATCGCTTCGTCGAGGAGCACCGCAATAATTCCCCCATGCACAAATCCCGCGCCGCCCTGGTATTCCGGCCCCATGCGAAATCGTCCTACAATCCGCCGTTTCTCGTCGTCCTGCTCGAACGTCAACTGCATTCCGCGCGGATTCGCGCCGCCGCAGCCAAAGCACGGATTCGTCGGATTCGGTTCAAGTCTCATCGTCGTCCGCGCAACTAGTATTCAATCGAATCGCTCTCTTTGCCCTGTTTCCACGAATCACGAGTCACGACTCCCTGCTTCTGTTTAAACCAGCGCCACGCGCTCCGTCTCTTCCCTGCGCCCGCCGCGTTCGCGCTTGCTCATCTCGATCTTCAGAAGCTCGCAAAGCGTGGCAAGCCCGCGCACGATTTGCTTCTCGTCGAGTCCCGCAAATCCCAGGCGCAAGGTATTCGGCTGCGGATTTTGCGCGTAGAAATACCGCCCGGGCACGTAGAGCACGCCCTTCCCCCGCACCTGATAGAGCAGCTCGCCGGCGTCGAGCCCTGCCGGCAGCGTCACCCACACCGACATACCGCCATCCGGCCGCGTCCATTCCGTTCCACCCGGCATCAGCCGTTCGAGAGTCTTTTCCATCGCATTCAAGCGCGCGAGGTAAATCTTTTTCATTTTCACGAGTTGCTTCTCAAAATAGCCGCGCCGCAGGAATTCCGCGAACGTCGCTTGCGCGAGCTGGTCGGTGTGCAGGTCGGTCGCTTGCTTGACCAGCCGCAGCCGTTCGATCACGTTTTCCGGGCCGATCATCCATCCCACGCGCAGCCCGGGAAACGCCACCTTCGAGAAACTGTCAATCTGAATGACGATCCCGTAACGGTCGATCGACTTCAACGACGGCACCGCCTTTTCCCTCAGGCGCAGCCGCCCGTAGATGTGGTCCTCCACCACTGGCACTTGGAAGCGGTTCGCGATCTCGAGCAGCTTCCTCCGTTCCGCCAAGGGCAGCGTCGTCCCGGTCGGATTGTGAAAATCGGGCGTCACCAGAATCATCTTCACTCGGTTCTGCATCAGCACCGATTCCAGCGCCTCGAGGTTCATCCCCATGTAGCCGATTCTCCCGGCGCTCGTCTCCACCGGCACGCCCAGGCAACGCACCCTCGCCCCGGCGAAAATCGCGATCGCGCCCGGATACGCCGGGTTTTCGATCACCACGCTGTCCCCTGGCCGCAGAAACGCCTTGCACAGCAGGTCGATCGATTGCTGGCAGCCGTCCGTGATCAGGAGTTGCTCGGGCTTTACCGGCAAACCTTCGCCGTGTAGAAATTCTCCCAGGGCCCGTTTCAGCGGCGGATAGCCGTCCGAGGAGCCGAGCTGCAATATGCGCCGGCCGTCGCTCTTCAACACCGCGTTGCAACATCGCCGGAGATCCTCGATCGGGAAATATTCATCCGGCGGCCTCGCCGTGACGAATGCGATCGTGTTTTCCGGCACGTCCGGCACCAGGCGGCTCAAACCTTCCTCGCCACGATCGTCCGCAAACAAAGCTTCCCACCGCAGCCCGGTATTGCCATTCGACCGGGGGGGTGGAGTAAACTGGTGCTTGAGGAGATCGCCCGCAATGTACGTGCCCCGGCCAACGTGGCCTTGGATCAAGCCTTCGGACTCGAGGTCCGCATACGCGTTTGCGACTGTCGTGCGATGCACGCCGAGCTGCACCGCGAGCTCGCGGCTTGCGGGGATGCGATCGCCCGGTCTCAGCTCGCCGGAATGCACCAGCGCGCGCAGTTGGTCGCGCAGTTGGACGTACAGCGGGATGTCGCTTTCGGCCTGCAATTGGATAGGTATCATTGGCCTGCTCCTACAGGCCAATCTACACCCAAAGTGGGGCTCGTAAAGAGCCAATTTGTCTCTTTGGCACCCTCCCCACGTTTCGCGGCCGGGGCCATGAATTTATGAATTCCGGCCCCTTGTGGGGCGCTCCTTTGCTCTATCTCGCGCGAGTCTCACGAAGCCGAAATCGTTGAATCTTTCCCGTCACCGTCTTGGGAAGTTCATCGAGAAAGTGAATCTCCTGCGGGCACTTGTACGAGACGAGCCGCCCGCGCAGCCACTGCTGGATCTCTCTTGCGGTTTCCGTACGCTCCGTGCCTTCGCGCAAGACGACGTACGCCACAACTCGCAAGAAGCCCACGGCGTCGGCGTGCCCCACCACCGCTGCTTCCGCGACCGCTGGATGCGCAAGCAGCGCATTCTCCACTTCCCCCGGAGAAACCCACAGCCCCGAAATTTTCATCATGTCATCGGCGCGGCCACAGTAGTGATAAGAACCAGCCGCATCGCGAAAGAATTTATCGCCGGTGACGACCCACTCGCCGATCTTGGTTCGCGCCGTGAGCTCCGGCTTTTCCCAATAGCCCGCGAACGCGCTCGCGCCTTTCACCCATAAGTTTCCGATGTCTGCGCTCGCCACTGGCTCGCCGGCGTCGTCAAGGATCTTCACTTCGTAATTCGGCACTTCGATTCCGCACGATCCTCCGCGCGCCGACCCCGGACGATTCGACAGGAAAATGTGCAGCATCTCCGTCGAGCCGATCCCGTCCAGAATTTCGATGTCGAATTTCCGCCGGAATCGTTCGAGGATCTCCGCGGGCAGCGCTTCGCCTGCCGAAACGGCCAGCCGGACCGAAGAAAAATCGATAGGGAGTCCACTTTCCGCATCGCGCAGCAATGCGGCATAAAACGTCGGGACAGAAAAAAAGACAGTCGGTCGGTGCCGCGCAACCAGGGACGCAACCGCCTCGGGCTTCGGACGATCGGGCAGTAAAACCGTGCTCGCCCCAACGGAAAAGGGGAAATACATTCCATTGCCGAGGCCGTAAGCAAAAAATAATTTCGAAACGGAGAACGTGATGTCATTCGGCCGCAAGCCGAGGACGCCATGCGCATAGCTCTCGCTGCACACCAGCATGTCGCGATGACGATGCACCGCGCCCTTCGGAGTTCCGCCGCTGCCGGAGGTGTAGAGAATAAATGCGGGGTCGCCGGAGCCGGTGGGATGGGCCTCAAGATTGGCCGAAGCGTTGCCTTGCCATTTTTCCCAGGAGATTGCCTGCCCTTGAAACTGCTTGCCGATTGTCGTGTGCTCGCGATCGGCCGCGCCAACCACGACGATGCTCTCGAGGGCGGGGGACGATTCCGCCGTGGTAAATTCAGCGAGGGCCGCGAAATGCACGATCGCGAAGCGTGCGCCGCAATCGCTCAAATAGTGTTCGTAGTCCGCGGCGCGTGCGTGGGGATTTACGGGGACGGCGATCGCGCCTATTTTTGCCGCGCCGAAAAATGCCGCGATGAATTCCGGGGAATCTGGAAGCATCAGCAAGACGCGGTCGCCCGGCTCACAGCCCTGCTGGCGGAGCGCATTGCCGCAGCGGTTTGCCGCGTCGTCAAGATCGCGATAGCGCACGGCCGCCGGCTCGCCGAGAATGGCAATTCGATGGGGATGCTCGCGCGCAAGACGCGAAAGAAATTCTTCCGCGATATTCAGGCGGGACGGGAGGACGAGAGCCATCCCGCGGATTCTACTGCGTGGGAACCTTTTCTCCCAAGCGCCGCATGCGCTCTTGCAGCTTGCGCCGCAAACTCTCCGGCGCGTTCGGATTGAACGCCACCAGATACCAAAGCGGCTGCGAGCGGTCGCGGCTCAGCCGGCGCAGCGTTTCCGCGTCACTGTTGGGATGTCGCGCGATGTTTTCGCGAATCGCGGCATAGGGATGATGCGAGAGCCGCTCGAGCGTCTTCGACGTAACCTTGGGATGCTCGCTGATCAGACGCAACATGTAAAAGTCTTCTTTGGGAGCCTGCCGCGAAAGCTGGTCGAGGACCTCCGGCTTCACCTCCGCGCTCAAGACCGTGCCCACCTTCTCGTCCCAGCCGGAATTGATGCGGTTCAGCTCCTGCGTCCGCGCGTGGATCAACTGCTCGATCACGCGGCGCTCTTGCTCCATCCGCGCGTGCGGCAGTTGGCTCCGCTCCACCGAATCGAGCACGCGCAGCAGATGCTGGCGTTCCCCGAACACAATTTGACTCGTCCGCACGGCTTTT
>JBGQEW010000105.1:0-8498 GCA_041496565.1 Terriglobia bacterium | reverse complement strand
TCAGTCGCTGGCGGATTCGCTCGAAACTCTGCACAAGAAAATGGCGGCCACCAAGGAAGGCGCGATGACCGGGGAAATCGAGCTTCGGGAGAAAGTGCTTTCGTTGTATGGCGCGGTGAATGGCTACGAAGGCGCCCCGACCAAGACCCAGCTCGACCGAATCGCGGTGTTGGAGCGCGAAATGGATAAGCTCGGAACCGAACTCGACTCCGCCGCGTCGAAGGAAGTTTCTGCGATCAATCCCCAGCTCGACAAGAAAAAACTCGAGCCGCTGGCGCCGCTGACTGAAGAAGATTGGCAAAAGAAACAGAAAAACTAATCGGAGGCGGGTCGGTCGAAATTGATGCCGCGGGAAAGTCCGGTCTGCGGGACGGGAACTGACAAAAAGAGAATCCCAAACGAAAGGCTACTGCTACAATGGCCGCGGCTTCGGAGACGTGGGGCTTCGAGAGCCGCGATGGCAATAGCCAGCGTTCCGATCGATTGATCAAAACCATGAGGTGAGGGGATGAGCTTTTCATTCCGTGTGTGGATTGCGTTTGTTGTTCTCGCGCTGGTAGCTCCATTGAGCGGTTACGCGGCGCCCTGTTCGTCCGCAAAGGAATCGAATTCGGCTGTCGCCAAGGGATCGTCCACGGCCGCCGCGAAGCCGGCGACAATAGCTGACACGCACGGCATTGTTCCGGGCGATATGGACACCTCCGCATCGCCATGCAAAGATTTCTATGAATATACCGGCGGCGGGTGGATGAAGGCGAATCCAGTCCCTGCGGCATATCCGACCTGGGGCCGCTTCAACGAGCTGCAAAACCGCAATCAGGAGATCCTGCGCCAAATCCTGGAAGACGCAGCCAAGAATCGCAACGCCGCTGCGGGCTCAATCGACCAGAAGATCGGCGACTACTATGCGAGTTGCATGAATACCGTTGAGATCGAAGCACAAGGAGCTAAGCCGCTCGGGCCGGAGTTGGTGCGCATCGCGGGGCTCACGGACGGTGCTTCGCTCCAGACGGAAATCGCGCACCTGCAGGCTTCGGGCGTGGGCGCGCTCTTCTTTTTCAGCTCGGAGCAGGATTTCAAGGACAGCACTCGCGTGATCGGCCTGGCGGGGCAGGGCGGGCTGAGCCTGCCGGACCGAGACTACTACACCAAGACGGACGAGAAATCGCAAAAGCTGCGCGAGGGATTGGTCGCGCATGTCGCGAAGATGTTCGCACTGATGGGCGACGACGCTGCGACGGCAGCCGCCGAAGCCAAGACCGTGCTCGATATCGAAACAAGACTGGCCGAGGCTTCGATGACGCGCGTTGAGCGCCGCAACCCCAACAACATCTATCACAAGATGGACCGCGCGGCCCTCAAGGCGCTTACGCCGAACCTTTCGTGGGAGGCGTATTTCAAGACGGTTGGTTTCCCGGGGATCGAGGAAGTGAACGTGAGCCAGCCGGATTTCTTCAAGCGGGCGAACGACATGCTGGCGTCCGTGCCGATGGCGGACTGGAGGACATACCTGCGGTGGCATTTTATTCATCGTGCCGCGCCCAACCTGTCCGAAAAGTTTGTGAACGAGGATTTTGATTTCTACGGCCGCACTTTGACCGGCACCACAGAGTTGCAGCCGCGCTGGAAGCGATGCGTCGGGAGCACGGACCGCGCGCTCGGCGAAGACCTGGGGCAGAAATACGTGACCAAAGCATTCCCGCCGGAAGCGAAGGCCGCTGCTCTCCAGATGGTGCACAACCTGATCGCGGCGCTGCGCGAAGACCTGCAAACGCTGCCGTGGATGAGCGACGCCACTCGGAAGCAGGCGCTCGCGAAGCTGAGCGCATTCACGATCAAGATCGGCTATCCCGACCAATGGCGCGATTATTCCGCTTACAAGGTGAATCGCGGCCCGTACGTGCTGAATTCCTTCGGCGCAAACGATTTCGATTTCAAGCGCAACCTGGCGCAAATCGGCAAGCCGGTGGATCGCACCGAATGGGGCATGAGCCCTCCGACGGTGAATGCCTATTACAATCCAACCATGAATGAGATCGTTTTCCCGGCGGGCATCCTCCAGCCGCCCTTCTACGATCCGAAGGCCGACGACGCTTCGAATTACGGCGGAATGGGCTCAGTCATTGGACACGAAATGACGCACGGCTTCGACGACAGCGGCAGCCAGTTCGACGCGCAGGGCAATCTGAAGAACTGGTGGACTCCCGAGGATCACAAGAATTTTGAGGAGCGCGCCGAATGCGTTCAGAAACAATTTGACGGTTACGCAGTGGAAGGCGATCTGCACGAGAACGGTAAACTCGTCCTCGGGGAAAGCATTGCCGACCTCGGCGGGCTGACGGTCGCGCACATCGCGTTCGGGAATACGGCGGAAGGGAAGAATGCGGAGCAGAAGATTGACGGCTACACACGCGAGCAGAGATTTTTTATCTCTTTCGCGCAGATCTGGTCGAGCAACGTCCGGCCGGAATATGCCCGCCTCATGGTGGCGACGAACCCTCACCCATTGGGGAAATTCAGGGCTATTGGCGCACCGTCGAACATGCAGACGTTTTACGATGCCTTTTCCTGCAAGGAAGGCGACCCAATGGTGCGGCCGGCTGCGGTGCGGTGCAAGATCTGGTAGCCGAGGGCGTCAAGCGCCAAAGATCGCCAGGTTCCGGCCGCCTTCGAGAGATCGACCTTCCACGAGAGATTAAGAGTGACTTCTTGTGGAGACACTCTTGGGCGGTTGTCTTGCCAGTCGTGTTTTCCACAGGGTGCATCTCTACAATTTCGCATCGGCCTCGTCGTATCAATAACATGCCTCGCCTTTGAGAGGGCCTGTGGAAAACTATTTTCCCATGCGGCTTCCCGCTCCTCCAATACGTTGATTGCAAGCCATAGTGCCGAGCAGATGCATCCACATTAAGACCCCCTGTGGAAAACGCAGTACCCCAGTACCGGTATCGCGTAATCTTTTTAGACGCCGAGAAGTTTTGAACTCCTCCGCTCTCGACACTCGAAACTAAATCATTCCAAAGACGCCGCTTATTCTTATTTGGAATTGGAGCTTCGCGAGCATAAGTAGAATTGTCCCCCGCAGTCTCCGCTCGTTTCTGGCGGAGCGATTTCGCGTCAACTGAGGAAGCTATGACGACCATTTATTCCGGTTGGCCGGCGGCAAGGAGAACCGAGTATTCCGCAGTTCCTTGGACTGTACGGAACGCTGCGGAGGACTCCATGACGAGCTTGCTGAGTTTCAAAGGTCTTGTGGACGAACAAGCCGAAACGGTCCTACTCTCTCTGGCGCGGAGCATCGAGGCCAAGGACCCCTACACGGAAGGGCATGGGGCGCGCATCTCGCAATATGCAGTCGCGATGGGCGAGGATTTGGGGCTTTCCTGGGACCAGATCCGTTCCCTTGAGCTCGCTGGGCGCCTCCATGACATCGGCAAGGTCGCCGTTCCGGATGCGATCCTGCTGAAGGCTGGGCCGCTCTCGCCCGCCGAGCGAAAAATCGTCGAGCAGCACCCCCTCATCGGCGAACACATCTGCGAGCCAATGATGGCCTTCCGCGAAGTCCTCCCCATCATTCGCCATCACCACGAACGGTTCGACGGCTCCGGCTATCCCGATCGCCTCGCCGGAGAGCGAATCCCCCTGACAGCGCGAGTCATCCAGGTCGCGGACATCTACGACGCGCTGACCACTGACCGGCCCTACCGCGAAGCCATGACTGCGGGTGACGCCTTTGCCGTGATGCGCGAAGAGGCCGGCAACGGCTGGCTCGACGAAAATCTCCTCGGCCGCCTCGAACGCCTCCTCTAACTTGCGGCGCAGTCGCCCGCGTTGCTACCTTCACCGCCACCGAGGTTGACGCTTGCCTGCGGCCCGATTAAACTTTCCATAGCGGGTTTTCTTGTCGCTGCTCTCGCGCAAGCTTGGAGCGTCAGCGAAAGATTACAACCGGTTGAACGAGGAGTCGGGTCCTGCAACTGAAACGGAATCAGCAAATTCTCGCGGACATTGTGCGCACGTACATCGAGACGGGCGAACCTGTCTCTTCGCGCGCGATCTCAAAGCGCCACGGAGAAACGCTGAGCTCAGCGACGATTCGGAACGTGATGGCCGACCTCGAGGATGAGGGATACCTTTTCCAGCCTCATACTTCCGCAGGGCGCGTGCCCACTGCGGCGGCCTATCGTTTCTTCGTGGACCAGGTGGCCACACAGGGAACCGCCAGCTCGGAAGACAGGCGATGGATTCGGCAGGAGCTGGCCGCGGCGGACACCCCGGAAGCGTTGATGGAACGCGCCAGCCACGTGCTGGCCGCGGTTTCGCGCGGCCTCGGCATCATCGTCTCGCCACCACTCGCGCGCACGGCTGTGGAGCATTTGCGGTTTATCATGCTGCCGGATAACCGCGTACTCGTAGTTCTCGTTGGCACTGGGGGCATCACTCGCGACAAGATTATTCGCCCGGAGCGCATCTTTGGACAGCCCGAGCTCGATACCATCGCGGATTATTTGAACCGGCACTACGGCGGATGGACGCTCGAAGCCATTCGCGCGGATTTGAAGGTGCTGTTGGCGCAGGAGCGCGAAAGGTACGAACGCTTGGCTTCGAGCGCCCTTCAGTTGTGCGACCCGAGCATGCTCGGCGAGGACGGCGAACGGCAAGTGTATATCGGAGGCGCGGCGCAGATTGCTTCCGCCCCGGAATTCGCCGACCAGCAGCAGATGGGCGAACTGCTTTCCGCCATCGAGGAGCGCGGACGACTGGTGGCATTGCTGAACGGCTGCATCGAATCGCCCGAGCCGGTGCACGTGGAATTCGGCATCAAGGAAATGTCGACCGCGGGACAGCACCTCGCGCTCGTCAGCGCTCCATACACTCTGGACGACCAGGCGCAGGGCACCATGGGCATTCTCGCCCCGATGCGCATGCACTACGAACGCGTGATTACCGCCGTGGCCTTCATGGCCGAGCTCTTCGGCGAAAGCCTGCGGGGTGAAAACAAACCGTGAATGCCAAGAAAGATGCTGACAAGGTGGATATCCATGTGGGAGTGGATTCGGCGGCCGACCAGGGAGTCTCGGTGAAGGAAAAAACCCAGGCCGACCAATTGGCAAAGTTGCAGGCAGAGAAGCAGGAGCTACTCGACACGTTGGTCCGCCGGCAGGCGGATTTTGAAAACTATCGCAAGCGCATCGACCGTGATCGCCACCAGGAGAATCGCCGCGCGGTAACGGCGTTGGTGGAGGATCTGTTGCCCGTTATCGATGCCTTCGACCGGGCGATCGCGGCGCATGAAGACCCGGCCTACGAGGAATACCGCAAAGGTGTCGAGCTGATCCGGCGGCAGCTCTGGGACGTGCTGGCGAAGCAGGGACTCGCGCGCATTCAGGCGGTGGGGAAGCCATTCGATCCGCACATGCACCACGCCATCGAACGCGTCGAGAGTTCAATGCATCCCGAAGGCACCGTGATCGAGGAATTGCAGGCCGGCTACATGCTGCACGAGAAGGTCCTGCGTCCGGCGATGGTTCGCGTGACGAGCCAGCCGTCCCGTGCGGCTTCCGCCGCAGATGCCCTGGAAAATTAGAAGACACGTATGAGCCCTGCAAGCAAACGAGATTATTACGAAGTCCTTGGCGTCCAGCGTGACGCCACGGCCGACCAGGTGAAGAGTGCCTATCGCAAAGCGGCGCTGCGCTGGCATCCCGACCGTAACCCCGAACACAAGCAGGATGCCGAGGAGCGCTTTCGCGAAGCCACCCAGGCGTACAGCGTGCTGAGCGATAGTCAGAAGCGCTCCGTGTACGATCGCTACGGCCACGCGGGTCTTTCCGGGGTCTCCTTCGATCCTGGCATCAACCGAACCATCTTCGAAGAGTTTCACGACATCTTCGGTGATTTCTTCGGCTTCGAGGACGTCTTCGGCATGGCTGGTCGGCAACGCGGCCGCGGCGCGCGCGCGCAGCGAGGCTCCGATTTGCGCTACGACATGACGCTCACGTTCGAAGAATCCGCCACGGGGGTCACCACAAAAATTCGCATCCCCCGTCTCGATGTGTGCGAAATCTGCAAGGGCACGGGCGCGAAGCCGGGCACGGGAATGTCCGCCTGCCAGAATTGCGGCGGGCGCGGGCAGATGCACTATCAGCAGGGATTTTTTGCGATTTCACGGACATGTCCGGCTTGCCGCGGCACGGGGCAAGTGATCCGCGAGGCGTGCCAGAATTGCCGTGGACACGGAACCATCGAGCGGGACCGCACCATTGATTTGCGCATCCCCGCCGGAGTGGACACGGGAACGCGCTTGCGCGTGGCCGGCGAAGGTGAGCCGGGCGCGAATGGCGGGCCTCCCGGCGACCTCTACGTTGTGCTGGAAGTGAAGGAACACCCCATCTTCGAGCGGCGTAATTCGGATCTGTTCTGCACCATCCCGATCACCGTGGCGCAGGCGGCGCTGGGGGAAAAGATCAACGTTCCAACGATGAACGGCACGGAACCGCTAGCCATCCCCGAGGGAACGCAAAGCGGCCAGATTTTTCGCTTGAAGGCCAAGGGCCTTCCGAACCCCCACGGCGGAAAAGGCGATCTCTATATCAACGTGCAGGTGGTGACGCCGTCGAAGCTTACGCGCGAGCAGCGGAAGTTATTCGAGCAGCTCGGACAGATTCTTAAGGTGGACAACAAGCCGGCGGCGCGCACCTCGACCTTTTTCGACAAGGTAAAAGACATTTTCGGCTAGTCCCCGATTTCTACGAAAAAGTTCGCCCTCCCAACTTTTCACATTCTGGGATAGCCTCAGGATTCTATTGAGGGCATCAGTATGCGGCGCAGGTTTTTTGTCGAGCGATTTGACGGCGATGCGGCTGTGGTGCGCGGCGAAACAGCCGAGCATCTCGGACGCGTGCTTCGGGCGGAGCCTGGGCAACACTACGAGTTGAGCGACGGGCACGCCGTTTGGCTCGCCCGCGTCGAAGGCGTGCGCCGTGATGCCATCACGTTCGCTCTGGTCGAACAGCTTCCGGCGGGGGAGCCGGCGCTGATCATCACTTTGCTGCTCTCCATCATCAAGTTCGATCGATTTGAGTGGTGCCTCGAAAAGGCGACCGAGTTGAGTGTCACGGAAATTATCCCGATTGCGGCGGCGCGCAGCGAAAAGGCCCTGGTTGCGGCCTCGGAGAAACGAGCTCGACGCTGGGGAAAGATCCTCGTGGAATCGGCGCAACAGTCGCGGCGATTGCGTCCCCCAACGCTCGCGGCAATCGCGCATCCGGCGGCCGCGTTCCCTTCGGCCAAGTCGTCGTTCAATATTCTGCTTTCGGAAAATCCGGAGGCGCCTCCGATTCGCACGCTCTTTTCACTGCAGTCAGCTAACGAAGGAGGCGCAGGAGCACTGCACGTTGTGCCCGCACGGACGACGATCGAGGACCGTCAAGCTCCATCTGTCGTCCTGGCAATTGGCCCAGAGGGCGGCTGGACCGAGGTTGAATTGAAGGCGGCGCTCGACTCAGGGTTTTCAGAGGCTTCGCTGGGGCAGAACATCCTCCGCGCCGAAACGGCCGTAATTGCCGCACTGGCGGTCATCAACTACGCGCTTGGAGATTGAGGGCGACTGGTCTAGGATAGCGGCGAATCTATGGCACGGGGGCGGGCAGGCGACGAGACAGCTCATTTTCGATGCCATGCGTTATCGAAGCGCAATCTTGAACAACTACCCAAGAACCGCCATTCTTCCCTTGCTCCTGTGCCTGTTCGGGTCGCTGCCTCTGGCCGCGCAGGATCGCCCCTTGCAAACGCCCGACGCGGAGACCGTCGCGCCCGGCACCCTCCGCGTGCAAGCCGGCTTCGACTTCCTGCAGGATGAGCGCATCCCGTTTTCGGTTCTTTCCGGCGACCAGACCTCCATCGGCGTGATGAACCTCCGGCTGGGCGTCGGCAAGATCGTGGAACTGCAACTCCAGGGCGCCGCCCGAAAGTTTCTTTCCATCAAGAGCCAGGGCGCAAGTTTCACCCCGCTCGATCTGCCCTCGACCAGATCCACAAGTGATGCGGGTGATTTCTCCCTGTGGACGAAGGTACGAATCATCGGCGAAGGAAAGCGCCGCCCAGCATTCGCCTTCCGTTTCGGATTCGAGATGCCGAATTCGAATCAGCAGCGGGGGATTGGGACAAATACGACGAACGTCTTCGCCATGGTGATTCTCGAAAAGCACATCGGAAAGCTGAAGTTCTTCGGCGACGTCGGCGTCGGGATCTTACAGGCCCCGCTCACGAGGTTTACGCAGAATGATGTGACCGTTTACGGCGTCGCGTTCTCCTATCCCGTCTTTCGCAACGTAAATCTCGTTGGAGAAGCTTCCGGCCGGCAATCCTCCCGAAAAATCTCCAACGATCTGATCGGCACCGAGAGCAGCGGCCAGGCGCGTCTCGGCCTGCAGATTTTGGCCGGCGGATTCCACTGGGACGTGGCGGGAATCGCAGGTCTTTATCATCCGGACGCG
>JBGQEW010000104.1:0-8649 GCA_041496565.1 Terriglobia bacterium | reverse complement strand
TGGCCGCCGCGAATTCCGCCGACGTTGACGATTCCCTTTTGGCCGGCGTAGCTTGCTTCCTCCTCCCACTTCGGAATCCATTCGTAGATCACATTCAAGACATCGTGCATCCGGCGAATCGAATTCTCGCGCTCGCGACCGCGGCCGAAGGCCGTGTGAACGTAGGGGCCCTGCGTGGAAATCCGAACCCAGAAGGAGCCATAGTGCCCAAGCACAAGCTGCATGTCGGTCGGCTCGCCGAGAATGCACATGTCCGGCACGATTCCGTGGCACACCAGATAGTGCGACCCGACGCCATAGCCGCGGTATTCCTTGCCGACAAATTCATCGCCCCACTGCGTTTTCTCGATCTCGCCGGCGACGGCCGCGATCAGTAGGCTCCCATCGAGCTTCACGCCGGCCCGTTGCAAAGCCTTCACTGCCTGGGTGTAGCAAACCAGCGCGCCCTTCATGTTGTAAATGCCCAGGCCATAAATCATCCCGTTCTTGACGATGGCGTGGGGCTTGTAGCCGATTCCGGTAAGATGCGCTTCGCGGCCCGTGTTGGAAGTGTCCATGTGGCCGTTGAACATGAGGTTTTTGCCCGTGCCGCTGCCTTCCCAAAGGCCGATCACATTCGCGCGCCCCTCCTCCACTTCCTGCCATGTCACACGCAGGCCGATGCTTTCAAGCGTCCGGCGCATGTAGAGCGCCATCTCGCGCTCCTCCCCGGTGGGGCTCGGAATATTGATCACGTCGCACGCCATGGAGATGATCTCTTCTTCGTTCACCTGCGAGAGAATCTTCTCCACGAGTTCTGCATTCATCTTGGGCACCGCCTGCCGCTGTCAGCGGCGAAAATCATCCGGATAGGAGCAAAGTTTCTCGTTGCCATTTTCCGTGATCCAGAAATTGTCTTCCAGGCGCAACCCGCCGCCGCCCTCCCAATAAATTCCAGGCTCGATCGCGAGCACCATACCTTTTTTCATGACGCCGGGCGCTGCCTGATGGGCGTACGGCGGCTCATGCGCGCGTGCTCCCACTCCGTGGGCCACGGGGTGCGACGGCTGGCCCGCATATCCGGCTGCATCGATTCCCTTCCGAATCATCCGGTCGAGTTCCGCGAGGCTCGCGCCGTCTCGCACATACGCTGCGGCGTAGTTGAAAGTTTTCAAGAGTTGATCGAGCAGCTTGTTATATTCCGGCGTGAGTTTGCCGGGGCAAAGGTTTTTCGTTAGATCGGTCCAATACCCGTCGGCGCAAACCCAGATTTCGACCAGCGTCGGTTCATTGGCCTGGACCGGCCGGTGACTCGTGGCCGTGAACGTGGCAATGCCCTTCCCTGACCACACCAGCGTGAAGGCGCGCGCCATCTCCACTTTTCCTTTGTAGCCGACGCCGATGGCGTGGATGTGGCCTTCGATCATCGCCGCGACTTCGCTTTCCTTCATTCCCGGTTTGATTTCTGCGCGCGCGTGCTCCATTCCCGCGGCCGCCAGTTCGTTGGCCAGTTTCATGCGCTCGATTTCCTGTGCGGTCTTGATCGCTCTCACGTCCGCCAGCAGGGGCGTCGCATCCACCACCACCTTGCAAGCGCCACGGAAGGCATCGAAATAGGCCTGCGTATAGAGGCTGGGCTCGCCGACCATGCGGTCGCATATTTGGGAAAGCTGCGAGAGTTCGACACCGACGCGCCCGGTCAATTTCCGCTCGCGCAGCACATCGAGGCACTGATCGAGCGACCGCGCCATCGGAGGGCGCGGGTCCTGCGGATGGTAGAAACGAAAAAAGCGCACGTCCTTGTTCCATGCGGTATGCTGCGCTTCGCGAAACTGCGGCTCGATGACAAGAAGCGTGGGATCACCTTCCCGCGGAAAAATCGCGATGTCGTACCCCTTCATCGTCCAGTAGTTGGTCAGGTAGAGGACGTTATCCGGCGCGCGCACGACGACGGCGTCGAGGTCGTGTTTCGACATCATCTCCCGCACGCGCTTCCATTTTTCCTCATCCAACGGGTAACCCATTGCTGTTCCGCTCCTCCGGCAGATGCACAATCGCCCAACACGCCGGGACGTCTTTCTATCCCGCCGACTTCTCCCCGCTCCCCTTCCAATTCCACGACGATTCTTTTGCCTTGATCAAACGATACAGCGCCGTATGCAGCGGCGCGGTCAGGCCGTGGCGCGCGGCCTCGCGCGCGATTGCGCCGCCAAGAAAATCCACTTCCGTCTGCAGATGATGCCGGATGTCATACAGCATCGACGGCGGATGATCCGTCTGCGCCCCCACTTTGTTCATCTCCCACGGATCTTCATACAAGGGAATTCCCAGGCCCGCGGCCACTCGCTTGCCCTCCTCGATCAGTTCGTGCAGCAGATGGCCAACGTCCGAGAATTTCTCCTCCTCGGCAAATTCACGGCAGTGAGGAAGCTCCGTCAGCGCCGAAACGGCGTTCACGGCTGTATTGAAAATCACTTTAGACCACTGCGCTGGCCGCGCGTCTTTCAGCGGCACGGCTTTCAAACCGGACGCGATGATCAGGTCTGCCGCTTCCTTCACCACGGCAAACGGCGTTTCCGATGGTTCGAACGGGCCCATCCATGTTGCCGTGTCGAGCTCATACTGCACGTGCGTATCGCTGTGCCGGGAACCGCTCATGAATGTTGTGCCGCGAATGATGTAGCCCCGCGCGTGCTTGGCGATCAGTTCCTCGCAGCCGATGCCATTCTGCGCGGAGAGAATCGCGCCGTCCGGGAAATGATTGGCCAGCGGCGCCACGGCTTCGGCCGTCTGGGTCGCCTTCGAACAGACGATGCCCAGGTCGCACTCGGGAATTTCATCGGCCCGGGTGGAGGCACGCAATCGCACACTGAAATCGTGCTTTCCAGAAACGCGCAGGCCCTGTTCATTGAGCGCCCGCGCGTGCTCCGGCCGGCGTACGAAAGCGTGAACCTCGGCGACGCGAGCGAGGTGAGCCGCATACAAACTCCCGATCGCGCCACAGCCGATGATGCAGACGCGCTTTGCCAATCGGCTCCTTTGCTCTCCGAACTGTCTCGGAAGAAAAGATCTCCGGAAGAAAATCCCCTGGGCGCCATGACCGGTTGCAAAATCTCAGCCGGCGGCGAGCCGCCGCTCGAGCCGCACTCGCTCGCTTCCCGTGCCCTTCCGGGCGCGCTCGACCGCCTGGAAGATGCTGTCGCCAGTGTTATGCGAATTGTCGATCACGACCCCTCGCGCATAGAGCGCATCCTGGAGCGCCGCGCAGACCGTGTGCACCGGCGCTGCGCCGCCTTCGCCCATGCCCTTCGCGCCATTGTACGAAAACGGCGACGGGGTCTCGAGATGTCCATAGAGGAGATCGGGCATGTTCATCGCCGTGATGGGAGTGTAATCGCTGAAGGTGCTGGCGAGCATGTCGCCATCCTTGTCGTAGCGGCAATCTTCCATCAGCGCCGCGCCAATTCCGTGCGCGGTCGCTCCGTGCACTTGGCCCTCGACGATCAATGGATTGATCGTCCGGCCGCAATCATCCACGGCTGCATAGGCGAGAATTTTCGGCTGAAAGGTTTCTCGATCCACCTCGATCACCGCCATGTGGAGTTGCGCGGCATACGTCAGCGTCAAATTGCCATACTTGCGCTTGACGTCCGGGACCTTGAACGGCGCTTTATAAACGTACCGGCAATTCAGCGTGACGTTCTCGAATGACTGTGGCAGCTCCGCATTGTTTACGTTGACGAGATTGGCCAGCCCCCAATAATTGATCGCTTTCTTGGTTCCCTTCACTCGCACTTCGGGCCCCTGCTCGCCCACGCCAAATTCCAAATGTTTTTCCTTCGCCTTCAATGCAAACGCTGCCAGCCGGCTCAGCTCAGCCTTCAGTTTCTCCGCTGCTCCATGAATGGCCGAAAGCCCGGTCACGGCAAATTGGCTGGCATAGGTTCCGGTGTGGCCCGTGTAAACGTTTTGCTCGCTATCGAAGCCCGGGCGGACGTTCACCATTTCCGGCGGAATCCCGAGGACCTCGGCGACGACCTGAGACGCTGTCGTTTCGTGACCCTGCCCCTGCGGCACCGAACCGAGGCTGACAACCACTTCTCCGTAGATATCGAGCTTCACATTCGCAGCCTTCGACTGGCCCGAATATGGGGCGTAGGGATTGACGATGCGCGCCTGGCCGAAATTATTCGTGCCGGAATCGAGCGTTGTGCCGATCCCGATTCCGAGCATCCGGCCCTCTTCCCGCGCTTTCTGCTGCTTCCGCTTCCATTCGTCCCAGCCGATCAAGTTCTTGGCGATCTTGAGCATCTGGGGATAATTCCCGGAGTCATAGACGCAGCCGTTCGGAGTTGTATAGGGGAATTCATCGGGGCGAATGTAGTTTCGCATCCGCATGGTATCGCCCGGGATTCCCAGGGTGTGGCTGCAGATGTCGATGACGCGCTCGAGAAACCAGAGATGCTGCATCCGCGAATAGCCGCGATTCGGCCCCACCGGACACTTGTTGGTCACCGCCTGCGAGAAATCGATGCGCATGTTCCGGATGCGGTACGCGCCGGGCAGCACCTGCGCCCAGATGATGCAGCCGAGCGGCTCATAACGCGGATACGCGCCGCAATCATCCAGGTGCCGCGAATCAATCGCCGTGATCACTCCGTTCTCATCGAGCGCGACTCGAGTGTCCAGGAACGTCCGCTCGTTGCCGTGCGCGCTCGCGAGCATGTGCTCGGTGCGCGTCTCGGTCCATTTGACCGGACGGCCGCCGGTCTTGCGCGAGGCGAGCGCACAAATCGCCATGTAGGGATAGTTTGTAATCTTGATGCCGAAGCCGCCGCCGATGTCGAGGCTCTGCATCTGCATCTGGTCGATGCGCACGCCCAGCGCCGGAGACAGAAATTGCGCCGCAAATGCCGGGAATGAATTGTTCGATCGGAAATGAATGCGCTCTTCCTTCGGGTTCCATTCGCCGATCACCGCGTTGTTTTCGAGCGGCGTGCTCGAGAAACGATGAAAATGCAGGCGGTCGATGTGGACGATGTGCGCGGCTTTGGCGAACGCCTTGTCCACGTGACCATATTCGAATTCGCCATGCCAGTTGCGGTTCGTGCCCGCCGATTCGTGGAGAATGGACTCATCCTTGATGGCCGTCTCCGCGTCCATGACCGGCGGCAGGGGCTCATATTCGACTTCGACCAGCTCCACGCCATCCGCCGCGGCCATCTGCGATTCGGCTACAATCGCGGCAACCGGCTCGCCCTGGTATCGGACCTTCTCGACGGCCATCGGATAATCCACAATCCTTTGCCCGGCATCCGGCCCGATCTCCGGAAATGGTTTGACGAGTCCCGCAACTTCCTCGCCCGTGAGCGTGCACACGACTCCCGGCACTGCCATGGCCTGCGAGACATCCACTCGCACGATTTGGGCGTGAGCGTAAGGTGAACGCACAAACTTGACGTAGAGCATGCCTTCGAGCTTGTAGTCGTCAACGAACGTGCCCTTGCCCTGCACCAGGCGCGTTTCTTCGCGGCGCTGAATCGGCTTCCCGACCCACTTCGCTGCGGTTTCGCGCACCGCGGGTTTGCTTCTTGCCTTCGTGCGCCGTTTGCTTTTCTTCGCCGATGATCGCTTCTTCTTCACGAACCGTCTCCCGCTTCCACAAAACTCTTGAGTGCAGCCTATGCTAATGCCGCTTGCAGGCCGTCGATCAATTTTTGAACATTCTTTTTCGCGAGCGGCTCCAGCAAGCCTCCGGCCAGCGAGGCCAGGCGTCCCACGATCTGCGCCTCGCCCTTCCAGATCACCTTCGATCCTCCCGGCGCCTTCTCGAGATCGAACCCAGCCGTCAGAGTGGCCATCCCTCCTGCCACGTCCCCCTTGCCCTCGTAAACTGCGCGGCGAGGCCGCTCCTCCTCGAGAAGTCTCATCTTCACTTTGGCGTCTCCCCGGATGTGTGAGATGCCCACGCGGAGAGTGACTGTGAAATGTTTGTCATCTTCTTTCTGCATGCTCTGATAGTCGGGAAGCAACGGGCAGAAGCGGCTGGCGTCCGTCAGGAAATCGTAGACCTCCTCCGCCGTTTTCCGAACAGTGAAATCACCGCCGAAGCTGATGTGCATTTATTCTGCTTCCTTCGCGTTGGTTTCGGCGGCGACGCGAATGGCCTTGAGAATATTTTGATAGCCGGTACACCGGCAGGTGTTCCCGGCAATGGCCTTGCGAATGTCTTTCTCTTTGGGATGCGGGTTCTTCGAAAGCAGATAATAAGTGGACATCAGAAGCCCCGGCGTGCAGTAGCCGCACTGCAATCCGTGACACGCCGCGAAGGCCTTCTGAATCGGATGCAGCTCTCCGTCCCGAGCCAGGCCCTCCACCGTCAGAATTTCGCTCTGATGCGCCTGAACGGCAAAGACAGTGCAGGACTTCACCGTGACGCCATCGAGCAGCACCGTGCAGGCGCCACAATAGCTGGTGTCGCAACCGATGTGCGTGCCGGTGAGGTTCAGTTCCTCGCGCAGCAAATCCACCAGCAGCAGGCGCGGCTCCACTTGCAAATCGTGCGCTTTGCCGTTGACCGTGACGTGCAGGGAGACGCGTTCAGATGCGTCCGACATATTCGTGACTCACCTCCACGTGCTCCCCGCGACTACGGTGCAGCGCGGCTTCGATGGCTCGTTTCGTCAGACTTCTCACCAGCACTCGTTTGTATTCCGCCGAACCGCGCATGTCCGGCTGCGGGTCGGCCGCGGCCATGGCGGCTTCCGCCGCCGCTTCAACCGATTTTGCCGTGACTTTGCGCCCGTGCAATTCGCGTTCGGCTCCGACCGCGTGGACCGGCAGCAGTCCCACGCATCCTAGATAGACATGCGCTTCCTTACAGGTATCGTGGTCCGCCAGGATCAGTTGCACAGCGGCGCTGGCGCTCGCATACACCGGAGCACAGCGCTTGAATGCGAGATAAGCCCCGCCGGAATTCTTCGGCGGCAGCTTGACGCTAACTTCGCGCAGCAGTTCGCCCGGGCCCAGCTCGGTCGTATAAGCGTCGCGAAAGAAATCCCGGAGTGCGATCGTGCGCGTACCTTGCGGGCCGGTGCAATGCAGTTCCGTCGAAAGAGTCAGAAGCACGGGCCCCCAGTCGCCGCTCGGATCCGCCTCCGCGAGCGACCCGCCGATGGTGCCGCGGTTGCGCACCTGAACGTCCGCAATGCCCGCGGCACAATCGTGCAGGATGGGGATCTCCGCGGCGATTTCCGAACCCTCGATTTCCGCATGCCGCGCCAGAGCGCCGATGCGGATCGCGCCGTCGCGCTTGCTGATGTGAGAAAGGCCGGGAATAAAGTTCAGATCGATCAGCGTGGCGGGCCGCGAGAGCCGCAGCTTCATCAGTGGAATCAGGCTCTGCCCGCCCGCGAGAGCCTTGGCGTCCTCGCCGAGCTCCGCGAGTTGCGACGCAGCTTGCTCAAGCGAAGATGCTCGGACGTATCGGAAGGAGCTCGGATACACTGTGTGTTCCTCTTTGCAACGCGGCAACCGGCCCGCAAGAACGGTTCGGCGGATTTCTGCGAGCAGCAGCTTCGAAGCCCGTGATTTTAAGGCCATTCACGGGCTCATTCAAGCAGGAAACTCGAAGGCCTCTCGCGCCGCTAGAAAAGTGGCCCGAGCTGTTCTATAGTCCGTGCTCTTGCACTTCCGATGAGAACTCCGGACATCTATCCCGTCGTCTTGGCGGCTGGTCCGTCGCCGCGCCTTCGATTTCTGAAGGCCCTCGCCCAACTGGGCGGCAGAAACGCATTCGAAATCGCTGTCGAAAACTGTGCCGGCCTGCAGCAGCCAATCGTCGTTCTGGGTTACCAGGCGGCCAGGCTCCGCCGGCATGTGCCGCCGGCCGCCCGGATCGTCATCCACCGCGCGTGGCGAGCGGGGCAGCTCAGTTCTTTGCGCGCCGGCTTGCGTCGCGTTCCCTCGACAGCCGCCTTCATGCTTTACCCAGTGGATCTCGTGTTCCTCACCCCGCCACTGATTCACCGCCTCGTCCGCGCCTTCGAACAACGGAAGAAAGGCCAGGAAATCCTGATGCCGCGATTCAGAGGCCGGGCCGGCCATCCCGCGATTCTCTCCGCAAAGGTTCGCGAAGATTTGCGGCACGCTTCCACGGCGCGCGAGGTGGTCTATCGCGATCTCCGCCGCGTGGTATTCATTCCCGTCCGGTCCGCTGCCATTTGGCGAGATCTCGGTACATCTGCCGCGCATTCGCGCTCAGCGCGCAAGTATCGCAAGAGTAAGCAGTGAGAAAAGTTACGCGCGAAGCCAAGTGATTATTGCGTCTATTTCGCCCGTGCGAAGCCCCAAGCGACGCCAGTCAATCCGATGATAACGAGCGCGGATCCCAGAATCGCAATCGCTTGCGGTCCGGGGCCGCCGTTCCAGGTCTCGAGCAAAACGCCGAGGGGAAAAAGGACGGCGCCCGAAAACAGCGCCATCGCCAGATAGAACCGCTTCCTCTCCTCGAATGCGACCCGGTCGAATCCAATTCCCAAAATCAGCAGCAGGAGCGCCAAGCCGATCCAGTGCCCGTGCGCATCCACTTGGCGGACATAAACAAAGCTTCGCTGCGCGGCATCCGCGAGCGAAGCCTGCGCTTCAGGCATGCGCCTTTCCGCGGCGCGC
>JBGQEW010000103.1:0-8801 GCA_041496565.1 Terriglobia bacterium | reverse complement strand
CGAAGTGATCGCTCCGGCGATCCGGTTGGCCGAGCAAGGCTTTCCTGTCAGCGAGAAACTGGCCGCGTCGCTTCGCGCTTCGAGAGCGGAACTCGAACGCTTTTCGACAAGCCGGCGAATCTTCTTGAAGGATGGCGCTTTCTATCAGCCCGGCGACATCCTCCGCCAGCCGGAATTGGCGGCGACGCTGCGCCGAATCGCCAATCGGGGCGCGGCGGAATTCTATCGCGGCGAAACGGCGCGGGAGCTGGCCAGTGAGATGGCGCACATGGGTGGTCTAATCACGTTGGACGAGCTGGCAGCGTATCAGCCGAAGATTCGCGAGGCATTGCGCGCGAGCTACGACGCGAGCGGCGCGAAATGGGAAGTGATTACGAGCCCGCCGCCAAGCTCCGGGGGCATCGCGGCAATCGAGGCGCTGAACATCCTTGCGCCGATCGAGCTGAAGGGGTTGGACGACGCGCAATCGGTCCATTGGGTAATCGAAGCGCTGCGGCGAGTGTTTGCCGACCGCGCAGCCTATCTGGGAGATTCCGATTTCACGCATGTGCCGGTAAAAGGGCTGACCGACCCACGCTATGCTGCCCAATTGCGCGCGACGATTGATCCGGTGCGCGCCTCGACGAGCAAGAAAGCCGGCGCCGGCAATCCCGCACCGTTCGACTCGAGTCCGGACACCCGCGGCAGCTCGGCCGCGGCCGAGATAGGTGCGACGACCTCAATTCCCGCCGACAGGCTCGATCGCGAGGCGCAAGGCGCGGGGCATACCACTCATTTCTCGGTGGTGGATGCCGAAGGAAACGCGGTGGCGAATACCTACACGCTCAACAATAGTTATGGTTCGGGCGTCACGACCGCCAGCGGGTTTCTGCTGAATGATGAGATGGATGATTTCACCGTGCATCCGGGCACGCCTAACATGTTCGGCTTGATCCAATCGGAGGCAAACGCAATCGCTCCGGGGAAGCGCCCGCTGAGCGCGATGATGCCGACGATTGTTCTGCGTGACGGCCAGTTGAGTTTCGTCACCGGCGCCGCGGGCGGGCCGCGCATCATCTCGGGGGTGGTGCTCAGCATTTTGAATTGGATGCGCTTGGGCATGAACGCACAGCAAGCCATCAACTCGCCGCGCTTCCATCAGCAATGGCTGCCGGACGTGGTTTATGTCGAAGAAACGTTTCCGTCTGCTCTTATGAGTGAACTCGAGCAGCGCGGCTACCCGATCGCCATCCATTCGTGGATGGCCGAGGTCGAAGCCATCGGCATCGATCCGAAGACGGGAGAGCGGTTGGGCGCCCCGGATGCGCGCCGCCAGGGCGTCGCCCTCGGGTATTGACGGCAGCGCCGTTTCCATCCACGATAGTTCGCTTACAGAGTGATACTTGTACGCGCCGGGCGAGCCAGTACGAGTGCGTGCGCCCAAGCCCAGGGACTTAGATGGAACGCGTCCTTTCAACCTATCTTTTCGCCGATCAGCCGCTGACGCCGAACCTGCTTGCGAACATCGCGGCAGCCGGAATTCCGGCGATCGAAATCTATTGCGCGCCGTTTCATTTCAACTACCGTGCGCCGAACACCGTCCGCGAGCTGGCCGATTGGCTGGGCGAGCATCGCATGCAGGTCCACGCGCTGCATTCGCCGATGGAACGGGACCTGCTGCCTGGCAAGCGCGAAAGCGGCGCCCCGATTTCGATTTCGGACCCGGAGCGAGTGCGGCGAATCGACGCCGTGGATGAAGTGAAGCGAGCGCTGGAAGTGGCCGAGAGCATTCCATTTCGTTTCTTGATCCAGCACCTCGACAGCGGTCGGCGCGCCGCGGACCAGCGGCGTTTCGACGCGGCGTTCAATTCGTTGGAGCACCTGGTGGTCTTCGCGAAGCAGCGCGGTGTAGTGATCGCGCTCGAAAATACTCCCGGAGAACTGACTTCGCCGTCGAGCCTGCGCCACTTCATCGTGGATACGCGGCTGCACGACCTGCGCATGTGCTTCGACATCGGCCATGCGCACATCGAGGACGGGGTCGAGACGAGCTTCGAGACGATGCGCGAGCGCGTCGTCACTACCAACGTCCACGATAACCACGGGGAGAAGGACGAGCATCTGCTCCCCTTCGAGGGCACGATTGATTGGGAAGCCGCCCTCGAAGCGCTGGCCCGCGCGCCGCAGGCGTTGCCGATCGTGCTCGAGCCCCGGGAACTGGCGGCCAACTCGCCGTCGCTCGAGCAAATGACGGCGGTGTTCGACCGGCTCGAAAAAAGCTTCAGCGCGAAGCGGCCAGTCGTGCCAAACAGTTCTTCGGCCGGCGAATGATCTCTTGCAGGTGAACCATGGAGACACAGGGAGCTCGGATGTCAGCGCCAATCGTCAACATTGAGCAAGTAGGAGAGCACGCCGGCGGTTCAGTGACGATTCGCGGCTGGCTCTACAATCTTCGCGAATCGGGAAAACTATTGTTCCCGATCTTCCGCGACGGTACCGGCGTGATCCAGGGCGTGGTCTCGCGGAAAGAGTTTCCCGCCGCCTTCGACGCGGTGAAGGGGCTGACGCAGGAATCGAGTGTGGCCGTCACCGGCACGGTGCGGGCGGAGCCGCGGGCGCCGGGGGGATTCGAGCTGGGCATTTCGAACTTGGAAGTGATCCACCGCGTGGCGGAATCCGATCCGTTTCCGATCCAGCTCAAGGAGCACGGCGTTGATTTTCTGCTCGACCGGCGTCACCTGTGGATTCGCACGCCGCGGCAGGCCGCCATCCTGCGCATTCGCGCACAGGCCGTGCACGCTGCGCGCAACTTCATGGACAGCCGTGGCTACACGCTGACCGATTCGCCGATCTTCACGCCCGCTTCCTGCGAAGGCACATCGACTCTGTTCGAAGTGAACTACATCGACGACCAGAAGGCTTACCTGACGCAGTCGGGACAGCTTTATATCGAAGCCACCGCAGCGGCATTGGGGAAAGTGTATTGCTTTGGGCCGACGTTTCGCGCCGAGAAATCGAAGACGCGCCGGCATTTGACCGAGTTTTGGATGCTCGAGCCGGAGGCCAGCTTCGCGCACCTGGACGATATGATGGAACTGGGCGAGAACCTGGTGAGCGCGATCGTGCAGTCCGTGGTGCAACACCGCTCGCGCGAGCTCGAGATGCTCAAGCGGGAAGTCGCCAAGCTCGAAATCATCAAGCCACCCTTTCCGCGCATCACGTACGACGATGCGGTGAAAATTCTGCAGAAAAGCGGCAATCCGGCGAAGTGGGGCGACGATTTCGGCGGCGACGAAGAGACGATTCTCTCGAAGGAATTCGACCGCCCGGTGATGATCCACCGCTACCCGCTGGCGATCAAGGCATTCTACATGGCCACCGATGAGCAGCGGCCGGAGCTGGCGCTCAGCTTTGATATGATCGCGCCCGAAGGCTACGGCGAAATCATCGGCGGCAGCGAGCGCCTTTCGAGCTACGAAACACTGGTGGCGCGCATTCGCGAGCACAATCTGCCTGAAGACGCGTTCCAGTGGTATCTCGACCTGCGGCGCTACGGCAGCGTCCCACACGCGGGTTTTGGCCTGGGACTCGAACGCACTGTCGCGTGGATTTGCGGGACTGAGCACATTCGGGAAGTCATCCCCTTCCCTCGCATGCTCTATCGCGTCTATCCTTGAGCGTCCTTGCGAGCACAACTGGGCCGCAACGAATACACACATGCCAGAGAAAATCCGCATCCTCGGAGTGCCGATGGACCTCGGCGCAAGCCGTCGCGGGGTCGATATGGGCCCATCGGCGTTGCGGGTTGCAGGGCTGCAGGCGCGGCTGAAACAGCTCGGCCACCAGGTCGAAGACATCGGCAACATCCCCGTGAAGCAGGCCGAAGAGCAGCATTACGGCGACAAGCGCGCGAAATATCTCAATGAAATCGCGGAGACGTGCAAAGGCCTGGCAGAAATCACCGAGCGCACCCTGGCCGAAGGCATGTTGCCGATCGTGCTCGGCGGCGATCATTCGATCGCGCCGGGGACAGTTGCCGGCGTCGCGGCGCATTTTCGCAAGCTGGAAAAGCGCATTGGCCTAATCTGGCTGGACGCGCACGGCGACATGAACACGCCGGAAACTTCGCCTTCAGGAAACGTCCACGGGATGCCGCTGGCGGCGGTGATCGGCAATGGCCCGCCGGAGTTGACCGAGATCGGAGGCTTCAAGCCGAAGGTCGAGCCGCGCAGCGTGGCGATGGTCGGCATCCGCGAACTGGATTCGAAAGAGCGCCGGATGGTGAAGGAATCGGGGGTGCACGTCTTCACCATGCGCGACATCGACGAGCGCGGAATGCGGGAGGTGATGGCCGAAGCGTTGCGTTTCGCTACCGACGATACCGCGGGAGTCGCGGTCAGCCTCGATATGGACTTCGTGGATCCAAGCGATGCGCCGGGCGTAGGCACGCCGGTGCGCGGCGGCGTCACCTATCGTGAAGCCCATCTGGCGCTCGAGATGATCGCCGATAGCCGCGCGATGGTTTCGTTCGAACTGGTGGAAATCAATCCGGTGATTGACCTCCACAACACCACAGCCACGCTGGGAGTCGAGCTGGTACTTTCCGGCCTGGGCAAAAAGATTCTGTAGGAAAAATTTGAGCTCTCTCATACTCATCCGATGAACAAAGATAAGAAGCGATTGCGCGTGGGCGTTTTGTTTGGCGGGCGTTCGGGCGAGCACGAAGTGTCGCTGGTCTCAGCGGCTTCGGTGATTCGCGCGCTCGATCCTGAAAAATACGAGGCGGTCCCGATCGGCATCACGAAGGACGGCCAATGGATGGTTGGCAGCGTCGGGCAGACATTGCTGCCGGAAGTGCTGCGCTCCGGCTTGCGCGTGGTCCTGCCGCCGGATCCAAGCGCTTCAGCTCTGGTGCCGCTGGCGAGCGTGCCAGCGCAACCGAGCGTCCGGGTGGACGTGATCTTTCCCGTATTGCACGGCACGTTCGGCGAGGACGGCACGGTCCAGGGGCTGCTCGAGCTTGCCGGATTGCCGTACGTGGGCGCCGGCGTGCTGGCCTCCGCTGTGGGAATGGACAAAGACGTCCAGAAGCGCCTTTTCGAGCAGGCGAAATTGCCGATCGTGAGTTTCGTCGCGTTCCCGCGTTCCGATTGGGAGCGCCACCGCGAGACAACCCTGCGCGCGATCACGCGAAAGATTCGCTTTCCACTCTTCGTCAAACCGGCCACGCTCGGCTCGTCAGTGGGAATGACTCGAGTGAAGAATGCGAAGGAACTGCCCGCGGCGCTGGATTTTGCGGGAGAATATGCGCTGAAGATCATCGTTGAGCGCGCGGTGAACGCACGCGAGATCGAAGTCTCCGTCCTCGGCAACAACGACGTGAAGGCGTCGGTTCCCGGCGAGATCGTGCCGCATCGCGAGTTCTACGATTACGCGGCGAAGTACCTTGAAGACGGAACGCAACTTCTGATCCCAGCAAAACTCAGCAAGCTGCAGGTGGCCAAGTTTCAGGACTACGCCGTCCGTTCGTTCCGGTCCATCGAGGGCACCGGCATGGCGCGATGCGATTTCTTTCTCGAGCGCGGAACCGGAAAGATCGACGTGAACGAACTGAACACGATCCCCGGCTTCACTTCCATCAGCATGTATCCGAAGCTTTGGGAAGCGAGCGGGCTGCCCTACCCCAAGCTGATTGACCGGCTGATCGAGCTTGCACTCGAGCTGCACCAGGAGAAAGCTCGCACGAAGTACTCGATTGATCTGCCCGCCGGCGCCGGAGGCGCGCTGCAGTCGTAGGCAGGCTTCGCGACGACTCCATCCCCGCGTCGCATTCCTACTGGTAACGGAGCGGACGCCTGATTAAACTAATCTTTTGGTTGAATCGTTCAAGCGGGGCTCCACGCTGACCCTCCTGCTCAATCGAGAGGAAGCTTTAAATGCAATATCGCCGCTTGAGGAAATCCTCACTTGTCGTTTCCGCGCAGAGCCTGGGTTACATGGGCATGTCCGATTTCTACGGCCCGCGGGATGATCGCGAATCTACCGCTACTTTGCTCCGCGCCCTCGACCTGGGCGTCACTTTGCTAGATACCGCGGATATCTACAGCGTTGGCACGCCGCCATTGTTGGTACTTACCAGGACGTGTTAGTTTTATCGGGGTTGTCTCTCGTATTCCTTGCGGCGGGCGCTGCACTGTTCAAGCGCCAGAATTGAAATGCGGGATCGGAGGGAAAGTGCGCGTCGGCATCCTCGAATCAACGGCTGAAGAACCACACTCGAAACTGTTTCGCTACCTCATTACGACCGCAGTTTTCGCAGTTCTCGTCACGCTTGGGATTTGGTACCTGACGCGTTTTCACCACGAAAAAGCTACGGTGAAGAAGTTCCTCGATGGGCTCGTGGCCGGACAAACCGAGCAGTCCTACAGTATCTGGAAAGCATCACCGACCTACAGCTACAAAGATTTCCTCGATGATTGGGGCGCAGACGGCTACTACGGTCCTGTGAAGAGCTATCGCATCACCGATGCGCAGGGAGCCAAAGGCGACACAAGCGTGGTTATCATCGCGGAGATCAGTCCCTTCCATCCTTTCCCCGAAGAAAACGATTCCGTGAAGCAGAGCAAGACCAAGGAGGTGCGCATCTGGGTCGAACGACGCGACCAGTCGTTGAGTTTTCCGCCGTAGCCCCGAACGCTCGAAACGTGCGCTCTAAGGCCAGTCCGCATCCAAGACCTCGATCGGTTTGCCGAATCAGAGTGCACGAAGCGAATAAACTAACGCCCCTCAGCACTTGCTTTTGTGAGCGCACTCCTCCCTCTGCCGACCGCTGCGACCCAAGCCTGCTGGAAACCAACCATCCGTGAAATGATGCTATGCACTTCCTGGGAATCGGGGGAATCGCGGGGAACAATGTCACGGAGATCGAAGTGCGGCTCCGTGTTCTCGTAAACAATTCCCCACATTCGATTCCACATGAAGAAACGTTCGCCGGAATGATAGCCATCGGCGCCAAAGGTTTGCATGCCGAACAGGAAAGTCGTGCGGTAGGAAAGCTCAGGGTCCCAGATGGGTGAGCCTTGCTCATAGTCGCGGCCGCTTTCGATGCCGAGCAAATCGAGCACGGTCGGTGACACGTCGATGTGGGACGTAAGCCACGGAATCCGCAGCGGATGGTCGAGAGCTTTCGGCGCGAATAGACGAAAAGGCACGTGATACGAATATTCGTCGGTTGTGCCGCCGATGAAGTTTGGGTCCTCGCGACGGGTACGGATGCCGTGATCGCCAGTGATAACGATCACTGTGTTCTCGAGCTGATCAGTTTGCTCGAGGAGATCGAGAACTTCTCCCAGCCATGCGTCCTGCCAGGCCAAGACGGCGCGCCCGCGTTTGAGGATGTTGCCCTCTTCGCTCACGGGTACGGCGTCGGGCCAGGGCAAATGGCCAACTTGAGGCACAAAGACGGCAGCAAACGGCCGACGCTCTTTGAACCACTGAGCGATTTCCACTTTCAGCAGGGCGAGCGCGGCAAGGTCTTGGCCGGCGCGGATGGCCTTCCACCGCGGTTGGATGTCACGCGCTACGTATGGCGCAACCTGCGAGCCCGTAGGGATCACGAGTTGCTGGAATCCGAGTGCGGCAAGTACCTGCACATCTTCCTGGCCTTGCCATCTCGAGGGAGCAAACATCGCCGTTGCGTATCCCGCATCATCGAGTGCCTGCAACATCCCCGGCAGCCGTAAGTCCGGGTATTGCTCGCCAAATGTCTGAATGCCGTCGGAGGGATACCAGGAGCTGAAGAGCGAAAAGAGGGCGCGATCTGTGTACGGGTAGGTTGTGTACTGGTTCTCAGCGACGATCGAGCGAGCCTGCAGCCGTCGAAGATTTGGAAAATCGGTAAGCAAATCGTCTGCAGGAAGAAAACATGAGGGAGTAGTCTCGAGAACGAAAAAGAGGACGTTAGCGCCCTTCTCTTTGGCAAAGAAGCGTGGATCGCGCTTCGAGACCGGCATGCCTGTGAGTTCGCGGAAGCGTTCCATCAGTTCCGGAATCGGGCGGCCGGTGAATTCCCGCGTATCTGCACTCTCGTCATGCCAGAATGCGCGGAGCGAGCGCCATAGGACATTGCTGTCGTATCCCGTCGTGGGCAAGAGTGGAAGCCAGGAGAGAACGGTGAGGAGAGCCACCGATCCTGCATAAGCGCTGCCGACAACCTTCCAGCGCGGTTCGGTTGAGGGGCTTGCAACAATGTGACGGCTCGAAGCTCGCCACAGCAGCATGCCGAGACAAGTCAAGCAGCCGATAAATGCATAGAACTCCTTCGTGAGAAGGTAGGCCTTGTTCGCTCCCGGATCATGAATGCCCCAATTTAGCGCCACTCTTAGCAACTCGGAAGACACATAGCGGCCCGTTTCTTCGAGTGCGCGAAATTGAATGTAGAGGACAAGACTGACGCCCAAGCTGAGTGACGCAATCAACAGAGCTCGCCACAGTCGTGGCAAATAGCGGAATAAAATCAGTAGCACAAGCGGGATGAGAAGCAATTCGATCAGGATTTCGCTGCGAAAAAAGGTCAGCCGCTCCAGAAACGAGAGACCTGTGTAATCCGCACTTTCGACGCGCCCCAGGTACCGCGCGATGACGCGGAAACCCTTCCCGTTTGTCATCAGGTACAGCTTCATCAGAACGCACAAGACTGCGGGGATGAACCATGGCAGCAGAGATCGCGCGGCGGAGACCCAGGGCTGCAGATTGTTGGGAGAGCTACTGGGCGAAACTTCGTCCTTCCAATTTGAGGTCTTCTGCAGAATGGCCTTCCCGGT
>JBGQEW010000102.1:0-8831 GCA_041496565.1 Terriglobia bacterium | reverse complement strand
CTGATAGTCGCCGTGGGCCTCGCCCATTTCAACGAATGAGTCGCCAATCCTGACGATAGCGTGCTGGACGATTCCGTCGGGCGACTCCTCGCGGGAAGTTTCCTCCGCTGCGAAAGCGCGCTTCAGGAAATCAATCATCGCAGGGGCGCCGCGAGGATGCAGAAAAGGTGTCACGCTGTGAAAGCCTGGAGGGGCGTATCCGGTCGCTTTGTTCGTGCTGATGTACCACTGGTTGCCGGCGAGGTCTTTCACGCCCGCTTCACGGTCGCCATAGAACTGGTCCACCGGCGCCTGCATCGAAGTGCCACCCGCTCGTAGCGCGAGTTCGTATGCGGCGTCTACATCGCGCACATAGAAGTGGAGCGACGCGGGCGTCGGCGTCCCGCTAAAAGCCCCGCCACCACCGATCATCAACATCGAGTCGCCAATCCTGACTTCCGCGTGGAGTCCGCCGGCCGAGCCGGTGCCCCGAAAAGTTTCCTCGGCGCCGAATGCCTGCTTGACGAAATCAATCAGTTCGGCGGCCTGATGAACCGCGAGATAGAGGGTGACGGTGCGGAAACCTTCGCGGATGAACTTTACTTTGGAGAGCGCGGTCTCTCCTGTGGGCACTGCGCCCGCCCGGTCCATCGCGGTCTTCAGAGCTTGTGGGGCAGCGACTGGTTTGCTTGCCATGGATCCCCTCCTTAGCAGATTAGCCTTGAGTTTTGCTTTGAAAGTCTCGCGGGGCAGTCCGCGCAGGTCAGAAGCGACGCGCATCAGCGCAACGAGCTTCGCGTCAAATTTCGCACCCGCGCGAGGAAGCGCCGTCTCGGGCCGTGTGAGTTCGGCATCCAAAAATTGGTCGAGTTGTTCGCTTCGGCTTTGCTTAGCCATTTTTCTCACCCGATTTCGTGCGCGACTTCTTCCCTAATTGCCCTCGCAGCGTTTCAAGACCGCGGAACTGAAGTTGTTTGATGGCGCCTTCGGTGCGCTTGAGTCGGCGCGCAATTTCGCGAATGCTCTTCTCCTCCGCGAAACGCATCTGAATGACGCGGCGCTGATCTACTGGAAGGCGACCGACGAGACGAAAAATGCGGGCGCGGTGTTCAATGTCTTCCATATTCGGCGCGGCTGGAGCGGGAGCTTCCCGGGCGGAGTTCCCGCGTTCCCGGGCCGTGCGTTTCCAGCGATCGGCAAGGGCGTTGGACGCGATGCGGAAGAGCCACGCGGCAAACGGAACGCCGCGCCACTCGAAGCGCTCGAGATGGGCGAGCGCCTGATGGAATACTTCGGAGGTCAGGTCCTGCGCCTCGTCGCGGTTCTGCACGCGTCGCGCGACGAATGCATACACCCGTTCGAAGTTGTTTTCGTAGAGCTCGGCGAAGCGGCGGGGATCTCTCTGCGCCGCTTCAATGAGAAGCCGCTCGGCGGCTTCGCCCTGGAGAGCCTTCAACAGGTGCTCCGCATTCTGCGTCCCCTATAACATAAACCTGCGAAAAGCTAAAAGGTTACGGGCGAGCGAGGATTAGTTTTCGAGGCCGAGGGCGCGGATCTTGTTGAGGAGAGTCTTGTAGGAGACGCCGAGCTTTTCGGCGGCGCGGGTCTTGTTCCACTTGGTTTCCTGCAAAGCGTTCTGAATCTTGAAGCGCTCGACGTAGGCGAGGGCGCGCCCGGAAACCTCCTCGAGCGGGCCTTCCCAATGGAATCGTTCGTCCAGCATGTCGCCGGGAACTTGCCCGGCGGAGGGCCGCGCGGCAGGCAATTGCAGCGCGGCGGAATCGATGGCGTGGCCATTCGACAGAATCACGGCGCGTTCGATGGTGTTCTGGAGCTCGCGAACGTTGCCGGGCCAGGGATAGGTGCGCAATCGGGCGCGAGCGTCTTCTCCGAGGGCGAGCCCGGGTTTGTGGAATTCGCGGCGAAATCGCTCGAGAAAATGTTCGGCCAGGAGAAGCACGTCGTCGCCACGGTCGCGCAGCGGCGGAATGGTGATCGGCACGGCGGAAATGCGGAAGTAGAGGTCTTCGCGAAAGGTCTTGTCGGCAACACAGGCATGCAGATCCTTGTTCGTGGCCACGAGGATGCGCACATCCACTTCGATTTCGAGTGTGCCGCCGACGCGCTCGAATTTTCTTTCTTCGAGGACGCGCAACAGCTTGCTTTGAATCGCCAGCGGGAGCTCGCCGATCTCGTCAAGGAAGAGCGTGCCGCGGTGGGCGAATTCGATCTTGCCAATCTTGCGTGCCCCGGCACCGGTGTAGGCGCCGCGCTCGTGTCCAAAAAGCTCGTTCTCGACGAGGCCTTCGGGGATGGCCGCGCAATTGAGCGCGACGAACGGCTGATCGCGGCGCGGGCTCAGGTGATGAACGGCGCGGGCGAAGAGTTCCTTGCCAGTGCCGCTTTCACCGAGCAGGAGGACAGTGGAGTCGGTGATTGCGACGCGCTGCACGATCTGGCCGGCTTCTTCCATGGAAGGATGCTCGCCGACGATGCGCGGAAAGCCGTAGCGCGTGGCGTATTCTTCGCGCAGTAGCAAATTTTCGCGCAGCAGCTCCTGCTGGTGGGCGGCGCGCTCGACGAGCAGCTTCAAGTGCCCGAGGTCCACGGGCTTCTGAATGAAATCGAAGGCGCCCTCTTTCATCGCCGTGACGGCTTCTTCGATGGAGCCGAACGCGGTGATGAGGATGACCGGAATCGTCGGGTCGGCTTGACGCGCTGCGCGAAGGACGTCGAGGCCGGAAAGGCCGGGCAGCTTCAAATCGGTCAAGACGACAAGATGGCGGCGGCTGCGGATTTTGTCCAGGGCGGCGTTGCCGTCGGCCGCTTCGTCCACGCTGTAGCCGGCGCGCTCGAGCGCCTTACGCAACATGGCGCGAAGCTCGGACTTATCTTCGACAAGGAGAAGTGGTTCCATGTCCGCGGACTATTCGCTCGCCCAGCCGGGATCGCCGCCCGACTGTCGCAATTCATCTTCGAGATTGGAGAGGTTCTGCTGGAGCTGTTCGATGTCCTTCTGCTTGGCGTCGATTGCCGCTTGCTTCTTGTTGATGTCCTCGCGGGTGTACTGCTGTTTCAGCGCCTTCTGCGGATCGGGATAGTAGGCTACCTGCAACTCGCTGAGTTCGCGCTGAAGGATGCTGAGGTCGGTCCGCGCCCTTTGCAGGGCTTTGTGCGCTTCGGCAAAGGTGGCCCGCCAATAAGCCTCGTTCTTGAGGGGCGATTTCTTATCCGCGTTTTCCTTTGGTGTCGTTTGGGCGCCCTCTGCGTCTTTGCCTTCCTTCGGCGGGGCAGGGGCTTCACCGACGATCGAAACGACGCCAGGTTTCTTCGGGATGTTGTCATTGGTCCAGACAATAGGCGCCTTGGGCGCGCTTTTCTTATCCTTCTCAGCGCGAGCTTTGCGCGCCGCTTCGACCAAAGAGTCCGCCGGCTTTGGTTGTGGCTTTGGTTCCTGAGAAGGAGGGGGCTGTGGCTGTTGCTGCTGAGACTGCTCCTGCGCGCCGAGAGCGAGCGGCGAGAGTATGACCAGCGCGGCGGTTGCCATCCAGAATGCTTTACGCATCGCGATCACCCTTGGAGGCGCTTGGCTGGGGTGCCTCTCTACTTAGTGTAGATGCGGCTGGAGCCGGAAGCAATTGCCGGAGAGGGAGAGTGCTGGCGCATAGGTAACCACAGAAGGAATGCGGCGCCACCCTCGCGGCGGTTGACGGCTTCGACGCTTCCCCCGTGCTGCACGGCGATCTTTTGGACCAGGGCGAGGCCCAGTCCGGTACCGTCGGGCTTCGTCGTGTAGAACGGCACAAAAATCTTGTTGAGATCGTCCGGCGGAATGCCTGGCCCGTTGTCCGCTACAGAGATGCGCTGCCACATTTGGCCGGCGCGCTCCTCGATGGCGCCCTCGATGGAGACCATGCCCCGGGCGCCGGCCGAGGAAACGGCCTCGGCCGCGTTGCGCACCAAGTTGAGGAGGGCCTGGCGCAACAGGCCTTCATCCCCCGCGATCTCGGCAAAGCTGCCAGTCGAGCAAATCTTGACTTGCGGAATGACGTCGCAGATTTCCTCAGCGACCCGTTCGACGAGTGCTTCGACGCGCACGGTTTCGTCGGCCAGCTCGAGCGGTCGTGCGAAGCGAAGGAACTCGGTGACGACGTGTGTCAGCGCCTGCGTCTGGCTGATGATGCGCACAGCGGAGTCGGCGAGATCCCCGGAGTTTGCTTCACTGCGGATCATCTGCGCGTAACCGGAAATCGTGGCGAGGGCATTTTTGAACTCATGGGCGATGCCGGCGGACATTTCGCCGAGCGCGGCAAGATTTTCCTTCCAACGGATCTGCTTCTGCAGCTCAAAGACTTGGGTGAGGTCACTCATCAGGCAGAGCGCGCCGCTGACGCTTTCTTCCTTCTGGGGCGAAGACGGATCACTGACCTGGCGAAGATAGTCGCGAGCGGGACGCAATATGGGAGAGATGGTGACGCCGAGGCGCTTTACTTCGCCTGTGGGAATGGTGTGCTCGATTTCACCGCGCTGGATCGTGTTGCCAACGCGCAAACAGGACCCGATCATCTGAACGAGGGCCGAATCTTCTCCCAGGGCTTCGCGGTAACCGCGAAAGGCAAGGCCGCGCACGCCGAGGATGGCTTCGGCCGCGGGGTTCGCCGAGCTGATGCTGCCGGTGGAGCTGACGAGCAGGAGACCAGCGGGCATGTTGCGCGTGACCGCTTCGCTCAGGCGCTCGGTTTCCTGCGCGCGTTCTTTTTCCAGGCGGTGCAGGCGTGCGAGTTCCTTTTCCTGGTCGCGGAGCCGCTGGATCACTGCCTGCATCGAAGCGGTCATGAACGCGGAAGGATTCGCATTATCGGGACGTGGAGCCTCGGCGAGGGGGCTTGCCTGAATCGGACGGCCTCCGAATAGACGGCGAACCCCGAAGGCAAGGAAGACGATGATGACCATCAGGAACACGCCGAGAGCCACGGCGGTTACTCCTAGCGGCAAAGGGCTCGGCGGCAATGTGAGAGTGAGGAGCATGGGTGAGTTGCGCTAGCGCACCATGAGCAGCGATTGGTACCACGTTACGATTGGGGTTCCGAAAAAGATGACGAGAAGCGCGGCAGCACCTAGAAATGTGCCGAACGGTAATTCGTAATTGCGTCCTTTGCGCCAGAGCACAATCACGAGAAGGCCCAAAACGCTGCCGAGGACAGAGCCTACGAGGATGGTCAAGATGGTGCGCTTGGCGCCGAGGAACGCGCCGGCCATAAGCATCATCTTGACGTCTCCAAGACCCATGCCTTCGCGGCCTCGCAGGCGAAAGTATCCTTCTGCGACTACCCAGAGCAGCCCACTGCCCACCGCGGCACCGATGAGCGCGTCCGCCAGTGTCAGGGCAGGCGCGGGTGGAGGAAAGGCGAACATTCGATTCGCAAGCCAGAGCGCAGTTCCATCCTCAGGCCGAGTGAAGAGGCTGAAGACGAGGGCGATGCCAAAGCCGGTGAAATTCACCTTGTCGGGGAGGATGCGGTCGCGATAGTCGGTAAAGACGAGGACCACGAGGATGGCGGAAAAGGCGGTCCATTTCAGGGCTTCGGGCGACGGGCCGAAAGCTTCATAGCACGACAGAAACAGCAGGCCCGTGAGCAATTCAACAAGCGGGTACAAGGGAGAGATCAGATTCTTGCAGGCGCGGCACTTGCCGCCAAGCATCAGCCAGCTCAGGATGGGAATGTTGTCGTAGGGCTTGATCGGCGTGTGGCACGCGGGGCAGCGCGAGCGGGGCATAGAGACCGGCACACCGGCCGGAATGCGGCGAATGCAGACGTTGAGGAAACTGCCCACAATGAGACCCAGGAGAAATACGAAGGCTGGAATCACAGAACCAATGTGCCACAGGCGACGGTGGCGCTCAAGGAGCGCCAAGTCTAGAGTGCTCGACTCCTAACGCAGCGCGAGAAAGGAAGGCTGCCGGGAGGCGTCAAAGCCTACGTTTTGTGAGGGGCGGGCTGGAAAATCGAGAAGACCGCGCCTTGCGGGTCGGCCAAAATTGACATGCGCCCGACATTCTCCACGTTCATGGGAGGCAAGTAAATCTTCGCACCAAGTTCGTTGGCCTTCGCAGTCGAGCCATCGCAATTCGAGACGAGAAAATAGGAAAGCCAGTGCGGCGGCGCATTCGGGTCGCGATATTTCGCGGGAGGAATGCCTCCGATGAATTCCTCACCGTTCTTGATGTGGAAGTAACCGTGAGCGGGGCTCTCGTCCTCTTTGATGATTTTCCAGCCGAAGAGATCCGAGTAGAACTGGCTGGCGCCTTCCTGGTCGGATGTGCTGAGATCGGCCCAGCAGAGCGTGCCGTCCACCCCGGCGATTCGTATGCCGATGTTCTTCTTTGCCTGCCAGACAGAGAATGTGGCGCCAGTTGGGTCCTGGACAACTGCCATGCGCCCCGCGTCATACACATCAAACGCCGGGGCCAAAACCTTGCCGCCAAATTGAGCGGCGCGATTGGCGGCCGCGTCCGCGTTTTCAACGGCAATATAAATCATCCAGTGCGGCGGGACACCCTGCGAACGCTGGTCAGGGCGCAGCGTATAGGCTGCCCCCGTGTCGCGCCCGCCGAGTTCGAAGATCGAATAGAACTCGTTCGGGCCCATGGGCATGTCCCGGACCTGCCATCCGAATAGGGCTCCGTAGAAGCTCTTCGCGGCGTTCTGGTCAGTGGTGGCGAGCTCGATCCAGCAAAACGAGCCGGCGGGATGCTTGTCTATGTTAGCCACGAGCGGAGTATGCCGCGAGAAGGGAATAGCTGTCAACGATCGAAACTCTTCATGAGTGAACGGCTTTGAGCTTTGTGCGAGTTGACACGCGTGGATTGGATTTCTATAGTCGTGCCCTTATTGCGATGCGTGCGTTCGAACAATTCATTCGCCGTTACGAGCATCAGCGTTGGGCCGCGGAGCCAAATCGCCGCGTCCTGCCGTTCGCGTGGGGCCTCGAGCACATCGGAGGCAAGGCGGATGAGCCGGACCCACGGGAGTTCCTGAACCGCTGGGTGGAGGAAACGATCGAAGGCAGCGACGCCTGGTATTTCACCACGCCGCCGGAGGATGACCGTCTCGAAGACGGCGTTCTGACGTTTACGAGCGCGATCGAATCGCCCTGGCGGGAAAATAACCGCGTACACGCGCAATTCTTCCCAGCGAAAACTTCAGGGCCGGCGGTGGTGGTGATGGCGCAGTGGAATGCGCGCTGGGAGGAGCATGGAAATATTTGCCGCTGGCTGAACCGTCTGGGGATCACGGCTCTGCGACTGAGCCTGCCGTATCACGATCGCCGCGCTGTGCCCGGCCACCCTCGCGCGGATCATCTGGTCGGGCCAAACATTGGGCTGACGCTGCAGGCGAACCGGCAGGCGGTTTGCGACGTGCGGCGATGCCTGCGATGGCTCGAACAGCGTGGCTACGGCAAGCTTGGCGTCCTGGGAACGAGCATTGGGTCTTCGCTCGCATTTATTACCACGGCGCATGAGCTGGCGATTCGAGCCACGGCGATGTTGCACGTCTCAACCTATTTTGGCGATGTGGTGGCGAACGGGCTGACGACCTCAAATGTATGGGAGTCGCTGCGGACGAAAGTGACAGCCGAGGAACTGCGCCGCTACTGGATGCCGATCAGCCCGTATCCCTACATCGAGCGGCTGCACGGCACGGGACAGCAATGCCTCGCGATCAGCGGACGCTACGATCCGACGTTCTGGCCGGAATTGTCCGAGGAGTTTCTTTCGGCCGTGAGGGGCGACGGAATGAACTGCGAAGTCTTGAGATTGCCGTGTGGTCATTATTCGCTGGGCGTTCCGCCGTTTAGTTGGGTCGCGGGATATCGGTTTGGGACGTTCTTGTTTCAGGCGCTGACGTAAATTCCACAAATCATGGGTGGTGATTCGTTCATCGTGAGTCGTGCTGCACTCACACCAGCGTTTCCAAAACCTTGCTTAACGGAGAAGCCGCTGGAACGCGCCCGATGCGATGAGCGATGAAACGGAATTGATGTCGGGGGCGAGAGGGCGATCGGCATCAACACGAGCGGCGACGGAGCGAACGAGATCGTGGGCTCGCTGCGCTTCCTTTCCGGTGCGCAGCGGGGCGAGAAGATCGATTCCCTGGCAGGCGGCGAGGAGTTCGATGGCGACAACATTGCGCACGTTGTCGAGCATGGGATGCAAGCGGCGCGCGGCGCTCATGCCCATGGATACGTAATCTTCCTTGCCGCCGGAAGTCGAAATGGAATCCACGGAATGGGGCGCGGCAAGCGCCTTGGTCTCGCTCGCGAGTGCGGCGGCAGTCACCTGCGCGAGCATGAAGCCGGAATTGAGGCCGGGCTCGCGCGTTAGAAACGCCGGCAGCAAGCTCGTACTCGGATTCGTCATCTGATCGATGCGGCGCTCGGAGATTCCGCCGAGCGTGGCGAGCGCGACGGCAAGCTGGTCAGCGGCCATCGCCAGCGGCTGGCCGTGGAAGTTTCCGCCGCTGATAACCTCGCCGGTGCCGGTCCCCGGATTCACAAAAACGAGTGGATTATCGGTCGCGCTGTTGAGCTCGATTTCAAGCACGGCCCGAATTTGCGCGAGTGCGTCGCGGACGGCGCCGTGGACTTGCGGCGCACAGCGTAAGCTATAGGCGTCCTGCACGCGCGGGTCCTTCGCGGCGGAGCGGTGTGATTCGCGGATTTCGCTGCCGACATTGAGGCGCGTGAGGTTGCGCGCGGTCACGGCTTGACCAGGAAACGCGCGCACCTGTTGAATGCGGTCGTCGAATGCGGCGGGGCTGCCGCGCAGCGCGTCGAGCGAAAGGGCCGCG
>JBGQEW010000101.1:0-8846 GCA_041496565.1 Terriglobia bacterium | reverse complement strand
CGGGCGAACGATTTTCGATCGCCGTCAGCGCGCGCGAAATTGCGCGGACGTCGCCGGCGCGAATTTGCGCGGCCCAATGGTCGACCGACGCAGCCGTCTTCACAGCCATCCGAGCCGCAGATGAACAGAGAGCATCACGGATGAGTATTAGAAACCACAAATGGGGAAATGGAAACGGGAAATGATGAGGCCCGTCCACCGGACCTACGAAGAGTCTCGTTTTTCGCTGCCGCCCGAGACTTGGGATCCGCCGCCGTTCCGCCAGCCCCCTGCCGATTACGGCCGAACGCCTATTTCTTTCCCAAGAGTTGCCGGGCGATGACTAACCGCTGGATTTCGCTGGTGCCTTCACCGATCGTGCACAGCTTTACGTCGCGATAGAATTTTTCAGCGGGATAATCCTTGATGAAGCCGTAGCCGCCGAAAATCTGCACCGTTTCGTTCGCGACGCGCACGGCTACTTCGCCTGCGTACAATTTGGCCATGCTCGATTCGCGCGTGAAGCGCACGCTCTTGTCGCCCGAGAGAGCGCGATCCGCCAACCACGCTGCCTGATACGTCAGCAGACGCGCGGCCTCGATTTCGGTCGCCATGTCGGCGAGCTTGAACTGAATGGCTTGAAATTCCGCGATGGACTTGCCGAACTGCTTGCGCTCCTTGGCGTATTTCACGGCGGCCTCGTAGGCGCCCTGCGCCATGCCGACGCCCAGAGCCGCAATCGAAACGCGCCCGCCGTCGAGGATCTGCAAGCTGTTGATGAATCCTTCGCCTTCCTGGCCGAGAAGATTTTCGGCGGGAACGCGGCAATCGCTGAACACAACTTCGGACGTATCGCTCGCGCGCATGCCGAGTTTATTTTCCTTCTTGCCGGGCCGAAAGCCCGGCGTGCCCTTCTCGATGATGAAAGCGGAAATGCCGTGGTGGGCTTTCGATTTGTCGGTGACGGCCATGGCGACGCAGACGTCGGCATAGTGTCCGTTGGTTGTAAACGTCTTTGCGCCGTTCAGAACCCAATGATTGCCCTGCTTCACCGCGACCGTGCGCGTGCCTCCGGCGTCGGAGCCTGCATTCGGCTCGGTGAGCGACCAGCAGCCAAGCTTTTTCCCTTGCGCCAGCGGGGTGACGTATTTCTTGCGGTGTTCCTCGGTGCCGAATTTGTAGATGTGATTCGTGCAGAGCGAATTGTGGGCGGCGACGATCAGGCCGATGGAGCCGTCCACGCGCGCCAATTCCTCGATGATGATAGCGTATTCGGCGTAGCCCATTCCTGCGCCGCCGTATTTTTCAGGATAGAAGACGCCGAGCAGACCCATCTCGGCGAGCTTGGGGATGATCTCGGACGGGAAATGCGACGCCTCGTCCCACTCCATCACGTGGGGAGCAATCTCGCCTTCGGCAAATTCGCGAACGGTGCGTCGCAGTTGGTTCTGCTCGTCAGTCAGGGAGAATTCCACAGCACCTCGCTCGGCGGCAAAAGTTCCCGATACTCCAAAGACTTTTTATATCACAGCCCAACCGCAGACAAGAAGGGCTGCGCCGCCCGATGTTTCGCAGATTTGAAGCAAGACAAGCCACGAGGAGTCATGGCACGCCGCTGAAACAGAGGCGAGGCCATAAGAGGCTGTCTGCGAGCGAATTGATCCGGCCCTCTAGATGATGGCGGAGTTTGAGCCGACCGCAATCTGTGCCGCCGCTGCCGGTTTGCGAGGCACCAGAGATACGTGAAAATTGGTGAAGTCCTCGTCAAGGATGTTCGAATAGATGGCGAAGAGTGCCACGGCGGCGCCAACGATGAAGCTGATCAATCCGAGAAAGATGGCTGCAAAGACGGGACCCGGGTTGAACATGCCTAGAAACCATCCCATTGGGAGGAGCACAACGATCCAGGCAATCACAAGATAAAAAGTAGTACGCCAGACGTACGTCCACCAGATACGGAACGTGCGCGAGATCGTCGGTTTGAGGACTTCGGCAGTGGGGCCGCCGCGACCGGAAAGCAAGCCGATGCGAAAATGGCGGAAATTCTTGTGCAAGATGTAGTACATCACGATGAATGCCACGACAAAAGTGATCACATAGTTGCCGAACCGAAGAGCATAGACAATGAGCGACCCTGGCACCTGGGGATCCTCGTACATTAGTCGTAAGAAGCAGCTAAGCGCAATGCCAAGGATCCCCGAAATCAGCGAGGTGGGCCAGTAGAATGCCCACCAGATACGAAGGGCATGCCCCCAATTGGGCTGGATATAGTCATCACTCGGCAAAGAGGCGCTGGCATTCGGCGGCACCTTCTCAAAGAGTGAAAGGCCGCGCAGCATGGACATAGCGGAGATTCTGTCCGACAGTATCAGTCAAGTCAAGTACCGTGACGTGAATGCCGACTTGGAGAGAGAATCCCCGTGAGAGCACTCAACGAGAGCTAGTTCGTGATTTGGCGCAGGGCGGCGAGGGCGCGGTCAATGCCGGAGCGATCCACATCGTAGTGCGTGACCATGCGGATGGAATATTTCTCGGTTGCGCCGCAGAGGACATTGCGCTTGCCCAGCTCGCCGCAGATTTCCGCAGCAGTGCGGCCCGTACCGTGGACGTCGAAGATCACGATGTTCGTGACGACTTTCTTAGGGTCCACAGAGATGCCTTTGATCGCGGCAAGGCCCTCGGCCAGGTATCGCGCATTTTCATGGTCGTGATGCAAGGTCTTGGGCGTTTCCTCGAGGGCCACCAGGCCTGCCGCCGCGAGCACGCCCACCTGCCGCATGCCGCCTCCCAATAGCTTGCGAGCGATGCGCGCCTTGTCGATAAAATCGCGCGAGCCCACCAGCATCGAGCCGACCGGGGCGCCGAGCCCTTTCGAGAGGCAGAACATGACCGAGTCGAATTTGCGCGTAAGATCGGCGACGCTGCGGCCCAGCGCAACCGAGGCGTTGAAGATGCGCGCACCGTCGAGATGGGCCTTCAAGCCCGCCGCGTGGGTGCGGTCGCAGATGTCGTCGGTGACCGCGGGCGGATAAACGCTGCCGCCGGCCATGTTGTGCGTGTTTTCGAGCGAGACGAGCGCGGTCTGCGCGTAGTAGTAGGTCTTCGGGCGGATGAGCGGCTCGATCAACTCCCAGGAAAGAATCCCGTCGGGGGCGAGAGTTGTGCGCGGCATGCAGCCCGCAATCGCCGACATCGAAGCAAGCTCATACTGATTGATGTGACCGCGCTGCTCGCAAATCACTTCGTCGCCGGGCCGAGTCCAGGTCTTGATGGCGATCACGTTTCCCATCGAGCCGGTTGGCACAAAGATCGCCGCTTCACGATCGAAGAGTTCCGCGGCGCGTGCCTGCAGGCGGTTGACGGTCGGGTCTTCGCTATAAACGTCGTCGCCGACCTCGGCTTCGGCCATTGCTCGGCGCATTGCGGGCGTCGGCTTCGTTACCGTGTCGCTGCGGAGGTCAACGGCCAAATCCGTCTTGCGATGGGATTCCGTTTCCATCGCGGTGTCCGTTGTTGTTGAGCGATCCATTTTTCGACTCCCTTCACTCGGAAGAGGGATTCCCCACTAAATTCAGAATCAGAGCCCTCTCCGAACGGACCGACTGAAGCCGGCCCCTGTAAGACCTTTGCTTTGGCAGAGCACACTCCGCCCGAAATCCGCCTAACCCAGTAATTCGACGAAGACGGCGTTCGAAACGGCAAGGCGTCCGGGCGCGAGGCGAACGCGCGGGCCCTCGACTTCGACCAGCCCATCGGCGCGCAGCGCCTCAACGCGCTCGCGCAGACTGACATTGTACTGTTTCTCGATGCGGCCGAGGTCGATGCCGTCAAGCTGCCGCAGGCCGAGGAATAACTCCTCGTCGAGGGCTTGCGCATGCGTTACGGTTTCCATTTGCTCCGCGGGAGAAATTCCCCTATCGATTGCGGCGACGTAGGCGACGGGGTCGTGGGCGTTTGCCCAGCGCGCGCGGCCATCAAATGAATGAGCGCCCGCGCCGAATCCGATGTACGGCTCGCGGCGCCAGTATTTCAGATTGTGTCGCGCGCGGAAGCCGGACAGCGCCCAGTTCGAGATCTCATAGTGGTCATACCCTTCGAACGCCAGGCGATGGCAAGCGTCCTCGTAGAAAGCGGCCATCGAATCGTCGTCCGGGAGCGCATCGGCGCTGTAGCGATGCCCGCCCGCGAGGGCTTCCTTTCCCAAGCGGCTGCCCTCGTCAATCTCCATCAAGTAGATGGAAGCATGCTGGGGACGGATGCGAATCAGATTGTCGAGCGAGTCCTGCCAGCTCGCCGCCGTCTGATGCGGCAGGCCTGCGATCAAGTCGAAACTGATGTTGTTAATGCCTTCTTCGCGCAGAACCCTTTCGGCGGCTAGGATGTCGGCGCGGCGATGCATGCGACCTGCGGCTTTGAGTTCCCGGTCGTCAAACGATTGCACGCCCATGCTGACACGGTTGATCCCGGCCGCGAGCCACCCTGCCGCCTTTTCAGCCGTGATGGTTTCCGGGTCGGCTTCGAGCGTGACTTCTTGCAGCTCGCAGGGGAAAGAAGCCCGCACCGCGTCCACGAGACGGGCGAGCGCATCGTTGGCGAACAAGCTCGGCGTGCCTCCGCCGATATAGATTGTATCCACGGCCGAAAGGCAGCCATCGTCAACCGTGGAGATCCCAGGGGCAGCGTGCAGGGCAGTCCAACTTATGATCTCGCGGCATACCGCATCCACATACGGCGCATACAAGCCCTTCGAAAAAACACCCGTATGAAAATTGCAGTAAGTACACTTGGTTTGGCAAAACGGGACTTGAATGTAAATGCCGAGGCTCATGGATGACACCGATGATACCGCAGAGGGCCAGACGGCGCAGGGTTAATCAGGAAGGGTCTTCGAAATTCGGAGTGAACCGTCCGAAGCTCAGGGTGAACACGCAGCGACCAACGATCACCGAAACGATCGGGATCTAACTCAGACCTGCGGGCGAAGACGCGCCGTAGAACGCGAACCAAGGCTTTGCGGCAGCGAGGCGGTCGTTGACGTTCTTGATGTTCGTCACGCCCTGACCGGTCAGCCAGTCCTCAAGCGCCTTTGCACCCTTCTTGCCATAGACGGGGATGCCTTCTTTCCAGGTCGCACGGCCGCAGAGCACGCCGGAAAAATTCACGCCCGAATCGGCGGCGAGCTCGAGCGTGTCCGAGAACGTCTCGTTGCTCACGCCGGCGGAAAGATAGATGAACGGCTTTTTGGCCACAGCCGCCGCCTTGCGGAAATGTTCCTTGGCTTCGTCCCGCGTGTAGGCGTGCTCTCCCTTGCAATCGCGCGCGCCCTTGACGAAGGCCATGTTCACGGGCACTTCCACCTTCAGCACGTCCACGCCGTACTGAGGCTTCGAAAATTCTTCCATGCTCCTGGCGACAACCTCGGGCTTCTTCTTTGCGAAGGCAAGGCCCTTTTCGTCTCCACCCTCTTCGTAACCGACGAATTCGAGGAAGAAGGGCAAGTCACTCGCGGTGCACTCTGCGCCGATCCGTTCGACCCAGGCGTGTTTGATTTCGTTGATCTCGGGAGGATCGAACGGGGTGTAGTAGAGGAGAATCTTGATGCAGTCCGCACCGATGAGCTGCAAGCGGTGCACGGACCAAATGTCGAGAAGGTCGGGCAAGCGGCCGGGGCGCGTGTTGTCGTAGCCGCTGTTTTCATAGGCGAGCAACAAGCCCGCGTTCTTGGCGCGCTGCTTCGCCGCGGAGAGGCCGTACTCCGGATCGAGCAGGATGGCGCTCGCGTACGGCGTCAGAACGCGCACAACGGCTTCCTTGAATTCCGACATCATGTCGGGAGTCACTTCCTTCTTGTCGATGCCCCGCTCCTTCGCAATCGCGCTGCGGAGCGAGCCCCGCTGGTCCATCGCCGCTGCGGCGATCACGCCGCTCTGGTTCGAGACTGCCTTCATGCCCTTCTGCTTCCCTGCCGTGATTTTCATCAACGCTCCTCTCGGTGAAATCAATACAGATCAGGACACGCCGCCGACCGGGGCTGATTCTAGCATGGGAAGTTCGCGCGAGCGAAAAACAGCCGCGCGGGAGTTACAAGAAGACGACCTGATGCTGGGCCACATCGGAGGCACTGCGCGTTTCGAGTTCATCGAGCAGTTCGCGGCCGTGCGCGGCCAGGAATGGGAGCATGCAGAGCGCCCGCTCCTGGAGCCCGTGATGGGGATAAAGCGAATCGAGCAGCATCCGTTCGTGTTTGTCGAGCACGCCGGTGCGAAAACTCTCAGCGCGGCCCGCCTTCCCGCGCAACTTCAGGAGCTGAAAGAGCATCTTGCGTTCGCTGGTCTCGAGCGCGCCGAGGAGCGTCTTATCGAGCTTCGAGAGCGGCCCGCGCAGGCCCTTGAGCAAGCGGAGCAGTGCCTTCTCATCCTGCGCAAAGCGCCGCGCGAGGCGCTGGGGCAGAATTCCTTTCTCCATCTCGCCGCGGAGATGCTGGCGGCCCCGCAGCACGTCCGCAAAGGTCAGCCCATATTTCGTCAGGATGCGCGCGATGGGAGGCTCAACCAGCGTGAAGCTCGCTCGTGGCACGATGGCCGGCATTCGTTCGAGCAGTTGGCGGTAGACGACCTCGGCTTGCGCGAAATACGCTGCCTCCGCTGGACCGCTGATGTAAGCGGCGGTTGGCAGGAGCGCGTCCTGCACAACCGGCCGCAAAAGCACATTCGGAGTGAACGTCTCGGGCGATTTCTCGATCAGGGCAAGCACTTCGCTGGTGCTGAATTTTGCGCGACCGGCAATGAGCTCCTCACCGCGACGCCGCAGGGGCTGGCGCCGGCCGTCCACGTTCAAGAAGAGGAGCGTCGATTGCTCGGTGACCTTCACCTGCGCGTGATAGCCCGAGCGCTCGAGCACCTGGTTGCGCGCGACGAGCTTGCGCGTCAGCTCGCTGCTGGATTCGATGGCCTGGCGGTAAACTCCCGCCGCCGCCCGGTGCAGCCGCGAGTCGAGCGGGTCGAGCAGAATCACGCCGCGCCCGGCGAGCATCCGCGCCATCAATTTTCCGAATGCGGAACCGTACGTTTCTTCAGGCCGGTAGGATTCTTCAAGAGCGCTCGCAACTTCGCCGGCGAAGGGCCCCTCGAGCAAACTTGCGGCGCTCTGGACCAGTGCCGAAATTTCCTTGCCGAGGACAACTTCTCCGACGCGCCTCCCTTCCGCCTCAGCGGGGTGGGGCAATTCGAAGCGCGCCAGCCCCCCGCGGCCGCTCCAGAAGCAGTGATTCACTTCGGCGAGATCGTGATCCTCGGTCGCGAGCCAAAAAACAGGAACGGCGTCTACGCCTTGTGCGGATAATTGGCGAGCCCATTGAGCGGCGCTGAGTGCCTTGTAATAACTGTAGGCCGTCCCGGTGAAAAGCCCCACCTGCTGGCCGCTGACGATGGCCACCGCACCGGCTTCGAGGCGTTTGATGTTGTTCTCTGTTTCCGCGCCGGCACCGAATACACGATTCTGTTCCCGTAAGACCGCGGCAACTTCCCGGCGCATAGCAACGCCGAGACGCACCTCGCGCGCCGCTGATTCGATGCCTTCGAGCGACGGCGGATGGGCGTAAAACGGAGCGACGCGTGTGAAATTCTCAAGGAAAGTGGCGAAAAGTTTCGTCGTGCGCGGGAGTTCGCTGAGGCGCAGGCAGTGGCACTCCATGGAAGCAGCCATCATACACAGGCCTCACAAGCCAGGCAACCGGTCCGCACCGAGGCGACCCCTCGCCGCCGGGAGGGCAATGGAGCTGAAACTTTTCCTGCCCTGGCGGGTTGTTGCATTTGAGGCTAAGCTGACATTCTCGTGATCAGATGCTCTGCGAGCGCTTTCGTTGCAGGAGTATGGGGCGCTCTCCTGCTCTTCCCCTGGCCGGAGCCGGGTTTGGGTCAATCGCCCGGCGCGCCCGCCGAATCCAGGCTCGAACTTTGAAAATCAAGGCCATCCGATCGTGCGAGAGTCCGAGGCGAATTATTGGGTCTATAATAAGCGACAGATTAAATTCACCTAGGAACTCGAGAACGTGCCGAGCGCAACCCAACCTGGCTTGGTTCCGAACGAACTTAGGGGTGTGCTCTGGCTGGCCAACAGGCCGCTCGCAGAATATTTAGGGTAGGGCGGAACTCCAGCCGGCGGGTCTCGAGGCTTGAGACTAAGCCATGAACAAGAACCGCCGTTTCGGTCGCCGGTCAGGCTGCTTCCGGGCCACCTTTGCGAGCAGGCTTGCTCTTTCGGGCATGGTTCTTCTCTCTCTGATTCTGGTCTCCGGCACCATAGCGCGCAGCCAAGCTCCTGCCCATTCGGCTCAGCCGGATACAGGGCAAGCATCTTCTGCTCAAGCAGCCACGCCTCCCCAGAAATCGGCTAGCAATCCGCCGCAGCAGCCGCGCGCGGCCCGGACAAAGGAAAATCCCGGAGTCGTTCGCGTGACCACGCATTTGGTGCAAGTCAGCGTGGTTGTACACGACAGCCATGGCAATCCCGTCACCGGTCTTTCACGCGAGGATTTTATTCTGACGGACCAGGGGAAGCTGCAAACAATAGAATTGTTCGACTCGGAGGCAAGTCAACCACAAGCGGCTTCGCCGGCCGCTGCGCAGCCCACTTTGCCTCCGAATACATTCACAAATCGTGCCGGGCCTGGCGCCGGTGTCCCCACCAGCGTGACCGTACTCCTTTTCGACCAGTTGAACACGTCGTTCAAGGACCAGGCTTATTCACGGGAGCAGATTGGTCAGTTCCTTCGCCAGATTCGGCCCGAAGATCGCGTGGCGCTCTATGCTCTCAGCTCCGGATTGAGGATCCTGCAGGATTTTACGAACAACCAAACCAGCTTGCTG
>JBGQEW010000100.1:0-9042 GCA_041496565.1 Terriglobia bacterium | reverse complement strand
GAGAAGTGCCGCACTCAAGACTGCAGAAAAAATCCGGGGGCTCAGGCGCATCGAGCGTTCATCATACCTACCGGGGTCAAGTGAAGCAAACACGCGGTTCGCCCGAGTTGCTAGAATTCATCCGTATTCGTTGACGCAATTTCTCCGCCAGTGGTTGCATCTGCCAGGCTGGTTTCGCGGAACCGGCTGACCTGCGTGCTAGAATTCCACCGTGGCGAAAAGAAGAATCGCGCCGGCCCGCACCATCAATGGCATCGTCGAAGTCCCCGGCGATAAATCCATTTCGCACCGTTACGCCATTCTTGCCGGGCTCGCCGAAGGCCCGAGCGAGATCAGGAATTATTCGACGGCGCAGGATTGCCGGAACACGCTCGGCTGCTTGCGGCGCCTCGGAATCGCAATCGAGGCTGGCAAGAATGCCGTGCGCATCCGGGGCGCCGGCTCGCACGGTCTCACGCGCTCGCGCCGCTCACTCGACGCCGGAAATTCCGGCACCACGATGCGCTTGCTGTCGGGCGTACTGGCCGGGCAGCCGTTCGATTCTACGTTAACTGGCGACAGCTCGCTGCGCCGCCGCCCCATGGGGCGCGTGCTCGAGCCGCTCGCCCAGATGGGCGCGGAAATTCGCGCTCGCGAGAACCGCTTCGCCCCGCTCGCAATTCATGGCCGCAAGCTCCGTCCGATTGACTACGTTTTGCCCGTAGCCAGCGCGCAAGTGAAATCGGCGGTGCTCTTGGCGGGGCTTTTCGCCGATGGAACGACGTCGGTCGAGGAGCCGGTTCGCACGCGGGACCACACCGAACTCGCCCTGCGGGAGTTCGGCGCTGAAGTGGACCACGCGGGCCGCAAGATTTCCGTTCGCGGCGGCGCGAAGCTGCGCGGGCGTACTCTAACGGTGCCGGGCGATCTTTCCGCCGCGGTATTTTTTGTTGCCGCGGCGCTCGTGCTGCCGGACTCCCAGCTCTCGATCCGGAACGTGGGCTTGAACCCGACGCGCACCGCTGTCCTCGATTTCTTGATTTCCATCGGCGCGCCGCTCCGGCTGGACTCGATCGAGTTGCGGGACGGCGAATTGGTCGGTGACATCATCGCGCGCCACGCGCCGCTCACCGGCGGTGTGATTTCCGGTGCCGCAGTCGCCGAGATGATTGACGAGTTGCCGATGCTCGCCGCCCTCGGCCCGTACATGGAGAAGGGAATCGAAATCCTTGATGCGCAGGAGCTGCGCATCAAGGAAAGCGATCGCATCGCCTCCCTCGCCGATAACCTACGGCGGATGGGCGCGCAGGTCGAGGAGTTGAACGATGGATTGCGGATCGCCGGGCGTTCCGCCGGCCGCCTGCGCGGCGCAACCATTGACCCGCAGGGAGATCATCGCATCGCTATGGCTTTTGCGATCGCCGGCCTCGGCGCGCAGGGTGAGACGGTCATCCGCGATTCGGATTGTGCAGCCGTGTCATTCCCCGAGTTCTTCACCACTCTCGACGGGGTCATCGAGCGTTGAGACAGCTCCCGCCACCGGGGTTCTGCGATCAGAAAATAATTCATGAATTCGAAAGCGAGTCCTGACACGATCGCAGGCGCTTCTGGCTTCGATTCTTCAGTATTTGTTTTTGCGAGCGCCTACGGACCTTTGCGGATGTGGATGGTTCCGTAGCTGGTGGACAGATGAATTTGCGGGCCGCGCGCGCCCACCTTGCCTTCGAGGCGGCTCGAGTCTCCCTCTTGCGCTGGTTTCAGGCCCGGGAAATCGGTCTGAATGTCGCCCGAGCGTGAAGTGGCTAAAATCTCAAAATTTGAACCTGGGGGCAATGTCAGATCGATCGGGCCGGAATCATTGGAAATGCTCAATTCCTCGTGGGGCGGCTGGCGGAAACGCGCCTCGATATCGCCGTGGCGGTCCTCGATGTGAATCCTGCCCGCCACATTTTCCAAGGAGATGTCTTTGTTCTTGGTCACCAAATTCAAACCACCGGCGAGGTCGGAGATCTCGAGCCGGCCGGAATTCATTTCCAGGTGGCCGGTGAGTTGCGCGAGCGTGAGATCGGTGCGCGAGGATAAGAAGTGGGTTGTCTTTCCCACGTTCCGCGTGCGGATCGGCCCGTAGAATTCGCCGTCGATGTTTGCATCGCCCGTGATGTCGCCCAGGTCAACTTCGTTCCCGCGGCCCGCCAGCCGGACATTCCCTTTGATTCCCGAGATGCGCGCGTCGCCGCGTTGCATATCGGCGCTGACATCGCCTCCGATATTGTGAATTTCGACGTCGCCGTGCCCCGAGGTCACGGCGACGGGTCCTGATATGTCCGAAACATTTACGTCACCGCGGTCCGTCTTGGCAATCACATTGGCCTGCTTCGGGACGTGCACCTCGAGGTCAAGTTTTACGCTCCCGGCATCTTCCCAGCCCGGCTGGGGGCGAATGTCGTAACCGCCCGGAACGGAGTTGATTGTCAAATGTACTTTCTGCAACATGCGTTGCGCTTCGATGTCGTTCGTCGAAGTCACTGTCCTGTTCACGATCACGCGAACTTGGTCAGTCTCCTCCGGACGCACATTGATGCTGCCTCGCGGTGTGGTGATGGAGATCGTCGAGCCCGCCGCCGCCGGCTTGGCGGCCAGCTCTTCGGTGGATGAAACCGAGTGGTCAAAAATTCCGATATGGAGATCGAAGTCAGGGTTGCGCTTATGAACCCAATCCACGACCACAATGCTGCCGATCGCCACAAACAAAAGGAAGAGTAGACCGACTTCGCTGCCGCTGATCATCGGCGCGGACGCCTGGCCGGTTCGCTGCGCTGCAAAGTGATCGACCAGTTTCGCCAGGCCCCAGAAAATGAGAAGCGCGGGCCAATAAGTTGAGATCACCCGCGCGATCCCCAGGTCGGGTGCAAAATTGTGAAGCAAGAAGAACGTGCCGATCAGAATCAGCACCAGGCCGCCAAAGATTGAGCGCCGCCGAATTGGGCCGTTGGCCATGGTTGTCTCAGTCCTCAGAATTTCTCATGCGGTCGGCTGGTTGGATCCTGGCAGCGAACTAGTGCTGTGCCCCTCGGTCGAGGCCGAGGCCTGGAACACTTTGACCAAGCCGACGACGATCAAAATGACTGGCCACAGCTCCCCGAAAGAATAGCGGCCATATTGCTGGATCATGAAGAGCACGCCGATCGTGATCAAGACCACCGGCCCCATCAAGCCGCGCGACCGGCAGCGCGCACAGCTACATCTGTCCACTGTCGTCATTTTCCTCTCCTACGACTTGCTCTGCGTCCGCTTCCACAACTGCCATGCACCGAGGCCAATCAGGATCACTGGCCAGCCGCGCCGGAACCATTCCCCTTCCAAGACGTGAAAATTCATGAGCAGGAACAGAATGCCAAGTGCAATCAGAACGATCGCTCCCATCGGCCGACCCGACGCGGTTGCCGAGAAGGTCTCTCCCCCCGCTTCCCCCACGTTTCGTCCCTTCGCGGTGCGAAAGGAATCAATCGCCATGTAGAGTGGAAAAAGTCCGAAAGCCACCCAGATGATGGGAGTGAGATCTCCGCCGCTTTCATTCAACCCCATCGCGAACAGTCCGCCCCAGATCACGAGATGGATCAGGGCCTTCACGTACTCACCGTTGTAAACAGCTCCGAGGCCGGGGATGAATCCCAGCATCAACGCTACTCCCGCGTGCGGTCCCCCCGCAGCCGGCCGCGGCTGTGACACCATCGTCGAAAGGCATTCCTCGCAGTAGAGCGCTCCGCGGACTTCGCGCGTGCACTGCGGGCAAAGCGCTTTGCCGCAATTGCGGCAGAACCCGGTGGCATCAAGTTCGGAATGGACTGCACATTTCATTGCAAGCTCCTCGGAACGGGAATCAAAAGGGAAGCCAGCTCGGTTAAGGAATCATTCGCGCTGCGGCCAGGATGCGGCTCGCCCTCTGATTTCTGCTGTGGATTCGGAGGCGGCGGAGCTTTCTCCTCCTGTGGCGCCTGGAGCGGCGCCGCTTCCGGCCGCAAGCGCGACTGTATCTCATAGACCACGCGCAGGTCGTTCACGAATTTCGCCCCCCGCGCGTAAACCAGATGCGCGCGGCGGTTCGCAGCGTGGTAGAGATTCTCCGGATTCAAGTCGGCGGCGCGCAGCTTGGTCGGGTGAATGCCGAATCCTTGAATAAGAATAAACAAGGTAGCCACCAGGCTCGCCCCGCCCATCGCAAATCGCGGCTGCAACAGGGGGCTGAGCCAGACCAGCCAGCCTTTCTTCGACTTTGTCCGCGGACCCAGCGTTTGCTCCAATATCCGCGGGATCAGGCGCGCCGGCGCTTCCACGGGCTCGAGCGTGCGCATCCGGCCGACCATCGTTGTCACGCGCTGGACCAGCGGTGCGCAAATCACGCAGCCGGCCACGTGGTCCCCGAACGCGCGGCTCTCCTCGGCATTGAGCATGCCGTCGAGGTGATCGCTCAGTCGTTCTTCGATTTGTGCGCAGTTCCAAATCATGGCTCTCTACTCCGGGCGAAGCCCCATCTGTTCGAGCGTACGCGCCAGCTCAATCCTTCCGCGGTTGATCCGCGACTTCACCGTACCTTCCGGCACTCCCAAAACCTGCTGGATTTCCCTGTACTCCAGGCCCTGCAGGTCGCGCAAGATCACGGCCTCGCGCAATTCGGGCGAAAGTTGCGCCAGGGCATGGTGCACCTGGCCGCTCAATTCCGAGGCCAGCGCCATCCGGTCCGGCGGCCGTGCCGCCGCCGGCTTGGCTTCGAGCTTCGGCAGCGCGTCGTCCAGCGAATCGGTCAGCCGGTCGCGCCGCGTTCGCCGGTAATGGTCCACCAGCAAGTTGCGCGTCACGCTCGTCAGCCAGGTGGCAAATCCTCCGTAAGCCGAACGGTAACTGCCCAGCGTCCGGTAAACGCGGAGAAAAACTTCCTGGCTCAAATCCTCCGCTTCCGTTCCGTTGCCGGTGAAGCGGTAGCAGAGATTGTAAACTCGCCGCGCATGCCGCTGCACGAGCTCTTCCCAGGCTGTCCCCTCGCCCCGAATGCAAAGCTGCACCAGTTGGGCGTCGGGCTCCAATTCTCGTAATCCTCTCTCGTGGCATCAGCTCCCGGCCTCACTTAATGGAACGCAATCGAGAGCCGAAAAGTTCCCCGGCATGGCGGGCATCTTATCCGTCATGGCATCGTAAACACAAGCCTCGCAGCAACCTCCCGGTCAGGCCCGCCGGCTTACCGAACTGACTGGCGATGCACACCTCGGCTTGACACCCTGTGACGCCTGCTGTTACGGTGCAAATTCGATGCCTCGCTCGCTTCGTAAGATCCTCCTGATCCTGCTGGCGCTCGTGATCGTCGGAGCGCTGGTTTATCGCTTTCGCGGCGCCATCACGCTCGAAGGCTTTCGCTGGTCGGTTCTGGCTGCTTCCGTGGGCCAGGCCCGGATCAGTTTGTTGCTGCTCGCAATCATGGCCACCTACGCCGCCTATGCCGTTCGCGCACTGCGCTGGATGCGGTTTTCTCGCTCGCTCGGCCCCTCGAAATTCTCTAACGTTTTTCCCGCGACTCTCATGGGCTTCGCCGCGGTCTTCATTCTCGGCCGCGCGGGCGAGCCCGTTCGCCCTTTACTGATTGCGCGCAAAGACCGCGTGCCGGTCTCTGCCGCATTCGGCATCTGGGTGATCGAACGCGTGATGGACTCCGGCGCGACGGTCGTCCTCGCCGGCTGGGCTTTGCTCTTCTACGCGGGCCGAGAGTTTTCCGGCGGCGATTCGGACACGCTTCTCGCGGCCGCTCGGACCACCGGGATCGCGTTGTTCGCGGGCTTGGTCGCGTTGGTTGCTTTCTTGGTTTATTTTCGCCTGCGCGGCGGTGGAGCGCTGGCGAAAAAGCTGGAAGTGTGGCACGGCCGGCCGGGTTGGCGGGCGCGCCTCGCGGGACTGTTTGTCGGTTTCGGTGACGGCCTCCAGGCCATTCGCACTTGGGGCGACTTGCTCGCCGCTTTGGGCTACACCGCCGTTCACTGGTGGCTGGTTGTGTGGATTTACGTCTGGGTTCCTCACAGTTTCGGGGGCGCGCTGGCGCGGATCGATTTCGGCGGCGCCATGCTTCTGCTCGCGTTCACGATGGCTGGATCAACTCTGCAGTTACCCGGCGTCGGCGGTGGAACACAGCTCGCCAGTTTCCTTGTCTTCACCGTTATCTTTGGAGTAGAAAAGGAGCCGGCTGCGGCTGCTGCGATCACCCTTTGGCTGATTTCGTTCGCCGCGTCGTGCTTGGTAGGCTTGCCGCTCTTGGTGCGCGAAGGCTGGTCCATGGGCGAACTGCGAAGGCTGGCGCTCGCGGAAGAGGATGCGGAAGCCCACGGAACGCATGCGCCGCTGCCGCGGTCGGGTGCCAGGGCTGCCAAGGCTCACAGGGAGACGCCAGAGTGAAGTGTCCGTTTTGCTCGCACCTCGACGACAAGGTGGTGGATTCGCGCGAAGGCCGCACGGGGGACCTGATCCGCCGGCGGCGCGAGTGCCTGAAATGTAGCAAGCGCTTCACCACCTACGAACGCATCGACGAAATTCCCTACATGGTAGTCAAAAAGGACGGCCGGCGGGAGAGGTTCGACCGTCACAAGATTTTGCAGGGCCTGCTGCGCGCCTGCGAGAAACGCCCCGTCCCGACGCCAAAGCTCGAATCCTTAGTGGATGAGGCCGAGCGCTTCGTCAACGAGGCTTCGGAACGCGAGCGCACCACCGCGGAAATTGGCGAGCACCTCATGAACCGTCTCAAGAAACTCGACAAAGTCGCGTACGTGCGCTTCGCCTCCGTTTACCTGGATTTCAAGGACGTCAAGGAATTCATGTCCGAGCTGAAGGGACTGTTGAAGGAACGCTCACGAAAGTGAGAGGTCTTGTTATACAACTTGCCACCGGGGCCTGACACCCGCCATCACGCGTGCCAGACGCCCGCAGCAAACGTCTTGACCGTTCGGAAGCCAAGCTTCTCGTAAAGACGCACCGCCGGGGCGTTAACGGCCGTCACCGTGAGCGAAAGATCGCGAAATCGCTGCGCGCGCAGAGCCCCGATGGATGCTTCCATCAAATGCCGGCCGATCCCATGGCCCTGGTAGCCGGGCATCACGCAAATCTGCGTCGTATGCCCCACGCCCTCGGCAACCGCCGACGTCAGCACAATCCCCACCGGGTGATCGCTTCCCGCTGAGCGCACCAAAAAGGACGCATGCGGCTGAAACTGTCCGCACCCCGGAAGGATGACGATGTTGCGCAGAAACCGCATTGCCCCGGCCTCGCTGCGGTACTGGTCATTGATTTCACCGTCCACGTGGTTCGCATAGGCCAGTTGAATCAATCGCGCGCACGGCTCGAAAGAGCGTTCGTTCCAGTGTTCGAGCCTCAGACCGGAGGAGAGAGGCGTTTCCGCAAGTAAGGCCCGGTCGAGAGCCAGCAGCATGAACTGGCGCGGGTGTAAGCGGAACTCCTGGGCGATGAGTACGGGGTCGAGCGTTGCGCCGAACGGCATCAGTTGCGCTTCCACACGCTCGATCCGCGGAGTGGCGCGCAGCGTCGAGAGCATTTCGCCCAGCAGGCGTTGCGTAATTTGCGGCTGGGGGTATCGCGGAGAGACGTAGAGTCCGCCGATCAATCCTTTGTGATCCTCGAGGACGTAAAAACCGTAGCCCACCGGTTCATGGTTCTCCACCGCCGCGAAGCCGGCCAGCGACCGTGACTCGATGAATTTGCGAATCAAGTCAATCGAGGGACGATAATCCCAGTGCAGCTCGTCGAGCCAGTGGCGCGCCTCTTCTTCAAACAACGGCTCGAGCGTTCGCGGATGGATTTGCCTGAGATCGATGATCTGCACCAGAAGGCCTCTTCGTCTCTTCTTCGATTATAGCCTCGGCGTAAACAACTCCCAAACACCTTGGGGTGGCTCCGCAGCTCCGCGAGGAATTGTGCTAACATGCGCGTTTTCAGGCAGCGCTATATGCTTTGCCGACAACGATTGCATGTCCGTCATCTCTGAACTGCGCCATCCAACAACTCGCATTTCCAGGCTGGTGACCGGCCTCCTCGCGCTGATCCTTTTCTTCCTGCTCGCCACCGCCATCGTTTCCGGCATTCTGATTCATCAGATTCTTTGGCCGCGCCGCAATCCCTCAGGAATGACGGTGGACCTGTTGATGGGCCACCCTTCCAGCGTCACTTTCCCGGTGCCAAACCGCGGAAATTTCGAGGGCTGGTTTTTCCCCGGCCGGCGCGGCGCTCCCACGATCCTTTTGTGCCATGGGTATGGCTTGCAACGCGCTGACATCCTGACACTCGAAACCTCGCTTCAGGAACATCAGTTCAATGTTTTCGTATTCGACTTTTCCGGGCATGGCGTCAATGCCGGGTCCACGACGCTCGGATATAGCGAGACGCAAGAGTTGCTTGCTGCGGTCGCTAGCTTGGCGAGGCGCGATGACGTCGATCGGCAGCGATTCGGCGTTTGGGGAACCGATCTCGGCGCTTACGCCGCCGTCCGTGCCGCCGAGGCTGACCCGCGAATCCGAGCCCTTGCTGTCTCTTCCGTTTATGACGATCCGTCCGACATGCTCATTGAGGAAGTGAATCGCTCTGGATTGGGAGTCATCCCTCTGGTGAAGCCGCTCTGCCGCTTCGGATTTCGAATGCTCAATTATTCGCATCGGGAGACTCCGCCCCTTTCGCGGGGAATTTCGAGTCTGGATGGGGATGCCAAGTTATTCATCGAGGTGCGTGAGCATCCTGATCTGGCCGGTTCAACGCGGAAGCTGTTTCAGCTTGCCCCGGAGCCGAAGGTCGAACAGGAGAAACGCGTTCCCTACGTCGAGATGAGCGACGAGGAAAAGCGCAGCTACGAGGACGTCATCGTCAGTTTCTTTCTTGAGAGTTTGCCTGTGATGGATCTTCCTTAGCCTTCGCGGATTCGACCCGAATCAGAAGCAAATTGTCATTCCAGGCGCCCTGAGGGATGCGGAAAGTCCTGCCTGCGTGTTCGATGGCGGCGAGGCCTCGCGAGTTCGTTAGGAT
>JBGQEW010000099.1:0-9078 GCA_041496565.1 Terriglobia bacterium | reverse complement strand
CTTCCTACAAGCGCTCTCCGATCACGTGGCGCTTGCCATCGAAAATGCGCAGCTCCACCGCGAGCGGCTCGCCAAGCAACGCATGGAACGCGACCTGGCGCTCGCGCGCAGCATCCAGACCAGCTTGCTGCCGGAACGGCCTCCGCAACTCCAAGGATTTGACGTCGCGGTTTCCCACCGGCCGTCGCTCGAGGTGGGCGGCGATTACTATGATTTCGTTCCCATGGGGCCGGAGACGATGCTTGCGGTCGTCGCCGACGTCGAAGGCAAGGGCATCGGCTCGGCGATGATCATGGCGAATCTGCAGGCGACTCTGCACGCCTTGCTGGCCCACGTGCACTCGCTCGAAGCCCTGGTGGCGTCGCTGAACGACATGATCCTGGCCGACACTCGGGGCCAGAAATACCTGACGATGTTCTTATGCTTGCTCGACCAGCGGCACAGCGTGCTGCACTACGTCAATGCGGGACACGTGCCGCCCGCCGTCGTCCGGGTCGACGGCACGGTGGAGTTTCTCTGCGAAGGCGGCATGGTCGTTGGCCTCTTTCCCAATGTCACGTTCGAGCGCGGTCACGCCCGGTTGCACCCCGGCGATATTTTTGTCGCTTGCACGGACGGCATCACCGAAGCCATGGACACGGCCGATGAGGAGTATGGACGGGAGCGCCTCGCCCAAACCGTGCATCGCGAGCGCAACGCTCCCGCTGCGCAAATGGTCGAAGCCATCCTGGCGGACGTAGACAAGTTCTCCCTGGGCGGCCACCACGAAGACGACCGCGTCATCCTTATTCTGAAAGTCCTCTGAAGACTTCCTCGCCCTCTGCCGTTCTGAGCAAAGCGGAGAATCCCACTTTCCGTATCAGGCTAAGAGCCGGTGGAAGAGTAGTGCCGGACGCCGACATTCCAGACCGTTAGCGCGATGCCGAAACACACCGCCGCCACCAGCGGCACAAAGGGCGCATAGGCATGAGATGCAGAGCGGCCGAGCAACCGGACGCTGGGATAAAACGAAGCGAAGCCGAAGGGAATGATCCAGCTCAGGAAGAATTGGATGAATCCGCTGTAAATCGAAAGCGGGTAACGTCCGAACGCGATCAAGTTCCACACGGGCGGATGAACTCCGATGCGGTCCTCGAACCAAAACGAGACGGTGCTGAGAAGTAGGAAAATCGAGACGTAAATCACGGCCCCGCAGAATGCCCAAAAAAGCAGCAGCACGGCATTGAGCCACGACCAGGGGAGATGCAACAGGCGCGCGGCCAGCCACACGGCGAACAGACCGGTCGCAACCTCCTGGAACGATTCGACGCGGAACTGTTCGAACAGGACCTGAAACATCGTGGAGACGGGCCGCAAGAGCACGCGGTCGAATTTTCCTTCGATGATGTAGTTGTTGCCGAAATCGTAGAGATTCAGGCTGATGACGTTGAACATGCCGAAGGGAATCAGCGAGAAGCCGTAGAGAAACATCACCTCCTCGAACCGCCAGCCGGCCAGGCGCGGAATCTTGGTGAAGAGAATATAGACAAAGCCGAAACCGAAAACCGTGGCGGCAAAGCTGGTGGCGGCGCTGATGAAAAAATCGCCGCGGTAGCTGAGACGCACCTTGGCGTACTGCGTCAGGTATTCGAAGAAGAGTGCGAGATAGCGTCGCATAAGAATTCTAGGTGACCTTGTTGACTGCGGGAGCTTACTCCCGCTCTCGTACGGGGCGCCTTGCCTCCTCGCACAGCAGGGCGCCGCGCGGAGATTAGCCTGGGCTAGCCTCCATGAATCGTAATCTTGCGAGTCGCGCGGGCCCACCAGAGATGCGTCAGCGCGAGCAGCACGACAACCCAGGCCCACTCGGTCCCGAGCGCCACGAGCGCGTGCCGGGTGTCAAGCTTGCCGAGATAAATCTGCAACGGCGTGAAGGCGATATGCTCGAAGGGAAGCCACGCGAGCACGGCACGCAGCGGCGCCGGGAAAAACGTGATCGGGATCAGCAGGCCGGAGAGCAGCTCGATGAGCCAGAATTTCGCGCGAATCAGCGCCAGAATGGACTTGAGCGGTATCGCGCAGGTGCCGATCATGAAATTAATCGCGCCCATCAGGAAAAAGCTTCCGATCACGGCGATGAGGAAGAAGCCGAAATCTTTCCCGGAGGCCGGCCCGTGGATCGGAAACGCCAGCGCGACAATCACCGCCGTCGGCGCCGTCAGCAGGCCCAGGCGAAACGCCGATTCGCCCATGGCGCGGCACAGCCACATCCACGGTATCGAAATCGGCTTGATCAGGTCCATGGCGATCTTGCCTTCGATCACTTCGTACGCCATTTCTTGGTCAATCGTGTTCCAGTAGAACGAGCGGATAATCCAGCCGACGGATACGTAGGTGATCATTTGCGGCAGGTTGTAGCCCGCAATCTGCTGCCCCGGGCCATAGACCGCACTCCAGATGTAGTAGTACACGGTGACGTTGATCAGATAGGTGATGATGCCGGTAAAATAACGCAGGCGGAACGCGAGTATGTTGACGAAGCCGACGCGCGAAAACTCCGCATACGGCGCCAGCACCTCGCCAATCGCATTCATGCCGTAATCTCCCGCAACGCTTCGCCGGCGTAGATGCGCTTGACGATTTCTTCGATGGGCTCGTCTTCGATCAGCAGGTCGCGCACTTCGACGGTCGCGAGGATTTGGCGAATCAGGTCGGAGGTCGAAATCTGCGCGGGGTCGAAGCGGATGCGATAGGTCATCTCATCCACTTGTTCCAGGTTGAGCCCGTCGCTCGAGAAGATTTGCACGCCGTCCGCCTGGGCGCGGTCCTTCAGCACGAATTTCACCTGCTTGGTGCGCAGCAATTTACGCTTCAGCCGTTCGAGCGGGCCGTCGTAGAGCAGCCGGCCGTGGTCAATAATCACGATGCGGCGGCAAAGCTCTTCGATGTCGTCGAGATCGTGTGTGGTCAGCAGCACGGTGGTTTGGAATTCACGATTGATGGCGTGCAGGAAATGCCGGATGTGATCCTTGGCGACCACGTCGAGCCCGATGGTTGGCTCGTCGAGAAACAGCAGCGGCGGATTGTGCAGCAGCGCCGCGGCCAGATCGCAGCGCATCCGCTCGCCGAGCGAAAGCTTGCGCACCGGCGTGTGGAGGTAGTCCTTGATGCCTAGGATTACGTTGAACTGCTCCATGCGCGCGTCGAAATCACGCTGCGAGACGCCGTAGATACGGCGCAGCAGCTTGAACGATTCCACCACGGCGATGTCCCACCACAACTGCGTGCGCTGGCCGAAGACCACGCCGATGGTATTCACATATTGCCGGCGCTGGCGATACGGCACGAAGCCGTTGACGGCGATTTCGCCTGAGGACGGCACCAGGATGCCGGTGAGCATCTTGATCGTGGTGGATTTTCCCGCGCCGTTCGGGCCGATGTAGCCCACCATTTCGCCGCGCTCGATCGTGAAGTTGATGTTGTCCACCGCTTTGACCATGCGATAGTCGCGGACGAACAGGTTCTGGATCCCGCCCCAGATGCCTTCGCGGCGATGAAAAGTGCGGAAATACTTGCAGAGATCGCGGACTTCAATCAGCGGCTCGGGGGCCATGAGGAATTAGATTCTAGCATGGCCGCTCGGGTGAGCAGGGAACTGGAAGGAGAACGACAAGGAAGTTGAAGCGATTCCCCGGCGTCCCCTTAATTGCGGAACAGGACTTCTTCGCGGTTGAACATGCGGACGGCCGCGACCATGGCCAGCGCCGCGTACACGCACGTGGATGCAAATATTAGAACGATGTAGTTCCAGTGAAACGTGCCGGCCAGGATTTCCTTGCTCACCAAACTCGTGTTCAGGATGGGGACGAGCGCCGTCTTCGCGTTGAGCTCGACTCCCGGAAGCATCGAGAAAATCGCCGGGAAGATGACGACGATGGTCATCGGGGAAAGATAGCTTTGCGCCTCGCGAAAGCTTTTCGCGAAGAGTGAAATAGTCAGCATCACCAGCGACATGAGCATCGCAATCGGCAGGATCATGGCGAAGACTCCAAATACCGATGTCGCGTGTACCGCCATGCGCAACCCTTCGGGCCCGTCCAGGACGCCCTTGCTTTGCAGCACCACAACGACGGAAAACGCCATCGAGACGAGCGCGAGCGCTGCCGTGGCCAGCGACGCGGTGAGCACCATCAGAAATTTGCCGATCACCAGGCCCGTGCGCGGGACCGGGCTGCACAGAATCGTTTCCATCGTGCCGCGTTCTTTTTCTCCGGCAGTCAAATCCATCGCCGGGTACATGGCGCCGGTCATGCACAGCAGGATGATGAAATAGGGAATGATCGCGCCGAACCGGTTGCCGAAGAGCTTCTCGGGCGAGACCGCATTCTTGGAAAGAATTTCGAACGGCTGCGCCAATCCGGGCGGCAGATCGTGCGCCACCAGCCGCTGCTGCACCGTGGCGCCCTTCAGATGATTGAAGAAGGCGTTCAAGCGTTCCACGGCAATGTCGGAGCGCGTCTCGTCCTCGTAATAGAAGATTGTCACCGTGGGAGAATCGCTGCCCTTGAGCGCCGCCTCGAAGCCGGGTGGAATTTCCACGGCCGCGCGAATCTGCTTGTTCTCGAGCTGGGTGGCGAAATCCGGAGACTCCGGCGCGAGTTCGATCTTCTCCGTTCCGCGCAGCGCGTCAACCACGCCGGGCGAATCCGCGCCGCCGAGAACCATGATCCTTGAAACCTCGCGCCTGGCCCGGGCGATCAGGCTGACGGAGAGATAGCCGATGCCCACGGTCAGCAGCGGCATCGCCAGCACCGGAATCACGATCATGGAGATCACGGTCCGGCGGTCGCGCAGCGAATCGATCAGTTCCTTGCGATAGACGATGCCAATCGAGCGCCAGCTCATTTGCCGCCCTCCGCGACGTGGACGAAGATTTCCTCGAGATCGGGCTGCCGGTAGCGCTCCCGAAGCTGCCCGAGCGTTCCTTCTGCCAACAGCACCCCGGCGTGGATGATGCCGATGCGGTCGCACAGTTTTTCCGCCTCGCTCATCACGTGCGTCGAGAAGATCACCGTCTTGCCTCGCTCGCGGCACTGACGGATGAAGTCGACGATCGTCCGCGCCATCATCACGTCGAGGCCGAGCGTCGGCTCATCGAAAATCATCACCGGCGGGTCGTGCACCAGCGTGCGCGCGATGGAAACCTTCTGCTTCATGCCGGTGGAGAGTTTGTCGCAGCGGCGTTTGCGAAAGTCCTGCATGTCGAGCGCGCCGAACAGTTCGTCGATGCGCTTCGCGAGAACGTCATTGGCCATGCCGTGCAGGCGGCCGAAATATTCCACCATCTCCTGCGCCGTCAGCCGGCCGTAGAGCGCCGTCGCCGTGGAGAGGAATCCGACGTGCCCGCGCACCTGCTGCGGCTGCTCCAGCAGGTCGAAGCCCGCCACCTTCGCCGTGCCGGACGTGGGGCGCAAGATTGTCGCCAGCATGCGCAGCGTAGTAGTCTTGCCGGCGCCGTTCGCGCCCAGCAGACCGTAAATTTCGCCCGGCTGGCAGCGGAACGTGACGCCGTCCACCGCGCGAATCGGCCCGCGCTTCTTGTCTTTGAAGATCTTGCCGAGCGCATGCGTTTCGATCATTCAAGTTCCTTCGTACGGGTCGCAGCGGACTCGTTCCACCGTGTTCTCGACTCTGCGGCGCACGCGGCGTCGCGGATCTTGCCTGAACATCCGGACGCGCCGGCCTATTCGCCGATGACTTTCACCAGAATGCGCTTCGGCCGCAGGCCATCGAGGTCGGCGTACATGACAAACTGCGACGGGCCAAGATCCAGCCGGCGCTCCGTGAAGGCCACAATGGCTTGATGGTTCAGCAAGAGGCTTTGGAAATGGGCGGAGGAGTTGCTCTCGAACCGGCCCTTGTGTTTGTAATCGTCGCGCACCGGCGCCAGCTTGTCGAGCCAGCCTTCCAGGTCTTCCAGCAGGCCCGGCTCCTCGTCGTTCACAAATACGGCGCTGTTCGAGTGCAGCGAGGACACCACGATCAAGCCGTCGGAGAAGCCGCTCTTCTCGAGCGCCGCCTTGATGTTCGGCGTGATGTTGAAAAACTCGCGTGCCTTCTTCGAATGCAGAGTGATCACTTCGTTGTAGATCCGCATGGCTTACCTCGGCCGCTCAGGATGGACGCGCCATTGTAGCGAAACTTGCGCGAGAGTTGAAATCCAAGAGTGTGGTTGACTCAGCGGACGATGGGAGCGGGTCAGGCCTTGTGGCAGACGGAGCAGTGCTTTTCCTCGTAGTTGTCGATGGTCACTTCGAACATGTTGTTGCAACTGATGCAGACGCGATGAATCTTGGGCTTGTCGCTCGCGTCCGGCTTCGATTCGTGATCGTGAGTGGGCTGGGCTTGCGTCGCTTCGTCCATGGCGGGATTCTAGCATGAACGCGCGGCGCGGCAAGCCCGATGGAGACCTAGGCTGGAGTTCCCTGGAGCGCCTGCTTGACGCGCGCAACGATTTCGCCGACTCGGACCGGCCGATGAAGAATCGCGGCAACAGGCTCGAAAGTCACGCGCTCGAGGCCCGACGCGACGACGATTACGGGCACTCGCCGTGCAATCTGCTCCATGGCAGGGCTTGTGGCTCCGGCTTCGAGAACAACTGCCGAAGGCACTTGGCCCGCGGCGATGGCGCGCCCCGCATCGTCCGCCGATTCCATCCCCAGGGCATCGATTCCGAGTTCACGCAGTTCCGCGCGCACGGCGGCGCGCAACGTCCAATCCTTCGCGATCACGAAAACGGTTGGCATCTCGTGGCTGGAGTATAGCATCCCCCCAATGTATGCCTTGCTTCCGGAGATGCCGGTTGCAGGGCAGCCCATCGGCAAGCGCGTAGGCAAGGGATGGAGCGGTCTGTTACAATTCTGTGATTTTTGATCAAGTTGCTGCATAGGTGAAGCACGTAGGCATGGCGATCACGCGAAGCCGATGGATTGCGATCCTGTTGGGCACCCTCGCCGTGGTGTTGGTATTCATGGGCCTGCGAGGACGGGGCCACACTCCCGAAGTCCAGGTCGTAACGGTCGCGCGCGAGAACCTCGACGCGTCGATCACCAGCAACGGCAAAGTGGAGCCGATCCAGCCGTACATCGTGCGGGCGCAGCTCGCCACCTTTGTCGCGGCCGTTTTGGCAGCCGAAGGCCAGCCCGTGCATCGCGGGCAGACAATTCTCACCCTGGTTGCCGACGAAGCCCGCGCACAACTCGCGCAGGCTCGCGAAAACCTGCTCACCGCTCAGGAAGACCTCCGCGCCGCGCGCGCCGGCGGACCTGTTGACCAGGTGGCCGAGCTCGAAGGCAGCCTGAAAAAGGCCCAGGCAAACGTGACGAGCCTCCTGGCTACCCGGGAAGCGCTGAAAAAATTGATCGCGAACAGGGCGGCGACGCAGGATGAGCTCGACCAGAACCAGCTCGCGCTCGCGCGCGCCCAGGCCGAACTGCAGACCCTGCAACAGAAGAAGCAGGACCTCGAACGGCGGGCCTCGATTGACGTCCAGCGGGCAACGCTGCGCGAGCAACAGTCGCGCGATTCCATCCAGGCGCTCGAGGTAAAAGTCCGCTCGGCCACGGTCATCTCGCCGATGGACGGCACTCTCTATTCGCTGCCGGTGCGCGTGGGGGATTACGTGAAAATTGGAGACGTGCTCGCGGAGATGGCCGACCTGCACCGCGTTCGTGTGCGCGCCTTCGTGGATGAGCCTGACCTGGGCTGGCTCGCCGCGAACCAGCCGGTCGACATCAACTGGGACGCCATGCCGGGCAAGGTCTGGACCGGCGTGACCGAGCAAATCCCGAAGCAAGTGGTGCCGCACGGGACACGCAGCGTCGGCGAAGTGCTCTGCTCGGCCGATAACAGCAAGCTCGAGCTGCTGCCGAACGTCAACGTCAACGTGCGCATCCGCGTGCGCGCGCGGGCCAATGCGCTGGTGGTGCCGCGCTCGTCGGTGCGAACGGAAGGGCCTCGCCATCTGGTCTATATTCTTGACGGCGATCACCTGAGCCGGCGGGAGATTGCCGTCGGCATCGCAAGCGCGACGAAGTTTGAGGTGCTTTCGGGATTGAACGAAGGCGACCGCGTGGCGCTGCCCGGCGATCTGGAGCTGAAAGACGGAATGCAAGTTCGCGCAACCGAGACCAAATGACGGAGTTGTGAGGAAGGATTACCGATGATCCGCCGGGCGCTCATTCCGATGGTCCTGCTGCTTGCGGCAAGTTTCGCGATCCCCGCGCCCGCCGCCGATCCCGCGATGGCCACTGCGCAGCACCAGTTCGACGTGGGCGCGTATTCCGCGGCGGTGGTGACGCTGCAGGGCGTCATCTCGCGCAACAAGTCCGATGCGCAAGCCTACTATCTGCTCGCCCGCTGTTATTACGAGCTGCATGATTACAACGCTGCGATCGCGCAGGCCGAACAGGCCACCCGGCTCGATCCGCAAAATTCGGTCTACCATTTGTGGCTCGGCCGCGCCTACGGCATGAAGGCGGACAAGGAACACAGCTTCTTCTCCGCCCGCAAAGTGAAAAGGGAATTCGAGGAGGCCGTCCGGCTGAACCCTGCGCACATCCAGGCGCGCCGCGATCTCGAAGAGTTCGATCTCGAGGCGCCGTGGATCGTGGGTGGCAGCAAGGACCTGGCGATGGAGCAGGTGAACGCCATCGCCGCCCAGGACCAGGTGGAGGGCCACCTGGCGCGCGCACAATACTGGCAAGATGCGAAGAAGCCGGATCTCGTCGAAGCGGAATACGGCTGGGTACTGCAACTCAAGCCGCAGCGCGTCGAGCCTTATCTCGAAGTCGTCGACTACTACTCGCATCAGAACAACGCTGCCAAGATGCAAGCCGCGATCGATGCCGCCGCCGGGGTCAATGCATCGGACCCGCGGCTGGCCTACTATCGCGGGGTCGCCGGCGTAGTCGCCGCCACGCGCCTGAGCGAGGCGGAACAGTATTTGAAGTCGTACCTCGCCAGCGCCCCGGACCGCAGCGACTGGCCTTCGCATGCCGCCGCGCGGGAGTGGCTCGGCAAGCTCTATGAGCGCATGGG
>JBGQEW010000098.1:0-9116 GCA_041496565.1 Terriglobia bacterium | reverse complement strand
CGTGAAAATCAAGATCCTTCCATTCAGCGCAATTTCGGAGACGCGCGGAATCATTCCCGCATTCGTCGTGACGATCAGCCGCAAGCTTCCGAAAGCCAGCGCGAGTCCCGCCGCGGCGCCCAGGAGCGAAAGCACCGTGCCTTCGACAATGAATTGCCGCGCCAACCGGCCGAACGAAGCTCCCAGGGCCGTGCGGATGGCCGTCTCACGCTGGCGCACTTCGGCGCGGGCGAGCAGCAGGTTTGCCACATTCACACAGGCGATCAGCAGCACGAATCCGACAGCGCCGAGCAACATCAGCATCGCGGGCCGCACACTGCGGACGACTTCTGCCTGGAAGGGATACATCACCACGGGATGCCGTTGCGGGCTGAATGCGTGATTATTTTGCGAGGCCGTTTCGCCCCAGTGCCGCACGAGCTGCTCCATTTCGGCGTTCGCTTGGGAAAAAGTGACGCCGGGCTTCAGCCGCCCGAGCAGGTAGAGAAAGTGGCCGCCGCGGCCACCGGGATTAGCGGGATCGATTTGGAGCGGCACCCAGATTTCCGGCGGATTCGCATCTCCCGGCGGGAACTGAAAATCCTTCGACATCACGCCGATGATCGTACTTTTCGCACCGTCAATCAGCGTATTGTGTCCCACGATTCCTGGGTCTCCGCCGAACGCGCGGCGCCACAAGCCGTAGGAGATCACCGCCACCTGTGGCGCGCCGTTGACGTCGTCTTGCGGGCTGATATTTCTGCCGAGAATGGGTTGGGCGCCGAGCGTTTCCAGGAGGCCGCCCGTCATATAGCATTCGGAAACGCGGATCGGTTCCGTCAGGCCGGCCACATTCGCCGCGCCGTTGACCCAGCCGTCCATCGTTCGCCAGGACTTCGCCTCCCGCTTGATATCGAGATATTCAGGAGTGGAAATCCAGAAACGGCGCAGACCTCCGCCCGGGAAAGTGGGGAATTCCGAGTAAACGCGAACCAATTGTTCGGGCTGCCGGAAGGGCAGTGGTTTCAAGACCACTGCATAGACGACGCTGAAAATCGCGGTGTTCGCGCCGATGCCGAGTGCGAGCGTGAGAATGGCGACCGCCGTAAACCCCGGACTCTTCGCCAGCATGCGCAATCCGTAACGGATGTCCTGCCAGAAAGTTTCCATCGCCCCTCCACTTCCTTCTTGCGCTCGGCGCGTCCCCGATCAACGATTTCGAGCGATCAGCATGCAGCGACCTGAATCTCGCGGCTCGCCATCAGACCTCGTTCCTGCATCATGCGGTACCTGCCTTCGCTTCGGCATTGACGATCCAGCCGTCGGCGAGCTGCACGATCCGGTCGCCGTAGGCGGCCCAGGCGTCGTTGTGCGTCACCTGAATAATCGTCGTGCCTTGGTCGTTGAGTTGTTTCAGCAGGTCCATGATCATCTGTCCCTGGCTCGAGTGCAGGCTGCCGGTCGGCTCATCGGCCAGCAGCAGTTTTGGATTTCCAATCACGGCGCGCGCCACGGCTACCAGTTGTTGCTGGCCACCCGAAAGCTGGTTGGGATAGAGATTCTTTTTCCCGACGATCTGGAAGCGGTCCAGAACGTCCGCCACAATGCCCTCCCGCTCCGCCTTCTTCATGTCGCGGTAGGAAAGCGGCAGGTCTAGATTCTCGGCCACGGTCAGTTGATCGAGCAGGTGATACTGCTGGAAAACAAATCCGATGTAGCGCTTGTGCAGCTCGACGCGATGCCGGTTGTCAAGCTTGTGGACCGCGTGTTCGGTCAGGTAATACTCGCCTTTCCAGGCGCCGTCGAGCATCCCGATGATGCCCATCAACGTTGATTTTCCGGCGCCCGATGGCCCCATCACCGTCACGAATTCACCGTCGGCAATTTCCAGATTGATGCGGCGCAGCACCCACGTTTTCCCCGCGCCCGTCTCGTAAAACTTCTCGACATCTTTCAGATGAATCACGACTCCTCCCATCGCTCGCAAATCCGCTGCTTCAACATCTAGAATCGACGCCTGGGTGACAGATCGCAGAATTCGAAAATTGGACGCTGGATAGCCATCAGCGGTCAGTCCACTGCAAGAATGACTGACGTTGCGTCGTCTGCAAATTCACCGCCGCTAAATTCCGCCACGGCCAGGAGAATCCTGTCTTCGATCGCCCCGGCGCCGAGGCCGCTGTGCTCGGTCAGCGCCGCCAGCAAGCGCTGCTCTCCGAACTCTTCCCCTGCCGAATTGCGTGCTTCGGTGATCCCGTCGGTGAAGAGCAGGACTCGGTCGCCGGCATGGAGTGCAATTTCTCCTTGATCGTATTTGCCGTTCGGGAAAATCCCCAGCACGTCGCCGCCTTCGCGGAGCCGTGCGCACGAGCCGTCCCGGCCCAGAACCAGCGGGGCATTGTGGCCGGCGTTCGTGTACGCCAGCCGCTTCGTTTGCGCGTCGAGCAAGCCATAGAAAAAAGTAACGAACCGGTCCGCTGCAATGTTCCGGCAAATCGAATGATTCACCAAGCCGCAGAGCTCGGCCGGCGATACGGTTGCAGAGGCGAATCCACGCACCATCGCCTGCAGGTTCGACATGAGCAGCGCGGCGGGCACGCCTTTCCCGGCGACATCGGCGATGCATACGGCGAGATGCTCCGAGCTGAAACGCAACACGTCGAAATAGTCGCCGCCCACGACCCGCGCCGGCTGCCATGCACTCGCCACTTGATACCCGGCGATCTGGGGGATCTCCTTCGGCAAAAATCCGCGCTGGATCTCGCGGGCTTCCTCAATCTCCTGTTCCTGTCGGTGAAGTTGCAGGACGATTTCGTTGCTGCGCGATTCCCTTTCCGCCTCGCGGCGTAGCGCTTCCCGCCGGGCGCGTCCGTGCTCGATTTGCTCGCTCAGCACTTCGAGCAGTCGCGCGTTTTCCCACGGCTTCTGAATGAAGTCTCCGACGCCGCGCTGCATGGCTTCGACTGCCAATCCCACGGTGCCCCAGCCCGTCATCACCACGATCGGTAAGACGCCGTCCCGAGTCTTTAGTTGTGTGAGAAGGTCCAGGCCCTCCCGGCCTGAGGTTGTGTCGCGAGCGTAGTTCAGGTCCATCAGTAGGAGATCGAAAGCCTCCGCACCCAGCGCTTCCAGCACTCCGGCTGGAGACGTGGCAGTCTCAATCTCGTAGTCATGATGTTTCAGCAGGAGCCGCAGGGCTTCAAGGACGTCGGGCTGATCGTCGGCAATCAAGATTCGAGGAATCGTAGTTTCTCCGCCTGCCAATTTGACGTCCCGGGCCAGCGTTGCCATCCGAATGCCCTCGATCCTTTGGACGAGCGTGGGCCCTTCCTGACAAAGCACCCGCCTTTGGCTATGGGCAGGTATGATTCCACCATAAGATCAATGTAAGTCGTTATATTTGTTGTGTTTGTATGAAAATTTCGGATATCCTGGACTCTCCCATGCCCATTTGCGGGACCAAATGTCGCGAAATCGGACAGCTCATGTATTCTATTGAATCAAAATAGATTAATAAGCTTCGACCAGACGGCTGCGAATGAGCCGATCCTGACTCGGAATCTCAGCCGACTGTTCGCCAGCCTCACTCATATCGCAGCGCAATCATCGGATCAACGCGCATCGCCCGCCGCGCGGGTACGTAGCAAGCGAGCATGGCGATCGCCGTCAGCAGGACAGAAATGCTAGTGAAGATGAGCGGATCGCTCGCGCTGACCCCGTACAGCAAGCTCGCAAGAAGATGGGCAAGTACGTAAGAAACCGGCAAGCCGATTCCCAGGCCGATGCCCGTGAGAATCAGCCCGCGATGGAGCACCATCCGAAGCACATCCCACGGCTGGGCCCCCAGCGCGATGCGGATGCCGATCTCGTGCGTCCGCTCGGTCACGGAGTAGGCCATGACGCCGTACACGCCGACCGAGCTGAGGACCAAAGCGATCACGCCGAGAACCGCCATCATCACGGCCACGTATGCAATCCCAACCACCGATTCATGGATCACGCGGTCAAGTGTCTTGGCCTCGAAGATCGGCTGTCCTGGATCCACTGCGGCGATTCGGCTCCGCACTCCGGAGACGTAAGAGTAGGGGTCGCCGGAAGTGCGCAGCGCAAACTGAGCCCGGGACCGCGGGTATTGCCGGTAGGGGAAATAGAGAGTGGGCTGCTGTGCCGATGAGATCCAATTGTATTTCACTTCTCCCACCACGCCGACGATCTGGGCCCAGGGGCGCTTCGAATCAGGCGTACCTGCCTTAATCCGTTTTCCCAGGGGGCTCTCTCCGGGCCAGTAGCGCCGGGCCAAAACGTCGCTGATCACGGCCACATCGGGGGAATCGGTGTTGTCCGCGTCCGCGAATGCGCGTCCCTGCCGAAGCGGAACCTGCATTGTCTGAAAGTAATTCGGACTGATGCACTGAATATAAGCGAGCGGAGTTTCTCCCGCCTGGAACGGGCGCCCTTCGATGCTGAATGTGTTATTCGAAGACGAATTGCTGTAGGGAACGCTGGTGACGGTTGCGGCGGATTGCACGCCGGGAATGGTTCCGAGCTGACGGAGAGTTTCGTCGTAGAACGCGGCGATTTTCTGCGGGCTGCTGTATTTTGCATCCGGCAGGTTCAACCGAAACGTCAGCAGAGACCGCGGCTCAAAGTCTCGATTCACATCGAGAAGGGCGCGGAACCCCTTCACCAGCAGACCGGCGCCGAGGAGCAATATCAACGATAGCGCCACTTCAGCGATCACCAGGATGTTGCGAATCAAATGGCGTCGGCGGCCCGCCGTGGAGCCCCGCCCGCCTTCTTTCAACGTCTCATTGATGTCCGGCCGCGAGCTTTCGAGCGCTGGGGCCAGCCCGGAGAGAATGCCTGCGGCAATGGCGATGGCCAGCGTGAAAAGGAATGCGTGGGAATCGAGCCGAATCTCTTTCCACCCCGCGATGAATCGCGCGACATCCGGCGGCATGTTCGACAAAATCAGATCGATGCTCCATTGCGCCACCAGCAGGCCGGCGGCTCCGCCGGCGAGCGCCATGATCATGCTTTCGGTAAGCAGTTGCCGGACGACCCGCCAGCGGCTCGCGCCGAGCGCGGCGCGGAGCGCGATTTCTTTCCGTCGATTCGCGGCGCGCGCGAGTTGCAGGTTGGCTATGTTGGCGCAGGCAATCAGCAACACGAACCCCACTGCGCCCAGCAGCAACAGCGTGAATTGGCGCGTTAAATCACCCGAAGCGGACTCTCGAAGCGGCAGCACGCGCATGCCCCATCCTTTGTTGGTTTGCGGATACTGTTCGGCGAGCCGCTCTCCCAGCGCCACCATTTCGGCGCGCGCCTGCGAGAGAGGAATGCGCGGCTTCAACAATCCCAGCGCGAACAGAAAGCGCGATTTTCGAATCGTTTTTTCATTCGCGTCCATCGCCAGGGGCATCCAGAGCTCTGCCGAAAACGGAAAACTGAAATCCTCTCCCATCACGCCGACGACGGTGTAGGACTGGGCATCAATCTGAATCGTTTTTCCGATCAGATTGTGATCGGAGCCGTAGCGGCGTTCCCACAGCCCATGGCTAAGAATCACTTCGTGGTCTTTTCCGGGGTTCTCTTCCTCGGGCAGGAAGGCCCGTCCCAATACGGGCTGCTCCGCCAGCGTCTCGAAGAAATTCTGCGTTACGAGAAATCCCGAGGCCTTCTGTGGAGTTCCCTCGCCTGTCAAGTTGACGGAGTCCCATTCGTACGCGGCCAGGCGCTCGAATGAGTGAAGTTGATTCTTCCAATCCTCGAAATTGGCTGGCGACGTGCTGTTCTCGTAGGAGTTCTGTTGCGGCAGCGTTTCGTAGATCGTGACTAAGCGGTCTAGATTCGGAAAGGGGACCGGCTTGAGGAGGAAGGCGTCGGCGACGCTGAAGATGGCGGTATTGACGCCAATTCCGAGCGCTAAAGCCGTCACGGCGAGTATCGTGACTCCGGGATTCTTCCGTAGCATCCGCATGCCGTAGGTAATGTCTTGCCAGAATGATTGCATCGCCGTTTTCTCCTTGCAGAATTTCAGCCCAGACTTAGATCAGCATTCAGCCACCGGCAGTCAGCAATTCCACGATTCACTCATATCGCAGCGCGACCAGCGGATCTACGCGCATCGCCCGCCGCGCCGGGACGTAACAAGCCGCAAATGCGACGGCGGCCAGCAGCAGTGCAACGCCCATAAACGTGACAGGGTCAGTCGCCGCCACGCCGAACAGCAAGCTCGCCATGAAGCGTGTCGCGGCCAGCGCCGCGCACAATCCCAGCGCAACCCCCCAGAAGGCCAGCAACATTCCTTGGCCGACGACGAGCCGGAGAATGTCGCGAGGCTGCGCCCCCAAAGCGATTCGGATTCCAATCTCGTGCACCCGCTGGCTGACGTTATAGGAAAGGACGCCGTAGATTCCAAGCGCTGCCAGCAGCAACCCCAGGAATCCAAGCACGGTTGCCAGCGTCGCGGCCGTGCGCTGCCCGATAAGGGAAACCTGCAGGAGACCGCTCAAGTCGCCCCATTCGAGCAGAGTCACGCCCGGATCGAGTGCGTGCACTTGTTCTTGCAGGACGGTGACCAGCGCCGCCGGATCGCCCGCAGTGCGAACCAATATGTTGGCATCGGTGCCGGGGCTCTGAAGCCGCGTGAAATACAAAAAAGACTCGGGGCTTTCATTCATGCTGTGATACTTGATGTCTTTCGCCACGCCGACGATGGTCCACCAACGGTCCATGCTGTTCAGGCGATGGCCCAATGGATCTTGGCCCGGCCAGAAGCGACGCGCCATCGTTTCGTTGATGATGCAGACGAGTGGCGCGTCGGCGCGATCCTGGCGGGTGAAATCCCGTCCTCGAAGCAACGGAATTTTCATCGTCTCAAAATAGTTCGGCCCCACGTCGTTGTAGTCGATGTCCATGCTTTCGCCGGATCGCGGAACATAGCCTTCGATATCTGGTCGCGTATAGCCCCGGCCGTAAAACCATAGCGGAACGAAGCGTTCGAAGCTCGCCGACTGAACGCCGGGAAGGGATTCCATCCGCTCACAGAGCAGTTCGAAGAATTGCCGTGCCTGCGCACTGCTGTATCCATTCGAGCGCAAATCGAATGCGGCCAATAAGACATGATTCGGCACAAAGCCCGGGCTGGTGGCCTCGGCATTGCGCAAACTGCGGACCAGCAGGCCGGCGCCGATCATCATCACCAGCGCCAGCACCATTTCCGAGACGACGAGCAGATCCCGCAGCCGGTGGCGGCTGGAACCCGCAGCAGAAGTTCGCCCGCCCTCCTTCAATGATTCGTTCACGTTGGGACGGGAGATGTGCAATGCCGGCGCCAATCCAAAGACGATCCCAGTCACGATGGACAGGAGAAGAGCAAAGCCGAGCACACCTTGGTTCACTCCCAGAAGGATCGCCACCGGGAAGTGCGTCTGCGGGAGAAAGGCGGTCAGAAAATTTGACGCCCAGAGAGCCACCAGCACGCCTCCGGCCCCTCCGAGCAGCGCGAGAAAGACGCTTTCGACGAGTAGTTGCCGAACCAGCCGGACGCGGCCGGCGCCCAGCGCCGCGCGAATCGCAATCTCCTTTGTCCGCACGGTGGCTCGCGCCAGCAACAGATTCGCCACGTTCGCGCAGGCGATCAACAGGATGAGCGCGGTGACGACGGAAAGAAAGAGAAGTACGGGAAGCAGCACGGACTGCGCTCCGTAATGCGCTTTCCACAGAGGATTCAGAACCACGCCCACATTTCTATTTGTGTTGGGATATTCCCGCTCGAGACGGCTTGCCAGGGTGGTCATTTCCGCCTGTGCCCGCGCGAGGGTGACGCCGGGCCTCAGCCGCCCGATGATGTGCACAAACGTCGGCGCGCGCTGCTCCAGATCCTCGCCCGGCAGCACATCCGGCTGCATCATCATCGGCACCCAGAACGAGGCGCTGATCCCCACAATGGCGCCTTGAAAATCATTTGGAGCTACGCCGATGACCGTGAAGGGATGCCCGTTGAAATGCACGGTTCTGCCGGCGACGTTCGGGTCGGAGCCGAACTTGTTGACCCACAGACTGTGGCTGATCACTACGACCGGATGCGCGTTGAGCCCTCGGTCTTCTTCCGGCGTGAAGGTGCGCCCGAGTTTGGCGTGAACCTGCATCACGTCGAAAAAGTTGCCGGTGACGATCTCTCCCCATGTCCGCTCGACCTGGCGATCGTCTCCGCCAAAACCCATGTTCACCGGCATCAGCTCCACGCCGATGAGCCCGGAGAAGACCTGGTTTTGATCGCGGTAGTCCCTGTAATCGGGATAGGAGCTCGTGTGCAGCGAATCGTCGGGCATACGCGTCTCGACGGCGACAAGCTGGCCTTGTTCCGCTACGCCCGGCAAAGGATGCAACAAGACCGCCTGCACCCAGCTAAACACGGTGGTGTTGCCGCCAATTCCCAGGGCGAGAGAAAGCACGGCCACAGCAGTGAACCCGGGATTCTTCGCGAGCATCCGGATGCCGTAGCGCAGGTCCTGCCAGAGCGTTCCCATCGTTTCTCCTATTCGTTGCGAAGTGCAACCATCGGATCGACGCGCATCGCGCGCCGCGCCGGCGCGTAGCACGCGGCCAGCGCAACCAGCGCGAGCAGAATAGCGACGCTTGCGAACGTGAGCGGATCGAATGGGCTCACCCCGAAGAGCAGCGTTGCCATCAGTCTTGTCAGCGCGAGCGCAGCAATCAAACCAATCGCGATCCCGATCAGCGCCAGCTTCGCGCCTTGTCCGAGGATTAGTCCGAGCACATCGCGTGGCTGCGCCCCGAGCGCCAGGCGAATCCCGATCTCATGCGTGCGCTGGCCGACGGCGTAGGCCATCACGCCGTAAATTCCCAGCGCCGCGAGCAACAGAACCAGGAATGCGAAGCCGCCGAGCAGCGAGCCAATCAATTTTCGCTGGCCGAGCGAGAGGTCCACTAACGATTCGAGCGTGCGGACCTTCCACATCGGCTGATCGGGGTCCACCGACCAAACCGCCTGCTGGACTGATTTCGTCAGGCTCAGTGGATCGCCGCTTGTCTTCACCACCAGCGTGGCGAAGATGAACGGATGCTGCGCATAGGGCACGTAAACCTGTGATTGATCCGGGTCTTCGAGG
>JBGQEW010000097.1:0-9232 GCA_041496565.1 Terriglobia bacterium | reverse complement strand
GAAGAGCGCGCCGGTGGAAATGCCGTGGTTGACCTGCTGGATGATGCTGCCGGAAAGGCCCAGCGGCGTGAGCGCGAAAATTCCCAGCGTGCAGAATCCCATGTGGCTGACCGAAGAATAGGCGATCAGCTTCTTCATGTCCTTCTGCATCATGCAGACCAGCGCGCCGTAAATAATCGCGATGATCGAAAGCACGATCATGATTCCCCGGAACTGGTTGGTCGCGTCCGGGAACATCGGCACCGAAAAACGCAGGAAGCCGTACGTCCCCATCTTCAGCAAAACGCCGGCCAGTATGACGGAGCCCGCCGTGGGCGCTTCCGTGTGCGCGTCGGGAAGCCAAGTATGGAACGGGAACATCGGCACCTTGATGGCAAATGCGAAGAAGAAGCCCCAGAAAAGCCATCGCTGCAGTTGCAGTGAGAACAGGTCGTGCGGCGATTGCAGGATCGCGCGGATATCGAAGGTGTGCGCGTTGAAGTAGATCGCCAGAATCGCCAGCAGCATCACCACCGAGCCGGCCAGCGTGAAGAGAAAGAACTTGATGGCCGCGTACAGCCGCCGCTCGCTTCCCCACACGCCGATCAGGAAATACATGGGGACCAGCATCACTTCCCAGAACACGTAGAACAAAACGAAATCGAGCGACATGAAAACGCCGAGCATGCCCGACTGCAGCAGCAGGAAGAGAATGTAGTATTCCTTCTCGCGCTTCTGAATCGCGCTCCACGACGAAAGAATCGAAATCGCGCCGAGCACGGTGGTCAGCATCACCATCAGGAAGCCCAGGCCATCGATGCCGAGCGTGTAGTGCGCGCCGATTGTGGGAATCCAATCGAAGTTTTCGACGAACTGGAAGCCCGGCTGGCCAATCTGGAAGCGCCAGATGAGCGGCAGCGAGACGAGCAGCCCGAGGAAACCGAAGAGGTTCCCCATCCAGCGATGCGCCGCTGCATTCGTGCGCGGGATAAACAGCATCAGGATCGCCCCGAGAACCGGGGTGAAGAGCACGGTGCTCAAGATGTGTCCATTATCGAGAAGCGTCATCCGTTCTTCCTCGCTAAATCAAAATCCGCTGACAAGATGCTGAACAATTTCAAATCTCACGTGCGGTCGCGCTACGCGTAACGACGGAGTACTCTTCCCCAACCGCTAGTGCCGGAACAAATACCAGTAGTAGCCCAAAAATCCGATCAGCCCGACCACGATCAGCAGCATGTAGCTCTGCAACAAGCCTGTCTGCACCATGCGCACGGGATAGCTGAACACCCAGACGATGCGCGAACCGAGCCGCACCGAACCGTCCACGATCCAGGTGTCCCACCACATCGAGATGGTCGAGATCAGCCGGGTCAGCCAGCCGGCGCCGTCGACGCCGAGGCCGTCAATCACCTTTGCGTCGAACACGCCCAGCGTCGTCGCCAGATCCTTCGTGCGATTCACGAACATCGCGTCGTAGATTTCGTCCACATAGTATTTGTGGAAGACGAGCTGGTACAGCCAGTTCCATTCTCGCGCCAGCTTTTCCGGCAAATCGGTGCGCTTCAGGTAGAGTTGCCAGGCAAGACCGATGCCCGCGAGCGCCACAATCACCGAGAGGGACATCAGGAGAAATGCAGGCGCTTCCACTCTCGACAACTGGGCTTCCCGCGCCAAATTCGCACTTCTGATGACCGGTTCGAGAAACACTTCGAAGCGCCCGCCGATTCCCACCCAGCCGCCAATCACCGAAAGAACGGCGAGGATCATCAGCGGCACGGTCATCGTGGCCGGCGATTCGTGGATGTGGTGCTCGACGTCGTGCGGCACGCGCGAGGCGCCGTGGAACGTCATGAAGAGCAGCCGGAACATGTAGAACGCGGTGATCCCGGCCGTGATCCATCCGGCCAGCCATAAAATGTGGCCGTACTCGAAAGTTTTCGCCAGGATTTCATCCTTGCTGAAGAATCCTGCGAGCGGCGGAATACCCGCAATGGCCAGCGTGGCGGCGAGCATGGTGATGTACGTCCTGGGAATCTTTTTCGAGAGCGCGCCCATTTTCTGCATGTCCTGCTCGCCGGACATGGCGTGGATCACGCTGCCGGCGCCCAGGAAGAGCAGCGCCTTGAAGAAGGCGTGCGTCATCAAGTGGAAAATGCCCGAGGCAAACGCGCCGACGCCGCAGGCCAGGAACATGTAGCCGAGCTGCGAAATGGTCGAATAGGCGAGCACTTTCTTGATGTCGGTCTGCACTACGCCCATCGTCGCGGCATAGACCGCGGTCACAGCGCCGATGACGGCGACGATTTCCATTGCGCTCGGCGCCATTTGATAGATGGCGTTGGTGCGCGTGACCATGTAAACGCCCGCGGTCACCATCGTCGCCGCGTGAATCAGAGCGCTGACGGGTGTGGGGCCCTCCATCGCGTCCGGCAGCCAGACGTAGAGCGGAATCTGCGCCGATTTTCCCGCGGCGCCGACGAAGAGCAGCAGCGCAATCGCCGTCATCGCCGGCGCGCCAATCAAGAAATGTCCCGCGCTAATCGCCGCGGGAATCTCCGTGAAGCGAATCGTGCTCAGCACCGCCGAGATCAGGAATATAGCGAGCAGGAAGCCTGCGTCGCCAATTCGGTTGACGATAAATGCTTTCTTGCCCGCGTCCGCCGCCGATTTTTTCTTGAAATAGAAACCGATCAGCAAATAGCTGCAGAGGCCGACGCCTTCCCAGCCCACGAAGAGCACCAAGAGATTGTTCGCGAGCACGAGGGTCAGCATCGCGAACATGAACAGGTTGAGGTAGCCGAAGAATCGGTAGTAGCCGCCTTCGTGACCCATGTAGCCGATGGAATAAAAATGAATCAGAAAGCCGACGCCGGTCACGACCAGGATCATTACGGATGAAAGTGGGTCGAGCAGAAAGCCCCAGTCGGCGGTAAAATTGCCGAGGCCGCCTGCAGCCGTGTGATACACGCCGGCCGGCACCCATTGAAACAGGGCCGTCTCGAACACGCGCTGCTCCGCCGGCCGCGCCACGAGCTGCAGCACCGCGCCCAGCGAGTAAATAAAGGACACGAAGACGCTGCCAACGCAGAGCACGCTGACCGCTGCGTTCGCCAAGCGCCGGCCAAAGAGCAGCATCAGCAGCGCGCTCGCCATCGGGAACAGCGGTATCAGCCAGATGTGTTCGAGAAAATATCCTGCTTGGCTCATTCTTTTTCGCTCAGTGTCTGCCTGTGTTCGTCATTCCGAGGGCCAGTGCCCGGCCCGAGGAATCGAGAGACCACTTCGGATTCCCCAGCGGCGGATGACTTGTATCCCTGCCGATTCCTCCTACCACTTGAGCAAATCCATTTCATCCGCCAGCACGGTCTCGCGGTTGCGGAAGTACGCGATGATGATCCCCAGCCCCACGGCGGCCTCCGCGGCGGCGTCCGTAATAATGAAGATGGCGAAAATCTGGCCGGTCACCGATCCGTAGAGGTGTGAAAACGCCACCAGGTTGATGTTCACCGCGTTCAAGATCAGTTCGATGGACATCAAGATGATGATGACGTTGCGGCGCGTCAGCACGCCGATCACGCCGACGGTAAACAGCGCCAGGCTCAAGAGCAGATAATGACTCGTCGGGATCATCCTCAGATTCTCCGCTTCGCCATCACCACCGCGCCGATCATCGCCACCAGCAGCAGGATCGAGGCGATTTCGAACGGCAGCATGTAATTTTCGAACAGCTTCTGCCCGATCAATTCGGAGTTCGGCTGCAGCGCCGCGGCGACCGGCGGGGACAAGTTCACCGCGCCCCGCCCAAGCCAAATAGCGATCAGGAACTGCGCCGCAAGTACCAGCGCCAGCAGCGACGCCACCCACCATTGCCGGTTGAACTGCAACTGATGCAGCGAGACGTCCAGGTTCACCAGCATGATCACGAACACGAACAGGACCATGATGCCGCCGACGTACAAAATGATCTGCACGGCAAACAGGAACTCCGCCTCCAACTGGAGGTAGATGCCGGCGGTGGCCAACAGCGAAGTGATCAAGAAAATCGCGCTGTGGACCACGTTCTTCCGCGTCACAACCAGGACGGCCGACACCACCGCCAGCGCAGCAAAGAAGTAGAACAATACGATGTTGAGCATCAGATCGCCCGGCATTTAATCCCCGCCACCTGCCGCAGACGTCAACGCCGCAGCCGCTTGCCGCCGATCGTCGGTCACCGCCAGCCAGCCCGCCACCACGAGCGTGATCAGCGTCGTCAACACGAGCGATGGGCCGAGTCCCCAGCCATATTGCCAGTAGAGCACCAGCGCCACGCCCACGCCCATCACATTCACCAGCGCCAGAGGTATCAGGAAATGCCATCCGAGCCGCATCAATTGATCGAAGCGATAGCGCGGAAACGTAAACCGGAACCAAAGGAACGCGTACAAGTAGACGAGGATCTTGGCCATGAACCAAAACGCGCCGTGAACCCCGTGACGAATGGCGAGCGACGCGGTGATCGACCAGCCCATCAACCCGGCGAGCCCAAGCAAGAGCAGCCCCACGAGCACCATCACAAGTTTCTGAATCCTGACCGGCTGGCGCGGCGAGCGCCAGAGGCAGTAAGCCGACGCGAAAAGAAAGACGAATGACGGAATCAGATCCAGCACTTCAATCGTTGAGCCCGGGGCGCGCCAGCTCACGCTGGTAAACGGCCGCAGCCATCCGCCCAGAAACAGCGTCGTCGCAATTCCCGCCACGACGATCATGTTGGCGTATTCAGCCAGGAAATACAGCGACCAGCGGAAGCCGCTGTACTCGGTCATGTAGCCCGCCACCAGTTCCGATTCCGCTTCGGGCAAATCGAACGGCGCGCGATTCGTTTCCGCGATGGAGGCCACAAGATAGATGAAGAACCCGATCGGCACCAGGAAGATGAACCAGATGCCGATGTGTGCCTGCGCTTGAACCAGCCTCCTCATCGAAAGCGACCCGCCAAGCAGCAACACGGAAACCAGCGCCAGCCCCCCCGCGGTTTCGTAGCTCACCAGTTGCGCGGCGCTGCGCAGCGCTCCCAGCAGCGAATAGTGGCTGTTCGACGCCCAGCCGCCGAGCACAATTCCGTAAATGCCCATCGAGCTGACGCCGAGGATGAACAGCAAGCCGATGTTCAGGTCTGCAATTTGAAAGACGGGGCCGAACGGCAACGCGGCGTACGCGAGCATCCCGGCCGTCACCGAAATCAGCGGCGCCACCCAGAAAATCGCTTTGTCGGCTTCGTCGGGGATGATGTCTTCCTTGATGAGCAGCTTGATAGCGTCGGCAATGGGCTGCAACAAGCCGTGCGGACCCACGCGCATCGGGCCGAGCCGCGCTTGCATGTCGGCCATCACTTTGCGCTCGAGCAGCACGATGTAGCCCGCCAGCAACGGCAGCACCAGCACAATCACCACGGCATAAATCATCGGGAGAATGTACGGCTCGAACGGCCCTAGGATGTGCAGATTCATGGTCTGCTTGCCACGCCTGCCTTTCCCTCTTAGCGGTCCACTTCTCCAAGCACGATATCAATCGTTCCAATAATGGCGACGACGTCGGCCACCAAGGAACCGGCCGCCATTTTGTCGAACGCCTGCAAATTGATGAACGAGGGCGGCCGCACGCGCACGCGATAGGGCTGCGTGGTGCCGTCGCTGACAATGTAATAGCCGAGCTCGCCTTTCGGCGCTTCAATCGAGTGATAGACCTCGCCCGGCGGTGGCTTCAGCACCTTGCCGATGCGCGCCATGATCGGGCCTTCCGGAATATTCTCGACGCCCTGCAGACAAATCAAGCGCGACTGCCGCATTTCCTCCATGCGCACCAGATATCGGTCGTAGGTGTCGCCATGCTTGCCCGTGGGAATTTTGAACTGGTACTGGTCGTAGGCGGCATAGGGCATCGCCTTGCGAATATCCCATTCGATGCCGCTCGCACGCAGCACTGGGCCGGTGACGCTGAGCGCGATGGCGTCCGCGGCCGACAACACGCCGACGCCCCTGGTGCGGCCCACCCAGATGCGGTTTTCGGTGAGCAGCGTCTCGTACTCGTCGATCTTGTGCGCAAAGTCGTCGCAGAAGCGCTTCACTTCCTGCTCGAAGCCGTCGTAAGTCTCGTACTGCAAGCCGCCGATTCGGAAGGCATGCGTGGTCAGCCGTGCGCCGCAATATTTCTCGAAAATTTTCAGGATTTCTTCACGCTCGCGGAAGCAATAAAACACCGGTGTCAGCGCGCCGATATCGAGCGCGTGCGTGCCCAGCCACAGCAAATGGCTCGCGATCCGTTGCAGCTCGGTGAGGATCGTGCGCACCACGCGGGCGCGCGGCGGCGCTTCGGCGCCCAGCAGCTTTTCGACGGCCTCGCAATACCCCAATCCGTTCGACACCGCCGCCACGTAGTCCATGCGGTCCACGTAGGGCGCAAATTGCTGGTAGCTGCGATGCTCGGCAATTTTCTCGACGCCGCGGTGAAGATAACCGATGATGCATTCCGAGCCCATCACGCGCTCGCCGTCGAGCTTCAGCTTCACTCGCAGCACGCCGTGGGTGGACGGGTGCTGTGGCCCCATGTTGAGGATAATTTCGTCGGCGCCGAGCACCGTGGTCTCGACGTTGGGGAAGCCGCTCGTGCGCGAATCCGGCATCGGCTACTGTCCGCTCTCGATTCCGAGATTTTCTTTCACCCAGGCCGTGTCCTGCCGCAGGATGTCGTAGTCCTTGCGCAGCGGGAAGCCCTGCCACTCTTCCGGCAGCAGGATGCGGCGCAGGTCGGGATGCCCTTCGAAGATGATTCCGAACATGTCGTAAGCTTCGCGCTCCATCCAGTTCGCCGCGGGCCACAGGGAGACGACGCTTGCCACCGGCTCGGCCTCTCCAACAAGAACCTTCAGCCGCAGCCGCTCATTTTTCGGAAAGGAATAGAGGTTCAGGATCAGGTCAAACCGCTTTTCGCGCTTCGGCCAATCCAACGCGGTCAGGTCCGTGAGCATGTCGAACTTTTCTTCGTCGCGGCAGTAGCGCGCCACATCGAGCAGTTTTTCGCACGTCACCACGAGGATTGCCTGCTTGCGGTCCAGCCACGCTTCGGGGATCGCACCGCCGAACTTCGCCTTGAAGCGTTGCACCAGCTCATTGTCGAGAGGAACAGGCTTAGGCGGCGCTTCCTTGGCCGGCGCAGGCACCGGTGCCTTGGGAGGCGCAGCCGCGGCGGGAGGAGCGGAGGGCTTCCCTTCCGCCGGCCCGCTGGGCGGTTCGGCAGAGGGCTGCTTTTCTGAGGGATCGTTGGCCATCTCGTCTAGGGCAAAACGGATGAAACTGGCTGCGCAGCGCATCGCTGCGGCGCAAGAACAACCGCTCTTTCTAGCACAGCCCGAAAAAGAGCGTCAACAGCAAGGAACCAACCGTGAAACCAACGCAAAGTCCGATGACGGCGCGCCCCGCGTGGCGATAAACTGATCACACCCAGTCGAGCGCGCCTTTCTTAAACAGCCACACGTAGCCAACCAGCAGAATCCCGATGAAGACCATCATCGTGGTCAGCCCGTACATCCCCATGGCCTCGCTCTTCGAAGTGAACACCGATCCGTACTTGATTGCCCAGGGAAACAGGAAAATCGTCTCGACGTCGAAAATGACGAACAGAATCGCGATGATGTAGTAGCGAACCGAATAGCGTCCGCGCGCGTCGCCTTCCGCCGGGACGCCGCATTCGTAGGGCTTTAGCTTATCGCCGACCGCACGCATGCTCGGCCGGATCAGCTTGAAGATGACCAGCGTCACCGCCGGAAACGCCGCTGCCAAAATCGCAAAAAAAAGGATCGGAATGTATTGGCCAGGCATCGCGAAGCCGAGATGCTAGCACACAGGACAAATCTCAGCCAGTGGCATTCGAGAGTGTCGCTAAGCACGCGGCGCGCGCGTCTTGCGGGCCAGTGTCCAGATGGCTTGCGGTTTGGTCTTGCCAAAGAAAGGACGCTTCTCACCCGGAAAGGGGTCCATCCACTTCGTCTCGGCGATTTCGAAGCCCGGTTGTTGCGTCATTTCGATGACCTCGCGCATCGTGTACTTGCATCCGCGCCAGGTGTCATGTTTTGTGAGCCGCTCGCGAACCGCTTGCAACGCCCCTTCCCCGCGCCCGAAAAGATGAAATTGGAAAATGCCACCCGGCCGCAGCACTCGATACGCCTCCCGGATGTAGCACCGCACAATTTCCTTATCGGGAATGTGATGAAACGTGATGAAGGAGTAGCAGAAATCAAAGCTCGCATCCGCGGAAGGCAGCGAACCCGTGCCGTCAATTTCGGCGAATTGAACTTGCGGAAGATGCGCAAGCCGCTCGCGCCCTTTCTTCACCATCTCTCCCGAAATGTCCACGCCGCAGACAGACTGAAAATGCTCGGCCATCGGTTCGAGCAGGCGTCCGATGCCGCAGCCGATTTCAAGCGCGCTATCCCGCGATGCAAGCAGCGGCTCGACGCCATCGAGCACGATCTTGGCGTCCCGCTGCCCCGAAGCGCGAAAGACCGTTTCATCATCGGCATCGTCGCACGCGATGTACCACAGCGGATTTTTCTTCGCCCGCTCGTCCCAGTCCGCTTTCATGTCCATTCGCGTCATGCCGGCGCAGATTATAGGCCAGTTAACTACCCAGTGATGGATTTTCGCGGCATACGCGCTTGGGATTTGTCTGCGATGAGCCAGGAGTTTCACCGCAGAAATAAAAGTTAGTGAAGTAAGGTGTCGTGCTCCTCGACTGTTTGATGGGAGGCCTAATCGTGGCGCGCGCCGCGGAGGACATCGACAGCATGCGGCAACAATTCTGCGATCGCATCGAGGGATTCCACCGAGCCCTTGGGACTGCCCGGCAAATTCACGATCAGCGCCCGGCCGCGCACTCCGGCAACGCCGCGCGACAGGACGGCGCGAGGAGTCGAACGCAGGCCCGCGCCGCGCATCTGTTCGGCGAATCCAGGAATCAGCTTGTTCGCGACCGCCGCCGTCGCTTCGGGCGTGATGTCTCGCGGGCCGATCCCCGTGCCCCCGGTCGTCAAGATCAAGTCCGCCGCGCCGGAATCCGCCAGCTCCGTCAGCAACGCGCGAATCGCAGCTTCCTCATCGGCCACCACGCGCGTCGAGACAACGCTCCAGCCGAGTTGCCGGCTGCGCTCGATGACGGCGGGCCCGGAGCGATCCTCCCGCTTGCCCTGTGCCACGGAATCACTGACGGTGACGAT
>JBGQEW010000096.1:0-9276 GCA_041496565.1 Terriglobia bacterium | reverse complement strand
CGACGAGCCAGACAAGTTTCAGAGACAGAGGGTGACGATTCATGTTCACCTATCCGAAGGAGTTGATTTTGACCGCGCGTGCCGCCCATTCCGGGTGCGCATGCCGCCGCACCAGATCTGCGCCATCGTGGCGCAGGCAGCGTGCGGATTGAATCGCTGATAATTCTTGCCCCCGAACAGCTCCTGAACCTGGTGATGATGCGAGACCATTCCAAGAAAACACCGTGCGGCCAACCGGGGATCCATGCGCCGGAATTCGCCGCGGCGGATTTGTCCGCGCACATATTCAGCCACGACGTCGTAATAGCGGGCCAGGTGCGCGCGAAAGAATCGCCGCGAGAGGCGGTGGTTTTCCAGGGCGCTATACAGGAACAGGCGGCTCCGCGTCGGGTCCTCCCGATTGCGGTCGAGAATGGCCTCCGCGACCGCCGTCAAAGCTTGTTCCGGATTGGGAGAGCTCGCCAGCGTTCGTTGGAGCTCGCGCCGGCCGCGACTGCCGCGGCACTTGGACTCAATCACGGCCCAGTAGAGGTCTTCCTTGCGCGCAAAATGCCGGAAGAGAATGGCTTCATTGACGCAAGCGCGTTCCGCAATCTGGCGCGTAGTGGTTCCCTGGAAACCCTGCTTAGCGAACAATTCCATAGCCACCTGAATGATTTGTCGGCGGCGGTCGGAGGAAGGCACGCGAGTCGGCTTGGCGGACATTGTAAGTATTCACTTACTTTATCGCATTCGCGCCCAAGGGTCAATTGCGTGCTTGCCACTTTCGCCCGCTCTCATTGGACGCATGGCCCGCGAAGGGGTTTCAGCAATCTGGGTGAAGGCCCGCAGGCTTTCGCACACCTGCAGGCCTTCGCGCAATGGAAATATTCCGAACGCGGACGGCCACATGCGCACCCAAGACTATCCGGCGGCGCCGCGATCGAGAAACCAAACGGTTTGCCCGACGGGCCGCACCAGCGAGATGGGGAGCTCCGCGGACTCGGCGGAGGGGTCTTGAAGAAATCGGGCAATGACTTCGTGTTTCTCTTTGCCGGCCGCCAGAAAAAACACATTTTGCGCGCTATTGAGAACAGGAAGCGTGAGGGAAAGCCGGAGCGCCGGCTCGACCGGAGCGCGAACCGCGACTACCCAGCGCTCCTGTTCGGCAAGCGCCGGCGAATTCGGAAAAAGCGAGGCGGTGTGACCCTCAACGCCGGTGCCAAGCAGGATCAAATCGAAGCCGGACAACTCCCCCGGAAAAATCTGCCGAAGCGTCTTTTCGTATTCGCGCGCGGCCTGTTTGGGATCGGCGAAGTGCGTGAGCATGGGATGGACGTTTCCTCGGGGGATCGGTACCGCGTCGAGGAGAGCTTCGCACACCATACGAAAATTACTCTTCGAATCATCGAAGGGAACATAACGCTCGTCGCCCCAGAAGAGGTGGATTTTCGGCCACTCGAGGCGATCGCAAAAGTCCGCCGCGAGAAGCTCATACAAGGCGCGCGGTGTGTGGCCGCCTGCGAGAGCAATCGTGCAGCGGCCCGCCTCCCCGCTCCGCTCGCCCGCAATACGAACCATTTCTCGGGCCGCGGCACGGCTGAGCGCGAGGAGATCTGGAAAAATCCTGATGTCCGTACGCGGAGGCGTCTTTAGCGTGTCGTCCATGTTCGCCCCAATTCCTTGATGAGCCGGTTCGCGTCCTCCGGGCCCCAAGTGCCCGCGGCGTACGGCAAAACACGCGGGCGATTCTTGATCAGCGGCGTATAAAGCTCCCAGGAACTTTCCACCCAACCGTCGCGGACGAACAGCGTGGGATCGCCGATCAAAACGTCGAGCAGCAGTGTTTCATACGCATCGGGCAGAGGCGCGAAAGCCTCCGAATAAAGGAAATGCAGGCTGCGGCTTTGTAATTGCACTTCCCTTCCCGGCGCCTTGATCTCAAATTGCAAATCGAATCCTTCGTCGGGTTGGATCGTGATCACGATGGCGTTGCTGTGGATCGTGCAATCGTCGAATGGCTGAAAAATGGAAACCGGCGGACAACGAAAGCTGATCACGATTTGACTGACGCGGCGCGGCAGCCTTTTTCCGGTGCGAAGCAAAAACGGCACGCCGTGCCAGCGCCAGTTGGCGATCTCGAGCCGCATGGCGACAAAAGTTTCCACGCTCGAGTCCTTCGCCACGCCAGGCTCTTGGCGATAGCCGGACACTGCTTCCGCCTCGACGATTCCCTGCGTGTATTGTCCGAACACCACGTCGTCGGGCTTGATCGGCGCGACCGATTGGAGCACCTTGGCCTTTTCTTGGCGAATGGATTCGGCTGCGAACGCGGCCGGCACCTCCATCGCCGCCAGTGTGACGAGCTGCGTCAGATGGTTTTGCACCATGTCGCGGAGAGCGCCGGCGGTCTCGTAGTAACGCGCGCGGTGCTCGACGCCAAGCGTCTCTGCCACGGTAATCTCGACGCTCTCAATGCGATCGCGATTCCACAGCGGCTCGAAGAGCGAGTTGGCAAAGCGGAAAACCAGGAGGTTCTGCACGGATTCTTTGCCGAGGTAGTGGTCAATGCGGTAAACCTGCGGCTCATCGAAATGTTGATGAAGCAATTGGTTGAGCGCCTCAGCCGATTCCAAGTCGCGGCCGAAGGGTTTCTCGATCACCAGGCGCGTCCAACCTTTGCTCTGGTCCAATCCCGCCTCTCCCAGCCGCGTGATCGCGGAAGGAAACACGCTGGGCGGGAGGGCGAGGTAAAGAACGCGGTTGCCGGGCAGTTGGTTCGCTTTCTCGATGCCGGCGATTCGTTCGGCGAGCAGGCGGTAATCGTCCGGCCCGGAATTCCCCATCGTCTGGTAGAACACGCGATCCTCGCGCCAGCCATTCGCGAGCTCGCTGGCGGCGACGCCATCCGCTGCGAGCCACTGGCGGCAGCGCGCGCGAAACGCCGCATCGTCGAGATCGGTATCCATCGCCGCGCCGAGGATGAAATTCTGCGGGCCGAGCTGGCCCTGCTTCGACAGACGATAGAGCGCGGGCAAGAGCTTGCGACCGGTGAGATCGCCCGTCGCGCCCAGGATGACGAACAGGTGCGGCTCAACAATGGAAGACGGAGACGGCGTGGTCACACTCGAGACTCCCTTGAAGCGGCGACGAACTCCCTGCCCGCGGGCACATCGCCTTATTTCTTGGCTACGTTCGTGGCTTCCTCTTTGACAGCATGGCCGCCGAATTCGTGCCGCATCATGGCCAGCAATTTGTCGGCAAACGGCTCCGGGTCCTGCGAACGGAAGCGGCGGTCGAGAGAGACCGAAATCGCCGGCAACGGAACGCCGAGCTCGACTCCTTCGATAACCGTCCACCGGCCTTCGCCCGAATCGGTTACGTAGGCCGCGATGCCTTCCATCGTGGGATTATCTTTCAACGCCGAGGCGGTCAAATCCAGCAGCCAGGAGCGAATCACGCTGCCGTAGCGCCAGATTTCAGCAATCTGCTGAAGATTGAGGTTGAACTCCGCCTTGTGGCGCATTAGATCGAATCCCTCGGCGTAGGCCTGCATCAAGCCGTATTCGATGCCGTTGTGGACCATCTTGACGAAGTGGCCCGAGGCAGGCGGGCCAACGTGGCCCCATCCCTTGTCCGCGGCGGGCGCGAGGGTCTGGAAAATCGGAGTGAGCCGTTGCACCACGGCCGTCTCGCCGCCAACCATCATGCTGTATCCTTCCGTGAGTCCCCAAACGCCGCCGCTGGTGCCCACGTCGACAAAGTTCAGATGGCGTTGTTGGAGCGCCGCCGCCCGGCGAAGATCGTCGCGATAATAGGAGTTTCCGCCATCGAGGATCGTGTCGCCTGCGGCGAGATGAGGCACGAGCGCCGCAATCGTTTGATCCACGGGATCGCCTGCGGGAACCATCAGCCAGATGGCGCGAGGCGGCTTGAGCTGCGCCGCGAGAGCTTCGAGCGATGCGACGCCCGCCGCACCTTTCGCGACGACGCGCTGAACGGCAGCGGCATCGCGGTCATAACCGACGACGCGATGGCCGCCGCGCACCAGGCGCTCCGACATAAACGCGCCCATTTTGCCGAGTCCCACCATCCCAAGTTCCATGGATGTCCCTCCTGGCTATTTTCCGTCGAGCGGCACGCCGAGATGCTCGAGGCCCTCTCGCAGTTGCGCGGAATTCTGATAGTGAATCGTGCGCATGCCCAATTCCTGCGCGCATTCGAGATTGAGCGGCCGGTCGTCGATGAACAGGCATTCTCCCGGCCGCCGCTGGGTGATGTGCAAAGCAAGGCGATAGATCGCGTTGTCAGGTTTTCGCACGCCCAGATAGCAGGAACTTAGGAAAGCCTGAAAATAATCGCGCAAACCGAATTTCTCGATTCGATAGTCGTTGAGCTCGAGGGACTCGTTGTTGAGCGAGGCCAATAGATGAGTGCCACGCGCCGCTATCTGCGCGAGAATCGCCAGCGATTCCGCGCAAGGCTGGGATTGCTCGAACATGAACTGCTTGAATTCCTCGCGCGTGAAGGGCCGCGCGCGATAGAAGACCACGCGGCTCAGATATTCGTCCAGGCTTGCCTGCCCGGTCTCGAAGGCGTTCAGGAGAAGCTCGTGCCTGTCTTCGAAATCTTCCCAGTCCAGGTGAAATTTTTCCGAGGCACGCCGCCGGGATGCGCGGTCCCAGGCGTTCGTCAAAATAACGCCGCCCATGTCCCAGAACAGCGCGCTAACCTCATCCACGCAACACCTCGGCGATGCGCTTCAGGCCGCCGGCGGCGTCTCGTCCCAGTTGCACGCGCAGCGTGCGCCGCCCGCGTTGTTCGAGCGCGCTGAAATCGCCCTGAGCCTGGGCGCGAATCAAAGTTGCAAACGTGTAGTCCGTCTCAGGCACCGCCAGATCCTCCGCCGGCTCGTCGAGAATTTGCAGGAAGAGCCCCGTATTCGGCCCGCCTTTATGAAGCTGACCCGTGGAATGTAGGAAGCGCGGGCCATAGCCGAGCATCGTCGCCAGTTTCGTGCGATCGCGCAACATGACGCGGATCCGCTCGAGTGCCGCGGTGATCTCCGGCGCCGGCGCAAGATAGGCGTCGAGGCCGATATAGTCGCCCGGGTGAGCGGTGGAAAGCCACGCCTCCAGCGAGTGTCGTAGCTCAGACTCGTTCGCGGCGGAAACCGGCTGGCGTCCTTGGTTGCCGGCCGCAGCCGATCCTCCCGCCGCATTCGCCTGTTTCATGGCCTTCCGCGCCAGGTCCTTGGCAAGTTGGACGTCCGGCTGATTGAACGGTTGGATTCCGAGCACCGCTCCCGCCGCTGCGACGCCGAATTCCCAGCGGAAAAATTCCTGGCCGATGTCCGCCGTCTCCGCCAGGCGGAGACGCACAATCGGATGACCGGCGGATTCAAGCGCGGTGATCTGTTTTTCCAGAGTCCCATCGGCATCCGTGCGCAGTTGGAGATAAACGAAGAGCCGGTCGGCGCCATAGACACCGGGCACGCCGGGCGCTTCGCCGGCGACGGGTACGATTCCCTTGTCGTCCTTGCCGGTGCTTTCTGCGATCAGTTGCTCGGCCCAGGGGGGAAACGCGGCAAGGCCCGGCGAAGCGAGGAAGGTCACCTTGTCGCGTCCGGCGAGCGCGGCCTCAGCGAGGATCGCGCCGAGCTCCAGGCCGGGATTCTTCGAATTCGGCACGCAGAACGCGCAGGCTTCCGCCATCGTCCAGGCGCGGCCGAGCAGCTGGTTGAGATCAACACCTACAATCGCGGCGGGCACCAGTCCGAACTGCGTCAGAGCGGAATAGCGGCCTCCAACGTCGGGCGTCGCGGAGAAGACTTGCCGGAAACCGCGATCGTGAGCGAGCTTTTCGAGCGGCGTGCCGGGATCGGTGATCGCGATGAATTGCTTGCCCGGCGCTTTGTTGAGCGCACTCACCTGCTTCCAGAAATAATAGAAGAAGGAGAGCATTTCCGTTGTCGTGCCGGACTTACTAGAAACAATGAAAAGCGTGTGGGCGAGGTCCACGCTCTTCTCCATCGCCCTTACGGCCGAGGGATGCGTGCTGTCCAGCACGCGCAACTCCGGATAGCCCTTCGCGTTGCCAAATGTCCTCTGGAAAACTTCGGGCGCCAGGCTCGAGCCGCCCATGCCGAGCAGGACGGCGTGCATGAAGCCTTCCTTCTTGATCTGCTCGCGGAATGCGACGAGATTCGGGATGTCCGCATGCATCGCCTCCGGCAGATGGAGCCAACCCAAGCGGTCGGTGATTTCAGGAACGGGCTTCGATGACCACAGCGTGGGGTCCTTGGCCCACATGCGCTTGCAGAAGTTGTCCTTGCACCAGGCATCGAGGCGCTTCTCGACCGCGCCTTGGATTTTGCCGAGGCTCTGGCCTTCGACGTCAACTTGGGAGGCGAGAAGTGTTGCCCGTTTCGTTTCGAGCGCCGCCATCAATTGCTCGAATGATGCGGCAAAAGATGCCACGCCATCGACCTGGAGTTTTTCTGTGATGGCATCCAGGTCCACGCCGACTTTCTTCAATCGATCGAGTTCGCCGAGTGCCACGTTCAATCCCTCTGAAATGGTCGCGCCGCGCACCTTGCCGTGATCGCGAAACGCATCCAGGGTCGCCGGAGGCACCGTATTCACCGTCTCGGGGCCGATCAGCTCCTCGACGTAGAGCACGTCGGGATACGCAGGATTCTTCGTGCTCGTGCTTGCCCAGAGTACGCGCTGCACTCGCGCGCCTTTCTTTCGCAAGGCCGCGAACGCCTCCCCGTGAAAAATTTCCCGGAAGCGTTGATAGACCTTCTTCGAATTGGCGATGGCGATCTTGCCCCGCAGCGCCAGCGCTTCGGGCGTGCCGATTTTCTCGAGAGCGGGGTCGGCAAGATTGTCCACACGGCTGACGAAAAACGATGCCACGGATGACACTCGTTGCGGCGTGGCGCAGCGCTGAAGCCCGCGAATGTAGGCCTGCGCAACGTTTTCATAATGCTCCATGGAAAACATCAGCGTGATATTGATATTGATGCCTTCCGAGATCAGAGTCTCGATCGCTGGAATGCCCTCGGACGTTGCCGGCACCTTGACGAACAGGTTCGGACGGCCGACTGCCTTCCACAGCCGCCGAGCTTCCTGGATCGTGCCTTGCGTATCACGCGCCAGCGTCGGCGAAACTTCCAGGCTCACGAATCCATCGGCGCCGCCCGTGCGGTCATAGACCGGCCGAAGAACGTCCAAAGCGTTGCGAATGTCTTCGATGGCGAGCGCCTCGAACAGCGCGCGGCTATCGAGCTTCGCCGGACCGGCGAGCAGGGTGCGCAGGGCAGCGTCGTAATCGGTGCTGCCGGTGATCGCTTTCTCGAAAATGGTCGGATTGCTCGTGACGCCGCTCAGACCGTCCTCTTCCACCAGGCGCTTCAGCTCACCGCTCGTCAGCAAGTTGCGGCGAATGTAGTCGAGCCAGATGGCCTGGCCTTGCTTTTCGACTTCGTGTAGCGGATTCACGCCGGCCTCCCCGTGGACTTGTGGATCTCGAATAAGGGAACTGGTTTCGTCATGCGCCGACTTTGGCTGTACCGGCATAACGCACCTCCATTGCCCTGATTTTGGCGAGGCGGCGGACGTGGCGCTCCTCGCCGCTAAATTTCGCCGCGAGGAACGCGGCCAGCAACTCCCGTGCCAGGGCGGTGCCGATGATGCGCGCGCCGAGCACAAGAATATTCATGTTGTCGTGCTCGACGCCCTGGTGAGCCGAGTACGTGTCATGGCAGATGGCTGCGCGGATCCCGGGCACCTTGTTCGCGGCGACCGAGGCTCCCACACCGCTGCCGCAAATCATCAAACCGCGATCGGCGCGGCCGTCACGCACCGCCAGCGCCACCGCTTCGGCGTAGTCTGGATAATCGACGGGATCGAGGCTCTGGGTGCCGAGATCCTGGACCGTGTGGCCCAAAGTTGCGATGAAACTCGCCAACTCCTGTTTCAAGAGGAAGCCGGCATGGTCGGCTCCGACTGCCACGTGCATAATTTACCTCCCGACAAGACTACATCCCGGATACCAAGATTTCCAGCCGGAGACAAGATACCAGAATCAAGCCGCACAGCAACGATTGCAGCGCTGCAACTCCCAGTGAGGTAGAATGAGGCAGGAAGGCGAAGCGGCTGCACCAGCTTGAATACCGGCAAGCGCCCAGATGGCCACTCTCAAACAAACACTTTCGGAATACGTTCGCGAAGGCGAGCTCTACCAGAAGCTCGACCGCGACTGGGTGCGATGCTTTGCCTGCGGGCATGAGTGCAAGATTCCCGCGGGCCAGGTGGGTGTGTGCAAAGTCCGCTTCAACGAGGGCGGAAGGCTCATGGTGCCCTGGGGCTATGCGGGCGCGCTGCAATGCGATCCCATCGAAAAAAAACCGTTCTTCCACGCCTATCCGGGAACGCTGGCGTACAGCTTCGGCATGCTCGGCTGCGATCTGCACTGCTCCTACTGCCAGAACTGGGTGACTTCGCAAGCGCTGCGCGACCCCACGGCCATCTCGCGCCCGATGCGCATGACGCCGGGGGAGATGGTTCAGGACGCGATCCGCAACGGCGCTCGCGTCCTGGTCAGCACGTACAACGAGCCGCTGATCACGAGCGAATGGGCGGTGGCAATTTTCAAAGAGGCGCGCGCGGCGGGCCTCGTCACCGGATTCGTCTCCAATGGAAACGGCACACCCGAAGTGCTGGAGTATCTGCGTCCTTGGATTGACCTATACAAAGTGGACCTCAAGAGCTTCGACGACCGGCACTATCGCCAGCTCGGCGGACGCCTCGAGCCGATTCTCCAAACCATACGCCGGCTTCACGCCCTGGAAATCTGGATGGAAATCGTCACGCTGCTCATCCCGGGCTTCAATGATTCCGAAGACGAACTCAAGCGGCTCGCGGAATTCCTCGCGGGGGTTTCCGCGGACATTCCCTGGCACGTCACCGCGTTCCACAAGGATTACAAAATGACGGACCCGGAGAATACAACTCCGGAGACGCTGCTTCGCGCGGCCGAGATCGGAAAGAAGGCGGGGCTGCGCTACGTGTACACGGGAAATCTGCCCGGCTTGGTCGGCGATTCGGAAAACACGTACTGTTCCAGGTGCAGAGAACCGCTCATCGAACGTTACGGCTACCTCATCACCGGCTATCACTTGACGGCGGAAGGGGCTTGCCCTCGCTGCCAAACTAGAATTCCCGGGCGTTGGGATTCCGCGTTCCGGGGTCAGATCTCCTCGCGGCCATTTCATCCCCATGCGCGAGTTCG
>JBGQEW010000095.1:0-9399 GCA_041496565.1 Terriglobia bacterium | reverse complement strand
TTCCCCATTCGGACATCTCCGGATCAAAGCCTGCTTGCGACTCCCCGGAGCTTTTCGCAGCTTGCCACGTCCTTCATCGCCTGTTGGCGCCAAGGCATCCACCGTACGCCCTTAGTAGCTTAACCATAAAACTTACCCAACTCGTCGCTTCGCCTGCATGCCCCGGCTTGCGCCGACACACACAAACACCCGGCAAGTGAGTAAGCATCGCCTTTCCACTTGCGCTACTCGAGCAGAATTTGCAGCTACGCCCTTGCAGGTTGCAGGGCGTAATTGCCAACTTCATTCAGTTGTCAAAGAGCTTTTTCCCCACTCCCGGTGGAGCGCGGAATCGTTTGGAAGCAAATTCCGCTGGGAAACAAAAAACCCGGCGTCAAGCGCCGGGTCAGTCCGTCCGCACACCATCGGGACGGAATCACTCGAAGCTCGACTTCTTTCTATCCGGTATTCGTAACCAATCTCACCTCGGAGAACTACCGAAGCAGACAGGCACTGCCCGCTACCCGGCAGCAATCTAGGTAGCTGACAACACGGCAGTATAGCACTTTCGGGAAAGCCGTCAAGTGTTGCAAAAACTCTTTTTCGGAACCGGTTGTGGAAATGGGAATATCTGTGGAAATCAGCCGCTAGCCTTTCTTGCGCTTGAAGAACTCCACTTGGCGCAGGCGTTTCAGCGCTTCCTCCCGAGTCTTGTACGGTCCACCCATGTTTCTCCCTTTCGAGGAGAGAACTCTGTAGCCGCCCTTTACCTTCTTGATCAAGGTGCATCTGCCGCCGCTATTCTAGGCAAGCGCTCGCGAAAGTCTGTGTCGTGCGTCACATCGGATCAGGCCGGCAGGAGACGGGGCGCGAGGGGATACAACCGATATTTGACTCGGGCCGACGGGCCACCTAGGATGGCAAGAAGTAACGCATCGTAGCTGATTGCTGGGACCCTTGAACGATGCTGTGCCGGCGGCGGCAAAAGTATCGGGGTGAACATCGCAAGAAGGCCGCGGCAACTCCATGAAGACAGTTCTGATCACAGGCGGGACGGACGGGCTGGGAAAAGCGGCGGGACTGCTGCTCTCCGAGCTGGGCTACCGCGTTTTCGCCGCGGGGCGCAATGCCGAGCGCCGCGCGGCCCTCGACAAGATTGCGCACGAGCGGAAGCTGCCGCTCGAATCGCTCGACATGGATGTGTGCGACGACGGCTCAGTGGGCCGCGCGGTCAACGAAATTGAACGCAAGGCAGGACCGGTGGATGCGCTCGTGAATAACGCGGGCGTCGCCATCATTGCAACGATGGAAGAAATATCGCTTGCCGACCTGCACCAGCAATTCGAAACAAATTATTTCGGCGCGGTACGCGTGACGCAGCGTGTTCTGCCGAAAATGCGTCGACGGCGGTGCGGCCGCATCATTAACATGAGCTCGGTGGCCGGAGTCATCGCGAACCCGCTCTTCGGCGCCTACAGCGGGACCAAGTTCGCCATCGAAGCCTTCTCGGACGCACTTCGGCTGGAATTATATCCGTTCGGTGTTTACGTTGTCGCCATCCAGCCGGGATACATTCCCAGCGGCATGGAAAATGCTTCGGCGGGACTTTCCTCGCGCTACACGCATGCGGCCCTCACGAGCCCCTACGCGCAGCTCTATCAAAATTTTCTGCGCTTTTGGAAGAAGGCGACGAAGAACCCGCGTTACGCGCCTGAGGATTGCGCCCGCGTCGTGCTCCGAGCGCTGCGGGAGACGCCGCCGAAGCCCCGGTACATCGTCACGCGCGATACACGCATGATGCGGATCCTCCGGCGCCTGGCCACGGACAACATGCTCGATCGTCTAAAGATCAGGATGCTTGAACTCGATACCATTCGTCCGGACGCCCCGATCGACCCGAGCGCGGTGAAAGCGGCGCTGGCCGAACTTGCGAGCCGCGAACGGCGCTAGGCCGGCAACTTCTTGCAGATGGCCGCGACCGCGATCCCCATCACAACCAAGACCACTAGCGCGGAGACCATCCACTTTGCGGCCAGCGTGTATGGAATGTTGTAGCTGAGGTATTGGTTCAGCGTGCTTGGCACCACCGTGAAGAGCGTCGCGATGATCCCGAAGCGGATGCCCTGACCCATCCACGGCTTATTTTCCGCGCCGCGAGCGTAGATCAAGACAAAGAGAATCGAGTAGATGAGGTCGCTCACCCAGATCACCCACATCTTGTGCATCATCGCGTCTTCCGATCGAAACGACATTCCCGCATCACGCATTTCGCGATAGGTCGCCGCCAACCAGACGCCGTGGATCAGGAATCCACCTACCACCAAGAAGAGGAATGACACCAGGATGGCCGCGAGCAATTTCTTTATCTCCATCGTCTTCTCCTCCGCTCGCTCTCCGGCTCTCGGCTTCCTCGCCGGCAGGCGAGAAGGCTTCCATTCATGTTCGGAAACGACAGGGCCTAAGAGGGAAGCGAATCGGGACGCTTGCCTTCATCCCGTGCCGCAGAGCCTAGCATTCCCCGCTGCGGCCCGCGAGCGGTTTTTGCGAGCCGGAGCTCCGGCCGGCGAAAATCCGCGGCGGCTAGGGATTCGTCACCTGAATGGAGCGCGACTCCTCGCGGAACGGTAGGTAATGCTCGGCCCAGACCTTGTGGACCGCGCTTTCGGCGTAGGCATCGGCCGCGTCACGATTCGCAAATTCCATCACGTAGGCGGAGGTGAAATCGCGGGGCTGGATGCGGTCCGCTTTCACCCAGACATTCTTGACGCCTGGAATTTTCGCGGCCATGTCTTTCACACCGTCGAGAACTTTCTGTTTTTCGGCGTCGGGCACGTCCGGCTTCCATTTGATAATCACCACGTGGATCACGGATTTTGGCTGGCCGAATTTATTTTGCGCGGCAGCATAGCCGCCAAAGAACAGCGCCGCAGCGACGGCCAGAATAGTTGCCGCGTTCATCCCTGAACGAAGATTCAGTTTCATCTCGGACTCCTTTTCGATCGCTTGCCGACCTAGATTGATTGACAACGCATCGCGCACGCCATCGTACGCAACGCACCCCGCCGCGCGCAACCGGCCTGCACATGTTCACGAATTTTGCACGATGCGGCCCGAATTGTCTGTTGACCGGCCGGTTTCGACTCAGTAGGATGCGCGGAAAGTTACATCGTCGGATTTCGCGCGGCTCGGGGCCGCAGAGGAGATACCATGTTCTGCTCGAAATGCGGCCTTGCGGTGGCGGAGGGTGCGGCGTTCTGTGACGGGTGCGGCCAGGCGGCGGGAGCATCCATGCCGGGCGCGGGCGTTTACGCGGCCCCTGTCGCCGCCGTTCCCTCTTCCCAGGTCCTGTACGCCGGCTTCTGGCTGCGGCTTGTGGCGATCATCATTGATGTCGCCGTCCTCGGCATCGCACTCGGCATCCCGATGGCGATCATCTTCGGCGCCATGGGTCTTTCGATGATGGGCCGCAGCCCGGATGAAATGATGGGAGCAGGCTTCGGGGCGCTGGCACTCTTCGAGCTTATCAGCGTCGTAGGGCAATGGCTCTACTTCGCCTCAATGGAGAGCTCCTCCTGGCAGGGAACGCTGGGAAAGAAAGCGCTCGGACTCATGGTGACCGACATGTATGGACAGCGCATCTCCTTCGGCCGCGCCACGGGACGTTATTTCGGCAAGATCATCTCGGGCCTGACCTTGCTGATCGGCTACATCATGGCTGGGTTCACGGAAAAGAAACAGGCGCTGCACGACATGATGGCGGGATGCCTGGTGATCCGCAGGGCTTAGATTCACATCACGGACGCGTCCATGAGCGCGCCAGAGTTCCGACGAAGCGTGGGACGAACTGATTGCAAGGCCCACGCCCTTCCTATACTCAAATGATTGGGATGACTTAGACGCCCCAGCCGTAGCGTTCGGTATGCAGCAGAGACTCGCCCATCTCGGTGCGAATCAATTCCGTCATCGCTGAACAGCCGATGATCTTGCTATCCGGCTCGGCAAGATCGGCGGTACGATAGCCACGATCCAGCACGCGATCCACGGCGGCTTCAACCCATCCGGGTTCAACCTCAAGGCCAAAAGATTCCTTGAGCATCATGCTGACGCAGGAGATCGCTCCAAGCGGGCAGGCAAGATTTTTCCCCGCGAGCGTGGGCGCAGAGCCGTGAATCGGTTCGTAGAGCGCGACTCCTTCACCCAGGCTCATGGAAGGCACGAGGCCGATGGAGCCGAGCAGAGCGGCCGCCTCGTCGCTCAGGATGTCGCCGAACAGATTCGACGTGACGATCACGTCGAATTCACCGGGCCGCAAGATCAATTGCATCGCGGCGTTATCCACGTAGACGTGTTCCAGCGCGACGCTCGGATAGTCGCTCGCAAGGCGGCTCACCGTCTTGCGCCAAAGCACCGAGCTTGCCAGAACGTTGGCTTTGTCCACGCTGGCGAGGCGCCGGCACCGCTTCTCCGCGCGCTTGAAGGCATAGCGCGCAACTCGCTCGATTTCCGGCGAGCTGTACGTCTCAACGTCGGAAGCCCTCTCGCCACCGTTCGTGCCGCTCACGCGGTGCTCGCCAAAATAAATTCCGCCGGCGAGCTCGCGCACGATTTCGAAATCGAATTTGCGCGCGCGGTCGGGCCGGAGCGGCGAAATCCCGCGCAGGGACGACCGCAAACGAATCGGTCGCACGTTAATGAAAAGCCCCAACTCCTGGCGCAACGCGAGCAGGCCGCTTTCCGGCCTCTTTCCGAGTGGCAGCGCATCCCATTGCGGCCCTCCGACGGCGCCCAAGAGGACGGCGTCCGCCTTCCGGCAACCGTCGAGCGTTTCCGCGGGAAGCGGCGTTCCGCAGCGGTCAATGGCCGTGCCACCGAGAGGAAACTCGATCAGCTCGAATTGATGGCCGAATTCCGCCGCGCAGTCTTCGAGCAACCGCGTGGCTGCGCCGATGATCTCGGGCCCGATGCCGTCGCCAGGGAGAAGTGCGATTGTTTTTCTGATGCCGCCCATGACTGGTTCCCCTTAACTTGCTGCAGACACGCTGCGAGCCGGACGAGCCGCCGCGCGGCTCCGGCGGAGTTGATGGATGATTCTTAACAAGTCTCTGTCGGTGACGTGTTTGGTTGCGTCCGCTACGGCCATGGCCGCCCGATAGCAATCTGCCAGTTCTTCCCCATCGAGCGAATAGCCGAGTTCGGCCATCCGGGCGCGGAGGGCATTGCGGCCGGAATGTTTTCCCAGGACGAGCTGCCGTGCAGGAACGCCGACCGCTTCGGGGGGAATGATTTCATACGTCAGCGGATTCTTCAGGATGCCGTCCTGATGAATTCCGGCTTCGTGGGCGAATGCGTTGGCGCCGACCACGGCCTTGTTCGGCGGCACGGAAACCCCGGTAATCGCGGAAAGCAGCCGGCTGGCGGAGTAGATTTGCTCCAAGCGGATGTTTGTCTCAAGTTGGAAGTGGTTGCGCCGAACGGCAAGCGCGACCGCGAACTCTTCCAGGGAAGCGTTTCCTGCGCGCTCGCCGATGCCATTGATCGTACATTCCACCTGGCGCGCTCCGGCGCGAACAGCCGCCAGCGAATTGGCGACGGCTAAGCCCAGGTCGTTGTGGCAGTGGGCGCTCAGGATGATGCCTGGAATTCCGCGGAGACGCTCGAAGACGCGGCGGAAGATTTCTGAGTACTCCTCCGGGGTGGTATAACCCACGGTATCGGGGAGATTGAGGATCGTCGCGCCTTCCGCCGCGGCTGCAGCGATCACTTCACAGAGGTAGTCGAGGTCGCTGCGGCTGGCGTCTTCGGCGGAGAATTCGACTTCAGGGCAACGCGCCCGGCCGTAGCGCACCATGCGTGCAATTTGTTCGAGCGCCTCGCCACGCGACGTTCGCAATTTGTGCTTCAGATGAAGGTCCGAAGTGGCGAGAAAAATGTGCAGGCGAGGCTGAGCCGCCGGCTCGAGGGCCAGGAGAGCCGCATCGATGTCCTCTTGGCGCGCGCGCGCCAGGGCAGCCACGCGGCAACCGCGGATGGCGCCAGCCACCGCGCGAACCGATGCCAAGTCGCCGGATGAGGCGATAGGGAAGCCGGCCTCAATCACATCCACGCCCAATTGCTCGAGTTGCCGGGCCAGGCGCAGCTTTTCCTCACAGTTCATGGAGAAGCCGGGCGATTGCTCGCCGTCGCGCAACGTGGTGTCGAAGATCTGGACGGTTTCCACCGACACTCCTCAGCAATAGTCAGGAGTAGTCAAGCCCCTCCAGGCCTTCAAGTCAAATTTATAATTCTTTGCATATCCATTTGTTCTATTTATACTGTGACGGAGAGACAAGACTTCGAATAGATGGGCTAAGATTATGGATTTAGGGTCCTTACAGACATTCCTAACTGTGGCTCGGGAACAGAGCTTCTCTCGTGCAGCCCAGAAACTCTATCGCACGCAGCCCGCCGTAAGCATCGCCGTGCGAAAGCTGGAAGACTGGGTAGGCCAGCCCTTGTTTGTGCGTGGTTCGCGTGCCAGCAAGCTAACCGAGGCGGGAGAGTTGCTACGCGAGTACGCCGAACGCATGCTGAATCTGCGGGATGAGATCCGCAAAGGGGTCGAGGACCTGCAGAGCCTGCGGCGCGGCAAGCTATCCCTCGGCGTCAATGAGAGCTCGATTCACGCGCTGCTGCCGGTGCTGGCCCGGTACCGGCAGCGCTGCCCGGAAGTGAAGATTGCGATCCACCGTGTTTTCTCGCGCGATATCCCGCACGAAGTGCTGAATTACCGGCTCGACCTGGGAGTGATTTCCTATCTTCCGCAGGAAGAAAAGCTCGCAGCAACACCATTCATGCGGGACGACCTCGCTTTTGTCGTTTACCCAGGGCACCGCCTGGCAGGGCACGGCTCGGTGGACATTTCCGAACTCGGCAACGAGACGTTCATCGCCCACATTGTGGAGTCGCCGCACCGTAGGGCGGTCATCCAGCTTTTCAGCAAGCACGGCGTGCCGCTGCAGATGCCCGTGGACATGCCCACGATCGAGAGCATCAAGCGGTTCGTGGAAATGGAGATGGGAGTCGCGATCGTTCCACGGATGTGCGTGCAGATGGAAGTGGAGCGCGGCACGCTGGTGGAAGTGAAGATCAAGCAGATGCGCCTGCCGCGACAGCTCTATTTAATCTATCGGCGGCATGACGAGATCTCGCACGCCGGCCGCGAGCTGTTGCGCCTGGTGCGCGCTCGCGACGCGAAATTGCCCGACGCCCGCCGCGAAGACAAAATCTCGGCGACCTAGCGCGCCGAAGAGGTTCCCGCCGAGCGCTTCCCCGCGAGATCGTCGAGTGCGGAGGCGAGACGATCGAGCCCCCCGCGCGTCATCTCGGGGTCGCCGCCGATGCCGAGGCGGAAATGCTCCGGCATCTCGAAGAATTTTCCCGGCACAACCGATGTTTCATATTTTTCACGCAAGAGCGCGCACAGCCGGTCCGCGGCGCCGCTGAGCACGCGAGGGAAAACAATCGTTCCGGCCTCGGGCCGAACCGCAGCGAGATCTTTGCGCGAATCGAGGAACTGATGGAGGCATCGGTGATTCGTTTCGAGCAGGACCTTAGCGTATGCGGCAATTTCATCCAGATGGTCGAGCGCAACCACGCTCAACTGTTCGGCGATGTACGCCGGGATCACACCAAAGAGATCGTTCAGGCGCCACATGCGTGCGGCCAGCTCCGGCGACGCCAGGATCCAGCCACATCGCAGGCCGGAAAGTCCGAACCCTTTGGTCAAGCTGCTGGTGACGAGGAAATGTTCGCCGAGATGGAACGCGGAGCGCACCGCCGGATCGAAGAGCGCTTCGAGATAGACTTCATCCACGAGCACACGAGCGCCCGCATGGCGCACCAGCTCGCCTACTTCGGCGAGGGTTGCGTCGCCGGTGCGCACCCCGCTGGGATTGTGCAGATTCGTCAGCACGACGAGGCGCGTGCGAGGCGTGATCGCTCGCGCCACTTCGCGCGGGTCCACGCGGAAGCCATCTTCGAACCGCCGAGGGAAACGACGGACGCGCGCTCCGAGATATTCCGCGAGCGTCACGAGCAACTCGTAGGTCGGGTGCTCAATCAGGACTTCATCGCCGGGCTCGACGACCGCCGCCATCGCGAGGTGGTTGGCCATCGATGTGCCCGTAGCCGCGACGACGCAATCGGCGGGGACGCCGGCTCGCTTTGCCAGGCGCGCCTGCAGCGGCTCGTAACCGTAGCCGCCGGGCGCGGAAAGCTCGAGATCTTCGAGCCGTACCGGAAGCTGGCTCAAGGGCACACTTGCCAAGCCGCTCGTCGCAAGATTGAAGCGAGCATGCGAGCGCGTCTTGGCCCACTCCATGTACGGAGAGCGGATTTCCTGCCGCAGCGGATTCATGTGGTTCGCGACCTTCGCACCTGGCGCCACCGCCACAAATAATAAACCGGGATGCCCGCAAAGAGGATCGCCATTCCCACAGCGGTGTTGCGCGGATACTTGTAAATCGTGTTGGCCACAACCAGCCACGAGGCGATGACAAAGAGGACGGTGGTGACCGGGTGGCCGGGCACGCGATAGCCAGCGGAGGCGGATTCGGAATCGAGGCGCGCACCGGCCTGCCGCTCGCGCCGCCGGAAGATAAACAAGCTCGTGGCCGTTAGGCCGAAGAATATAAAATCCATGGAGACCACATAATTCAAAATTTGTTCGTAACGACCGGAAAGCGCGATGACGATGGCGAAAAACCCTTGAAGGGCGATGGCGACGACCGGGACGCGCGTGCGCGGATGGAGCCAGGCGACGCTCGAAAAGAACAAACCGTCGCCGGCCATCGCGAAATAGACGCGAGGCGCGGTGAGGATGGACTGGCTGAGGAAGCCGAGCGCTGAGATCGTGATTCCAACGGCGATCAGTGCCGCGCCGCGCTCGCCGAGCGCAAGGCGCATCACCGCCGACGCCGGGGTGGTCGTTTGCGCGAGGCCCGCCGGCCCGAGGTCGCGCACGCAAACGTAATTGACCGCCAGATAGAGCGCGATCACGCCGAGAACGCCGAAGATGAGGCCACGCGGAAGGTTTTTTCGCGGCTCGCGCACTTCGCCGGCGATGAAATTCGCGGTCTGCCAACCGCCGAAGGCGAACAGGACCGGCGCGAGCGCCGCGCCCATCGCCGTGAGCAGGTCGAACGACGGGGGGCGGTCGAGCACAGGATGCCACTCGCTTGCCGGGGCGCGCACCAGCAGCCATCCGCAAGCTACGAGTCCAGTGATTGCAAGAATCTTCAGCACCATCAGCACGCTCTGCACGGTGCTGCCCGCGCGCACGCCGAAGCAGTTGATAAGGGTGAGCAGCGTGAGGGCAAGCGTGGCGACGATTCCGTCGGCGATCGGAATGTGCGTGAACTCGAGGAAATAACGAGCAAACGT
>JBGQEW010000094.1:0-9444 GCA_041496565.1 Terriglobia bacterium | reverse complement strand
CTCTTGATCTTGTAGGGGCGCTGCTTGCTGCGCCCGCCTCTGCTCTTGATCTTGTAGGGGCGCTGCTTGCTGCGCCCGCCTCTGCTCTTGATCTTGTAGGGGCGCTGCTTGCTGCGCCCGCCTTTGCTCGCAGAATTCACGCAGGGTGGATGGCGAGGACGATTCGTTCCCGGCGGCTGAAGAGCGCGAAGAAATCGAGCACCTGCTTCCACGGGACATGTCTCTTGTTCAGCAGACGCATCCCATGCGCCGCCTCGTCGCCTTGCAGAATCTGAGCGCGCGCCTCCACCCAGTCGCCAAGCAATTTGCCCCGCAGATCGCACGGCGCAATCCGCACTCGCGGATTGTTTCGTATGCGCTTCACCTTGCCCGTGTTCCCGATCGTGTAGATATACAGCTTTGCCGGGCCGGCATCGCCATCGGGCGGCGCCGCAGCCGCGAACCACACCGGCGTCCGCACACCCTCTCCCGTCTTACGAAAAGTTACCAGGCTCAAATACTTGTGTCCCGCAAAGGCCTGAAATGGATCACTTGTGCTCATATGAACTCGATCAGAGGGATGCTGGCCCCTCGAATCTCCTCACGTAGCCTGCGCCCACCCGCCCGGGTCACTGCCAATCAGCCCATTGCAACTTGGAGGTCCTCGCTGAAAACATCATCTCGCTTCTGTAGAACTGGGCCGCTTAAATTCGCAAGTAGGTCAAAGATTTCAGGATTCGGTAAGACAATCCCGGCCTCGGCGTCACGGTCTCGCTTGACGCACAGTGGCCACAGTTTCATTGCTTTGTCCCTAATTTCGGTCAAGTAGGGAACTACTTTTGATTTTCTAGGGAACAGGAACTTGGCCTGCTCCATCGAATCCTGAAACCGCCGAAACTCGACGGTCAAGTCGAATGTGCCATTCGCTTTAAGAATACACACGATGAATTCTCCCACCGCTCGGTAGACAGCAAACCGTTTGTCGAAAAGGGCAAGCCTTATTTGTAGTGCCCTTTGCTTATATCCCAGCAACAAGGATACACACACGCTTACGAGGGCCACTGTTGTGGCAACAAAGGCTATCCATTCGCTCGTCTTGAGTCCCCAAAGTGTGTTCATCCGGCGGATTCTATCATGCGCTACGGTTAGCGGCGGCGTCTGGGTGGGTGGCGCAGAAAATCTATTTCGACAATTAGTTTAATCATGAAGCACCGCCGAACTATATCATTCGTGTACGGTCCTTGATAGGTAGGATCTATGGGTGCCGCATGACTATGTTAAAAAGCTATGGAACCATGAGACTCAAGCTCAGACGAATCGCTGTGGCGACGCTCATTCTTGCGGCTGCAGCAGGGCCACAAATTTTCGGCCAGAAAGCACAACCGAACGCAAATCAAGTGTCTTCGGGCGACCTTACTCCAATTCGACGGAAAGGCAAGTGGGGTTATGCCGACAAGGAAGGCAAGGTCGTCATCAAGCCTCAGTTTAGCCAGGCAGATCGATTTTCAGAGGGTTTGGCCCTCGTGTGGACTGGTGGTGTGCCGTTGACTGACTCTGTCGCGACGTCGTTCGTGAAAATGGGCTACATCGACCGAACAGGACACTGGGTAATTCACTCGCGCTTTGAGTATTACTTCTTTGATGATTTCTCGGAGGGGCTTGTACCTTTTCGGAAGCAATTCGGCAAATGGGGTTACATGGACAAAACTGGAAAGATAGCCATTCGACCCGAATTTGATTGGGCCGGAAACTTTTCGGGAGGCATCGCACCTGTGCTCTTGAACGGTAAGTGCGCTCACGTCGATAAGACCGGAAAGGTCGTAGACCAATCGCAAACGATTCTACCGCGCCGGAAATACGAACAGGACCGTCATGGTACATACCTGTTTAAGGCGCAAACGCTTCCATGTCGATAGCTGTGTGTTGCCGCAAACCCCGGCTTTGCTTGCCCCTCGGAAAGCTATTGATAGATCTTCCTATCACCAGCAATCTGGGATTGTCACGTTTCGGGATCGGCCGTGGGAATGCCTATTTTCGATAGTTATCTCACCTACATCGAGCATCTGAAGCAAGGCGCAGAGGAAAGGCCGTTACTTCAATAGGGCTCAGTTTGGCCGCCAAACGGCTCCTTGGGGAAAAGACCACTGTGTCACGTCGTTCCGCAGAATCTTAATCGAAATCGTTCGTTTCTTCTTGGCCGGCGGGGCCGGTGTGGGGGTGTAGCTCACCAGGTATGAATTCTCCAAAATGCGGGCAAGATTCTGAAAAGCCCTGCTCACATCTCCGCTCGCGCGAGGCACGAATACCTCGCCTCCACTGGATTCGGCGAGCCACGCAGCTATCTCCGTGTTTCTTTTCTTCTCGCCCCGCGACTCAGACGTCTCATGCAATTGAACAGCGAAAATTCTAGCCCCTGCCCTCCAGGCACAGTCAATCGCGTCATCCCGGGGATGCCTGCTTGCATTGTCGAAAAAATCGCTCAGGACAATGAACACCTTGCGTCCCTTGAGGGCGGAAAGCTTCTTCGGTTCAAAAATGCAAAGTGCGTCAAACAGAGACGTTGAGCTCCTGTAATCCCAGGGAGGAATCCTCTCGAGCGCAACGAGCATCGCCTTCAAATTGTCGGTCGGAGCTGCTGCGATTTGCACTTCATCTTGAAATGTAACCACAGCTCCCGTGTCGCCCTCACGCCAGATGTGCTGCAAAAACTCTTGCGCCGCCGGCACTTCTTCGCGCAGAAGAGGATCGCGACGTCGTGAGGCACTCATGTCGAAGCATAAAATAATGGCGAGCCGCTCATTCTCTCCCCGGCTGAAGCCCGTAATCATCTGCCGCACGCCGTTCTCCGTAAGCATGATCTGATCGCCTGTGAGATCGGTGATGGGATTTCCCCAGTCATCCGCCGCAAACAAATCAAGCGTAACTGTTTGTGTTGGAGAGTAGCCTGGCGCCACATCTTGCGCGGGATCTTTCCATTCATTGCTGCGCGCGGCAGAACCTTGTCCTCCTCCCGCGAAGGCCAGGAAGAGCGCACAGATACCCATGATTGCCACTACGGGAATTGACCGCGCTTGAATACTTGAAGGCCTGTAGAGGAGGGGACTCATGGCCGCCATTCTAGCGGGCGCTCTAAACCGTGTCGAGACAAATGCAGCGAGCTGGATAGCATAGGCGTTGACTAATCCCTTTATTAATCGCCCGGCATGGCAAGCGCATGTAATCGCTCGTGATTCCCCCCGTCGCGCCAACTTTCAAGAACGCGTGTGCCGCGGCCGTGCCAGCAGACTCAACACCTGTTACCCATGACCCACCACGCGGCGCCTGCCAACAATTACCACAGGAGCTAGGTCTTCCCGCCCCGCTCGCAGCATGGTAGATAAGTATGGAACAACTGCTGAGCCGCGCATGCGAGGCGGCCCGAGGGGGGAGCGGAGATGAAAAAGATTGCCAGGAAAAGGCGAAAAATATCTTTAAGTTAATCGCAACAAGAAAGCGATTAGCTTTTCTCGGAACTTGTTGAAAACAAAGGATGGCGTTCGAGCTTAATCGCCACCAAATCAGCACTGTTTGAGGCTCAGAAAATGGCTTTAGTGCCCATAGAAAACGCGCCAAAACTGGGGAGCCGGGAACGGCGAGCAGGGAAGGCGGTGATGATCAACTCTCCGGAGCTCGGGGGAAACTGTCCGCAACAGGGGGATGGGAATTCAGGCGCGCGCGGAAGCGGAGCCGGACGCGGCTCCGACAACTTGCTGGTAGTAGGCTTCGTAGCGTGGAATGACGTCGTTGGAGCAATATCGCCGGCGAGCGTTGACGCGGGCGCGCTGGCCCATTTCGCGGCCGCCGTCCACGCGCTCGAGGATGTCGAGCGCAAACTTCGCCGCCGCATCCACGTCGCGCGGCTCGACCAGGTAACCATCCTCGCCGTGCGTGACGACTTCCGGCAAGCCGCCCACGTTCGTCGCAATCACGGGAACTTCGCACGCCATGGCTTCGAGCGCGGCGAGGCCGAAGGATTCGAGATCGCTCGGCAGCAAAAACAAATCGGCCAGGCCGAGTTTTTCCTCCACATGATCCTGCTTGCCGAGGAAAATCACGTCGCGCGAAAGGCTTTTCTTGCGGACCAGGTATTCGGCGGAGCCGCGGTCGGGGCCGTCGCCGACGAAGACAAGTTTCGCGGGGAGCTTCTCTCGCACGCGAGCGAAGATTTCGACTGCGTCGGTGACGCGCTTCACGGGCCGGAAATTCGACAGGTGCATCAGGATCGGTTCGCCGTCCGGCGCCCACGTGGCGCGCAACTCGGGATTTTCGGCGCGCTTGTAGAGATCACAGTTTACAAAATTCGGAATCACTTCGATCGGCCGGCGACTCTCGAATTCCTGGAGCGTGCGTTCCTTCAGATAGTGCGAGATGGCCGTGACGCCGTCGCTTTGCTCGATGGAAAAGCGCGTGATCGGCAAATAGCTGCGGTCGCTGCCCACGAGTGTGATGTCCGTGCCGTGCAGCGTGGTGATGAACGGCAGCCGCCGCGGCGCCGCCATCGAGCGCGCGAGGAGCGCGCTGACCGAATGCGGAATGGCGTAGTGAACGTGGAGCAGATCGAGCCGGGCCTGCTCGTACACTTCTGCCATTTTCACGGCCAGTGCGAGCGTGTACGGCGGATGGTCGAACAGCGGATAGGACGTGACTTCGACTTCATGGAAATGGACGCGCTCGTTCGCGTAGGACATGCGGACCGGGGGAGCGTAGCTGATGAAGTGGATTTCGTGGCCGCGCGCCGCCAGCTCCATTCCCAGCTCGGTGGCCACAACGCCCGAGCCGCCGTACGTCGGATAACAGGTGATGCCGATTTTCATTTTTCGCTTGCCGCCGAGTCACCGGGGTGGAGCCTTGCGCCGCACGTTCTGAATCTAGCAGGCGTCCATCTCTTCTGGCAAACCGCCTTGCGCCGCGGCGAGGCTGGATGCTAAATTTGCCGGTTTGAAGCTCGCCTGATTGGATGAGCTGCGGAGCGCGTGGGATGCGACGGCTTTCCGGCAAGGTGGCGTTTATAACGGGCGGTGGCTCGGGGATCGGCCGCGCCTGCGCGGTCCTATTTGCGGAGCAGGGTGCAAGAGTCGCCGTCGCGGGGCGTCGCCGCGCGCGGCTCGATGCAGTCGAAAACGAAATTGTGGCAGCGGGCGGCGGGGCGCTGGCCGCTCTCTGCGATGTGACGGAGCGGCACTCCGTCGAGGAAGCGATCCGCGCGACGGTCGAGAGATTTGGCCGGCTCGATATTGTCGTGAACAGCGCTGGAGCCGTGATGGCCGCAAGCGTCGATGCAACATCGGACGAGGATTGGCATCGTCTGATTGCGGTCAATCTGACGGGGACGTTTTACGTTTCGCGCGCCGCGCTGCCGGAGCTGCGGCGGTCCGGCGGCGGATCGATCGTCAACATGGGGTCCGTGTATGGGCTGATCGGGCTCAAGCAGCGCGCGGCGCACGTGGCGTCAAAGGGCGGCGTCACGTTGCTGACCAAGGCAATGGCGCTCGACCACGCGCGCGAAGGGATTCGCGTGAACTGCATCTGCCCCGCGATCACGGAAACGGAATTGGTGCAGGAGCTGCTTGCTAAGATGCCCGACCCGGAAGGTGTCCGCAAGGCGCGAACCGAACAGATTCCGCTCGGGCGTTTCGGACGGCCGGAAGACGTGGCGAACTTGGCGCTTTTTCTTGCGTCCGATGAATCTCCGTGGCTCACCGGCGCGGCGATACCGATTGATGGAGGAGTTTCAGCAGGCTGAGATGCGCGATCGCCTTGCAAAACTCGTGAGACTGGCCGAAAGCGAGCTGAGGCGGCGGCTGGCCGAGAGCAACACGTCGCGGCAGTTTGGATTCAAGCTCGAGGCGGCGGAGCCGGGGCGCGCCGTTGTGCGCATGCGCGTGGATGCGCGGCACAAACAGGTGCACGGCGTAGTCCACGGCGGCGTGCTCGCAGCGCTCGCGGATACGGCCGGCGGACTGGCGACCTACACGGCAGTGCCGGCGGGGACGCGCGTCGCCACCGTCGAGATGAAAATCAATTATCTGGAGCCGGTGGAAAAGGGCATCGTGATTGCCGAGGCTCGCGTACTCCGCCGGGGAAAAAATCTGGCGGTTGTGGATTGCGACTTGCGCGACGAGAAGAAGCTCTTGGTGGGAAAGGCGCTGATGACTTTCTCAATTGGTCCGGGCGAAACGTAGAGGCGGAGCGCACCACGCCGCTCCGCCCGGATGCGGTTGCGTACCGGTTCGCCTCGCTATTGCTGGCCGTTCGAGCCCCCCAGCGCGGCTTCCTCGCCTTCCTTGAATAAGTACTTGATCGAGTGTTTGTAGATGAGCAGATTCGGGCTGCCGTAGCGCGTGAGCTTGATACAGTCGCGGTCGTACCATTCGACCGAGCCGTGCAGGATCTCACCATCCGTGAGGACCACGGCGACCGGAGACTTCGACTGCATCTGCTTCACGAAATAGAAATTTTCCGCATGAGTCTGCTCGGGCGGTGCCGGTTTCTTGCGAGGCGCCGGGCCCAGCTGGGGCACAGGTCGGGTAGCGTATTGATCTTTGATTTCCGTGAGTGTGGGACGAAACAGTTTGCGGTTCACCATCTGTGCTCCTTCTCCCATTTACGTTAGTAGATAAGACTGAATAGCCGCCAATTTGGTTTCATGGATTTTGATAAACCTGATCGGTATCCCCCGAAGACGATCAGGCCGGCGGCGGACTGAGTGGGCCGCGCAATGAGACAGCCAGGGCATCCAGGCTCAATTGACGGTTGATATTGCGCCGCAATCGTTCCTGAATCTGATCCAAGTTACCCACGGCCCGCGCCACCCATTCGAGGTCGATTTTCCTGCCGAGGGTCTCGAGTTCACGCCGCAGGTCTGGGTTGCGCGGAACGAAATTCTTCGGGCCGTGGGACAACTCAAGTAAATCTCTTAGCAGACTATAGAACAGCTCCAAGATATTTTCAAACGATTCCTTCTCCTTCTTGGCGAGCTGCGCGGTGAGAGCGAAGACCTCCCGGTAGTTTTTCCCGCTCGCGGCGAGCTCGAGGAGGCGCAAGATCTCCCGGCGCAGCCGCGCCGATTCGGCCAGGTCGAGCTCGAGAGCGACGCCCGGGGAGCCGTCACTGAGCTGCGCCGCCAGCCGCCGCTCCGCGGGCTTCCATTGCGTTCTCTCTTTCAAGAATTGCTCGATGGCGTCCGCGGGCACCGGAGCAAAATAGAATTGCAAACAGCGCGAGCGAATCGTCGGCAGCAAGGCATCGGCCGAGGACGCGAGAAGAATCAGCGTGGCAGTCTCGGGCGGCTCCTCCAGAATCTTCAGAAAGATATTGGCGTAATCCCTGCGCATCGTGTCCGCGTCGTCGAGAATAAAAACGCGGCGCCGCCCCTGCGGATGGAAATACGCCGCTCGCTGCACGGCTCGCAGTTGCCCCATGCGAATCACGGGCCGGGCTACGGGAGTCTTCAGACGCACGGGGTCGGGCACGATGACCCAGACGTCGGGGTGCGTTTCGAGAATCAGTGGAATGCGCTCGACGGTCGCTGCGTCAGCGCTTTCGCCGCGCTCGGCGAGGCCTTGCTCGATCAGCGGCCGCGGTTCGGCCAGACGGGCAATTCGCAAACAAGGCTCGCATTCGCCGCAGAAATCGTCTTTCAGGCGCCGGCAGTTGGCGGCCTGGGCGAACATCCGCGCCAGCGTGTATTTGCCGACGCCGCGCGGCCCCCAGAAGAGCAACGCGCTGGGCACATGCTCGCGCGCCAACATGCCGCGCAGCGCCGCGACGATTCGATCGTTGCCAAGGAATTGATTAAAGCCCATTTGGAAGTCGGCAGTCAGCGAGACACTCAATTCGATGTTGCCGAACCGCTCTTGAAACGAAAGCTGTCGCCTCGGCGGGCCTGCTCCTATTTTGCCGACGCCGCCGAGAGCACCCGCGCATCCACAGCAGCCATCACGGCGAGGTGAATCGCCTCCGGCGCAAACAACTGACCGCGCGCGGCGTCGAAGCATTCGATCGTGACCCAGTTGGGCTCGAGCGCAAGCCGATCGTAGGTTTCCGAGGCGGCCGCGAGATGCTCCAGGTCAGCTTCGAGCAAGTCGCGGCGGAGCTTTGTGTAATCGCGCGCGGCCTTCGTGCCGACCAACCTGTGCGCCTCCGCCGCCGGAAGACGCAGATAGATGACCAAATCTTCGGCCGGCAGCCCATAGATTTCGTATTCGAGTTTTTTCAGCCACGCGAGAAATTCCTCGCGGCGGTCCTGCGGCACGCGGGCGGTCTGATGCGCCAGGTTCGAGCCGATATAGCGATCCGCGAGGATTGTCTTCCCTCGCGCGAGCTCGGCCTCGATCTGCGTCTTCGCTTCCAGCCGATCCCCTGCGTAGAGGAGCGCGAAAAAATGAGGATCCACGGCTGCCAGAGCGCCGAAATCGCCGTTCAGGAAGCGAGCCACCAGCGAACCGAAAAAACTGGCGTAACGCGGGAAGCTGATGCGCGCATGAGCGACGCCGCGCTTGGTCAGATGCGCAGCGAGCAGCTCCAGTTGCGTAGCTTTGCCGGAGCCGTCAATCCCCTCGAGGGCGATGAATTTTCCGCGTGCAGGCATGTGCTTGCGGTTGAGTCTAGCACAGGAGACCTTGAGGCAAGGAGGAAGGAAGAGGGAGAGGAGAAAAGGAAATGGAGGAGATAGAGGAGGTAGGAAGACAGAGGAGGTAGAGGAAGTAGAGGAGGAAGAGGAAGTAAAGGAAGGGAGAAGGAAGAAGCTCAGGCGCGGCTTTGTCTTCATGATCTTACAAAACTTGTTCTGATAATTGTTCATCCGAGTTCATCCCTGGTTTCACACTGGCGGGTCTGAGGCGATGCGAGTGTTTACGAGCGTGCTAGAATCGCGCCAATGCCTGCGGAAGCGACAACGATCGCGGCAAACATTGAGCGCGCGCGCGAGCGGATGGCGATGGCGGCTGAGCGCGCCGGGCGGCGAGCCGAAGACGTCACGCTCGTGGCCATTTCGAAGATGTTTCCCGCTGCAGCGATCCGTGATGCATACGCCGCGGGTGTGCGCCACTTCGGCGAAAATCGCGTGCAGGAGTGGGAAGCCAAGCAGCCGCACGTCGCCGATTTCGATGCGACGTGGCATCTCGTCGGGCACTTGCAGAGCAACAAGGCCAAGCGCGCCGCAGGGCTTTTTCACGCGGTTGATTCCGTGGACAGCCTGGCGCTGGCGCAGAAGCTCGATGCCGCAGCAGAAGCCGGCGCGCCTGCAGCGTGGCCGCCTGCGGGCGGAACGGCGCCCCGGCGCGTCGCAATTCTTCTCGAAGTTCGACTGGCGCCGGAGGAATCGAAGTCGGGAATCGAAGAGGCGGGGTTGCCGGCGCTCGCTGAGGCTGTACTGGTGCTGCCGCATCTCGAACTGCGCGGCTTGATGACGGTTCCGCCGTTTCT
>JBGQEW010000093.1:0-9455 GCA_041496565.1 Terriglobia bacterium | reverse complement strand
CTTGTTTGCGCTCGAAGGAATCCAGGCCCAGAGCCAGCACAACTCGAGCATCGCTGTGGTGGTGAATGCGGACACGCCGGTGAGCGACCTGAGCCTCGAGGACGTGCGCAAGATTTTCCTCGGCGAGCGGCAATACTGGACTGCCAAAGTTCCGGTCGTTTTATTGATTCGGGCGCCCGTCGCGCGGGAACGCGAAACCGTGCTGCGCGTGATCTATCAAATGAGCGAAGCGCAGTTCAAACGATACTGGATCGCGAAAATTTTCCGAGCCGAGTCGGCCGCGGCCCCCAAGATTGTCTATTCGAATGATATGGCCAATGAACTCGCCGCGGCGATACCGGGTGCGATTGCGTTCATGGACTTCCGCGATGTCCGCCCCGGAGTGAAGGTGATTCGGATTGACGGACACTTGCCGAATGACCCCGCGTATCCGCTGAAATGAATGAGAGGAGAGAGCGCTACCGCGGAAATCCAATGCGCTTCAACAGGCCCCGATATCTTGGGTCGGACTGAAAATTCTGAAACGCCGGATCAACCCTCAGCGCGACGATATGGTTATCGCGCTGCTGAAAAGCTTTTTCGAGCCAACTGAAGACCTGCTCCTTGTCTCCGAGCCGCGCATACACCTGCGCGACGTCATAGGGCGAGACGTACTCTCTCTTCGACAGCTCCTGTAATCCCTCGAGCCAATCCTGCAGCACCGCCTTGTAGCCCGAGCTCTCAAAATCCTGCCCGATCGCGGCGGCAAACTCCGGGTTGGAGGTGAGCGTAAGCGCTTTCTGCCATTCCGCCACCGCTTCTTTATACATCCCCTGTTGCTCGTAGCAGGTTTCGAGTAGACGGCGGGCGGGCGAATAGTTCTGATCCATTTCGAGAGTCTTTTTCAATTGGCCGATGGCCTGGTTCGTCTGGTGCGAAACGTAATAATCCCAGCCCAACGTCGTGCTAATGAGCAGCGACAGCGGATCCAAGTCGCGCGCTTTCTGGATCTCTCGCAGAGCATCGTCCTGCCGGCCCATTTTTGCGAGAAAGGATCCATACCAGTGGTGCGCCGCCGCCGAGTTAGGATTGAGGTCGATGGCGCGCTGAAATTCCTTTTCGGCGCCGGCCCAATCCCAATCGTAGTACGCCTTCACCAGTGCGAGTGACGTGTGCGCTTCCGCGAGCGAATCCTCGATTCCCACGGCCACCATGGCTGCGGTCTTGGCTCGCGGCCAAGCGTCGCCGGGGGCGAGATAGCCCGAATCAGCGAATAAGCTGTAAGTATCCGCCAGGCCGGCTTGCGCCAGGGCGAACTTAGGGTCCTTGTCAATGGCTTGGTTGAAATAATCGAGCGCCTGTTTGAATCCGCTTTCCGTTCCCTTGTTCCAGTAGTAGAGGCCGTTCAGATAGAGCCGATAGGCCACTGGATCGTCCGTGGGGCGCTTCGCCAGGCGGCTCTTCTGGTCGCCGGTCAAGGGCAACTTCAAGGTATCGGAAATATCCCGATTGATATCCTCCTGCACGGAGAGCAAATCGGAAACCTTTCGGTTGTATTGTTGACCCCATATGTGATGGCTGTTCTCGGTGTCCACCAATTCGACGCTGACGGAGAGATTGTCGTCTTGCTGCATCACGCGGCCGAGCAGCACGGCGCGAACGCCCATCTCCTTCCCCAACGATTTCGCGTCGGTTGACTTTCCTTTATAGCGGAAGACGGAACTCCGCGACATCACCGAAAGATTCGGCAACTGCGAAAGGCTGTTGATCAAACTTTCCGTCAGGCCATCGCTCAGGTATTCGACTTTCGGGTCGGAGCTCGCGTTGACGAACGGCATGATGGCAATCGCATCGATCGGACGATTGCGCCAGCGGAAGAAATAGAAGGAGAGAAGTATAAGCGCGATGACGGACAAGCTCGCCGCGGCGATGATCCCGATGCGCTTTCGCTGCAGTTTCTGCGCGTGTGCGGTGGCTACGCCGCGGCTGATGTGAGTGGGCTGGCCGGAATCGGTGTCGCGCTTAAGGCGGCGCAGGTCGTTCGCCAGCTCCCGTGAGGACTGGTAGCGCGAGTCGCGGTCCTTTTCGAGCAGCTTGATGACAATGTACTGAAGCTCGTCCGGCAATTCTGGATTCAGCCGCACGGGTGATACGGGAGTCTTGTGCAGGATCGCGTCAAAAACCGCCGCAGTCGAGTTTCCCGCGAAGGCCGCGCGCCCTGTCCCCACCTCGTAGAGGACCGCGCCGAAGGAGAACAGATCGGTCCGCGCATCGACGGCTTCACCGAGCGCCTGTTCGGGTGACATGTAAGCGACCGTGCCAAGCGCGACACCCGGACTGGTCAGATTTGTTTCCGGGGCCCCGGCGCCCACCGAGGCAGTTGCGTCTACTTCTTCCTCTGCCACGCCGGCGCTGATCGGGGAAAGCTTGGCCAATCCAAAATCCAAGAGCTTCGAGTGGCCCCGGCGAGTGACAAAGATGTTGGCGGGCTTGATGTCCCGGTGAATCACTCCCTGCGAATGGGCGGCGTCGAGCGCGTCGGCAACTTGAATGCCCATCTCGAGGATCTTGTCAACACCCAAGGGATCGGCGGAGCTGTGCTGCTTAAGCGTCTCGCCATCCAGAAATTCCATGGAGATGAAGCTCTGTCCTTCGTGCTCGTCGATCTCATACACGGTGCAAATGTTGGGATGATTTAGCGCCGAGGCCGCGCGAGCCTCGAGCTGAAACCGTTGCAGGGCCATGGGATCGCGCGACATTTCCGGCGGCAGGAATTTCAAAGCGACGAAGCGGCCCAGCTTGGTGTCCTCCGCCTTGTACACCACTCCCATCCCGCCTCCGCCGAGGCGCTCGAGAATGCGGTAGTGAGAGATGGTTTGTCCGATCACGCTAGGGACCCCATGATCGAGTCATGCTAAGCCGTGATCACGAGCATGTCAACGCGAGCTCAGGCGGGTGGCGTTGCCGTTCGCTTGCATTCCGGCGGGGTCGCGCGTGAAGCTTACTTAGAAGTTGCTTGGCCCTTACAGGGATGTGAGCAAGGCTTGGAACCGGGGGTTGCTTCGCAGCGGGTTCAAGTCTGAATCGTTGCGAATCCATTCCCGATGCCCGAACCCATTCTTGATTGCGCTGTCCAGGCAGTCAATGGCCTTCTCGATCTCTCCTTGCAGAGCGTAATTGCACGCCACGTTGTACAGAACGCCGGAATCCTCGGGATCGATCGCCAAAGCCCGCGCCGCCCATTCCAGAGACCGCTCCCGATCGCCCAGTTGGCCCAAAGAATTGGCGCCGAGGTAGAGAGCTCGTGCATCGTCCGGATTCATTTCCAATCGCTTTTCGGCAACTTGAAGGGACCGCCGGTAGCTTGCTTCCGCCTCCGCTTTCCGCCCGAGCCCGACGTAGATTTGCGCGACTAGGCTTGGAGATTGGTAATCCTCCGGATTCACCAGCGAGGCTTGCTCGTAGGCCTTCGCCGCTTCGACAAGTTTCCCCTCGGCAAAATAGGCTCGGGCGCAAAAGTAATAGGCTTCGAAAAGAGTCGGGTTCAATCGAATGGCGGTTTCGAATTCCACTTGCGCCTCGTCGAACCGCTTGTTCAGAGAGAAGGCCAGCCCGCGAGAAGCGTGGGCTTCCGCCAGTTCCGGGTCGAGTTCGAGGGCTTTGCGGCTAGCAGCATCCGCTTCCTTCAAGTTGCCCTCGCTCGCCTCCCAATACTGATAAAGAAACGAGCAGCAGTCCGCCACTCCGGCGTATGCGCGAGCGAAGCCGGGATCTATCACAATCGCACGCGCGAACATTTGACGGGCGAAGTCGAAACCTTTGCGGCGAAATTGGTGGAAGAATTGCCTCCCGCGCAGGTAATGATCGTAGGCCTGCACATCCGCCGTTGGAACTTTCTTGATGGCCAGCTTCTCCTTTTCCGTGAGCATCAGACGCAGCTCGCGCGCGATGTTCTGCGCGATCTCGTCCTGAATGGCGAAGACGTCCTCCAGCTCGCGGTCATACCGCTCGGCCCAGATGGGAAAGCCATCACGCGCATCAATCAGTTGGGCGCTGATCCGCAAGCGGTTGCCGGCGCGGCGGAGGCTGCCGCCCAAAACGTAGGCGGCGTTTAACTGCTGCCCGATCTGCACGGCGGTGATGGGCCGGTCGCGGAAAGCCAGCACCGTGGTCCGCGGGAAGACGCGCAGCCCCTTGATCTTCAGCAATTCCGTGATCACATCTTCGGTCATGCCATCGCGAAAATATTCGTCTTCCTTGGCGCCGCTCAGATTCTCGAAGTAAAGCACGGCCAGAGATTTCTCCACTTTAGCCGCCGGCGCGGCGATGCGCTGCAGGGATTGCAATACTTCCGCCATCGAGCGGAAGCGCTCGTCCGGCGACTTGGCCAGGCAGCGCTCCACCAGTTGTTCGAGCTCAGGCGAGATGTCCGGGACCGTTGCGCGCAAGGGAGCGGGAGCCTGGCGAAGTATCGTGTGCAGGACATCAATGGAAGTTTCTCCGCGAAATGGCCGACGCCCGGAGAGGCACTCGTAGAGCATGACTCCGAACGAGAAGATGTCGCTGCGCGTATCGGTCGCCTCGCCTCGCAGTTGTTCGGGAGACATATACGGCACGGTCCCGCCCGTGCTCCATTCCGTCGCGGTGCGGGTCATAAACGTCTCCGGCGCCTCGCCGGGGTTGCGTTCCTTTCCCGCAAACCGGGCCAGTCCGAAGTCGAGGATTTTCACCCGCCCCTTGGTGTCCAGCATGATGTTGCCGGGCTTGATGTCTCGATGCAGCACACCCGAGTTGTGGGCTTCGCTGAGGCCCTCGGCGATCTGGCGTGCTACTTCCAGAAATTGCGCGCGCGGGGGCGTGCCCCGGAGCAAGACCTCTTTCAGGCTCTCCCCCTGCACCAGCTCCATGGCGATGAAGGATGCGCCATTCTCTTCTCCCACTTCGTACACGGTGGCGATGTTGGGATGGTTCAATCGGGATGCGGCCCGGGCTTCCTTCAACAGTCGTTGGCGCGCCGCCGGGTCTGCGGCCAGCTCAGCGGGAAGAAACTTGAGCGCCACTTCGCGCTGCAGCGTTAGATCTTGGGCTCGGTAGACCGCTCCCATTCCCCCTTCGCCGACTTTGTCGAGGATTCGGAAGTGACCGAGCGTCTTGCCAATCATGGATGAAGGCGCCGCCATCGCCACGCATGTTATGTTGCCGCGAAAGCCAAGTCAACGCAAGCTGGCGCCTGCATTTTCGCGACGGTGAATCTTCGCTCAAGGTTGATCCAAGTTTTGTGCAGCGGTTCTTCTCCACGATTGCTTCGGTTGACGCGGCAGAGGCCTTCCCCTATACTGTCATTTCTTTGCCGGATGAAGCTGGCCGGCCTTCCCTGCCCTCCCACTCGACTGAATCCGAAGAGGCGAACGGCAGATTCCGGAGCAGGACCTCGCCAGCACAATTTTTCGAAAGCAGACAAAATGACTGAAGCCACCTGCCGGCGGGAACTCGAACTCGAAATTCCCGCGGAAAACGTGACGAAAGCAACGGAGAAAGTCGCGCGCGAATTCGCCCGCGTGGCGCGCGTCCCCGGATTTCGTCCCGGCAAAGCGCCGGTGACGCTGATCCGCCGCCGCTTCGCCGAAGACATCCAGGGCGAGGTCCTGCAGTCGCTTGTCCCCGATTTTCTCGAAAAGGCGCTGACGGAGAAGAATCTCACTCCCGTTTCGCAGCCGCACGTGGACCAGGTGAACTTCGCCGACGGCGGCCCGCTGAAGTTTCGCGCGACGTTCGAAGTACTCCCCGAATTCGAGCTGGGCGACTACAAGAATGTCGAAGTCGAAATCGAAGCCATCGAAGTGGGCGACGCCGAGGTGAATAAGACGCTCGAAGAAATGCGCAAGCGCGCCGCGACGTTCGTTCCCGTCGAGGGCCGCAACGTTCAGAACGGCGACTACGCCGTCTTGAAACTGATGGGCACACCGGCGGGCGGCGGCGAGCCGGTCCAGGCCGATGACGTTCTGTGCCACGTGGGCGCGGAGGAAACCCTGGCGAGCTTCACTGAAAATCTTCTCGGCGCCGCCGTGGGCGAGACCAAGCGCTTCGAAGCGCGCTACCCGGACGATTATCCCGACCCGAAGCTCGCGGGCAAGTCGTACAACTATGCGGTCGAAGTCCGCGCGATCAAGGAAAAGCGCCTGCCCGAATTGAATGACGAATTCGCCAAGGACATCAGCAGCGGCGGCAAGGACGCCGTGGCCACCCTGGCCGAGCTTCGCACCAGGATCCGCGAGAACCTCGACGCCGCCCGCGAGGAGCGGCACTCGTCCGAGGCGCGCGAGAAAATCCTCGAGACGCTCGTGAAGCGGCACGACTTCCCGGTGCCCGAAGCGCTGGTGGAACATCAAATGGACGTGCGGCTCGAGCGCGTGGTCCGATCGCTGGCGGCGCAGGGCGTGGACCCGCGGGCCGTCAACGTGGACTGGGTGACGCTGCGCCGGCGCCAGCACGACCGCGCCGTGGACGACGTAAAGGCTGAAATTCTGCTCGACCGCCTCGCGACGTCTGAGAAGATGGAGGTGAGCGACGAAGATCTGGACAAAGAGATCGTGCAGCTCGCCGAGCGGAGTGGCGAATCCGCTGCATCCATGCGGGCGCGCTTGACAAAGCAGGGGGCCCTCGATAGGATGAAATCGAAGCTGCGGAGTGATAAGGTTTTAGATTGGCTCTACCACTCGGCCCGGATTCAGACGACAGCCAAACGTGATAAATAGTCTTGGGTTCGTGTGCCCCTGGGTACCAAAAATCATCCAATGAGAAACCCGGAATACGATAGCCCGCGTGCCACAACGCTTGTTCCCATGGTTGTCGAGCAGACCAACCGGGGCGAACGGGCCTACGACATTTACTCCCGTTTGCTGAAGGATCACATCATCTTCATCGGGACCCCGATTGACGATCATGTCGCGAATCTAGTCACTGCCCAGCTCCTTTTTCTCGAAGCCGAAGATCCGGAAAAGGATATTTCGATCTACATCAACTCCCCCGGCGGCGCGATTACGGCGGGAATGGCGATTTACGACACGATGCAGTTCGTCCGGCCGGACGTGGTCACCTATTGCATCGGCCAGGCGGCTTCGATTGCCGCCGTTCTGATGACCGCAGGCGCGAAGAAAAAGCGCTTTGCCCTGCCCAATGCTCGCATCCTCATCCACCAGCCGTGGATGTCCGGTCTGTCGGGTCAAGCCACTGACATTGATATACATGCCAAGGAAATCCTCCGGATGCGCGCGGTGCTGAACGGCTTGCTGGCTCACCATAGCGGCCAAGCGGTCGAGAAGATCGAAAAGGACGTCGAGCGGGACTTCATCATGTCGGCCGAGCAAGCGAAAGAGTACGGACTCATCGACGAGATCATCTTCAAGCACCGTTAAGCACCGTTCCAAAGGGTTAGTAGCGAAACCGATGTCCACGAAGCAGGCGAGCGGCAGGCGTCATACAATGGGCCTCTCCCCCAGAGGCATGCGGGGACCCGACCGGAGGCGGCAAATCCATTGAAGCGGTTCACCCCAGACGAACCATTGCGCTGTTCCTTCTGCCACAAAACGCAGGAGCAGGTCGAGAAATTGATTAGTTCCCCCTCGGAGTATCCGCGCTCGTACATTTGCAACGAGTGCGTGAGCGTCTGCCAACAAATTCTGGAAGACGAGAAACGCGAGCAGGCCAGCCCGGCGAATCGCCGGCTACCGCGCCCGCCTGAGATCAAGAGCTTTCTCGACGGCTACGTGATCGGGCAGGAAAAGACCAAGAAGAAGCTCGCGGTGGCGGTGTACAACCACTACAAGCGGATTTTCCTGAATCGCCAGCCGGGCGACGTCGAGCTGACCAAGTCGAATATTCTGCTCATCGGGCCTACGGGAACGGGCAAGACGCTGCTGGCACAAACGCTGTCGCGCATGCTCGAGGTTCCCTTCGCCATCGTCGACGCTACCACGCTCACGGAAGCGGGCTATGTTGGCGAGGACGTCGAGAACATTATCCTCAAGCTGCTGCAGGCCGCCGATGGCGACGTCCAGCGCGCCCAGCAAGGCATCATCTACATCGACGAAATTGACAAGATTTCGAAGAAAGACGAGAACCCTTCGATCACGCGCGACGTTTCCGGCGAAGGCGTGCAGCAGGCGCTGCTGAAAATCCTCGAAGGCACTGTGGCCAACGTGCCTCCGCAGGGCGGCCGCAAGCACCCGCACCAGGAATTCACGCCGGTGGACACCACCAACATCCTGTTCATCTGCGGCGGGGCGTTCGTCGGGCTCGAGAAAATCATCGAGCGGCGCATCGGCCAGAAGGCGATGGGCTTCCACGCGGACGCCCAGGCCACCACTCCGTCGCGGCGCAATATCGAAGTTCTCGAGCAGGCGCAACCCACGGATTTGATCCGCTACGGGCTGATTCCTGAATTCGTCGGCCGGCTGCCGGTGGTGGGCGTGCTCAGCGACCTGGACAAGTCGGCGCTGGTCCGCATTCTCACGGAACCGAAAAACGCGCTGATCCGTCAATATCAGCGACTCTTCGAATTTGAAAATGTCCGCCTGCGCTTCACGGACGACGCGCTCGAAACCGTCGCCGAGTTGGCGCTGCAACGCAAGGTCGGCGCGCGCGGTCTTCGCATGATCCTCGAGGATTTGATGTTAGAATTGATGTACCACCTGCCGGCGCAGCGCAAGACCCGCGACTTCGTCGTCACCGCCGAAATGGTGAAGAGCCGCGAAATCAACTGGAACCTGCTGGAGAAAGCGGGCTAACCCAAGGGACTCATGTTCAACCGGGAAAAACTGGAAATCAAGCGCGTCCCGATGATGCCGGTTCGCGAGATGGTGATCTTTCCGCAGATGATGACCCCGTTCATCGTCGGCCGGGAAGCTTCGGTGCGGGCGCTGGAAGAGGCTCTGGCCGGTGAGAAAAAAATCTTCCTTGCCACCCAGCGCGACGCTTCGATTGACGACCCCAAGCCCGAAGAAATCTACCAGGTTGGCACGCTGGCCAACATCGTGCAGAGCGTGAAGCTGCCCGACGGCAACATCAAAGTGCTCGTCGAAGGCGCCGAGCGCGCCAAGATCGTTCAGGTGACGAGCGAAGAAGGGTTCTTCCGCGCCTCGATTCGGCTGGTGGCCGTCAAGATTGAGCCGTCGCCGCAGCTCGAGCAGGCCTCGACTCGCGTCACTGGCCTCTTCGAGCAGTACGTCAAGCTCTCGCAAAGCCTGAATTACGACACGATGATCGCCGCGGTCCGCGTGGACGATCCCGGCAAGCTTTCGGACACCATCGCCGCGAACCTGCAGGTCCCGGTGGAAGAAAAACAGGAACTGCTCGAGCTCTTCGACCCCCTCGAGCGGCTGAACCGCATCGCCGACATCCTCGAAGTCGAAATCGAAAAGCTGAACGTCGATCGCAACATCAACACGCGCGTCAAGCGCCAGATGGAGCGCGCCCAG
>JBGQEW010000092.1:0-9579 GCA_041496565.1 Terriglobia bacterium | reverse complement strand
GAGAAATCGCTCGCGGCAGAGCTGCTGCCCGCAGAAATTCGCGGCTCGGGCTTCGGCGTACTTGCCACTCTGAACGGCGTGGGCGACTTTGCTTCGAGCATTCTGGTTGGAGTTCTCTGGTCGAGCGTCTCGCCGGGCGCAGGCTTCTTGTATGCAGCAGTGCTGAGCTTCGCCGGAGCGGCGGTCCTCTACCGCTGGCGCTGAGCGGCTCGTCGCGAGGCCTTGGCTCTCGGGGCGCGCTGGCAGCGCGGGCAGAAATAGCTGCTTCGCCCGGCGACGACGACGCGCCGGATTTTTGCGCGACAGCGGAAGCAGCTTTTTGTTTCCCGCTGGTAAACGCGGTGACGCAACTGAAACTCTCCCGGCTGCCCGTTTGAATCCACGTAGTCGGAAACGGAAGAGCCTCGCAACCGAATCGCTTCCTTGAGAACGCTGCGCACGGCGCGATGGAGCCGCGCGACTTCTTCGCGTTTGAGCCGGGCCGCGAGACGCATCGGATGGATCCGCGCGCGCCACAAACTTTCGTCCGTATAAATGTTGCCCATGCCCCGAAACACAGTTTGATCGAGCAGCAGCGCTTTGATGCGTGCGCGCCGCGCCGCGATTTGGCCGCAAAACTCTTCCTCAGTCGCTTCCAGTGGATCGACCCCGAGCTTGCCGAGAATTTCCTCGCGCTGCGATTCCGGAACGATCAAGACGCGCCCGAAGCGGCGAATATCGGTGTAGCGCAGTTCCATCCCATCATCGAGCGCGAAGAAAGCATGTGTGTGCGGGGCAATCGGCTCTTCGGGCCGGCGCGCGGTGAGTTGGCCGGTCATGCCGAGATGAATCATCAGATCGAGACGCGCTCCAGGGCGTGAGGTCGCCTCGAGCTCGAGCACGAGGAATTTGCCGTAGCGAGTAATCCGGGCCACACGGCTGCCAGGTACCAATTCCTCCAGCGCTGCCGGGTCGTCAATGAAGTCCGTCTTTCCCAGCCGCAGGCTGAGCACGCGCCGCCCTAGCAGAGTCGCTTGCAGTCCGCGCGCAACGGTTTCGACCTCGGGCAGTTCCGGCATGGTTTTCTAGTAGGAAAGGTAACACAGGCTGAGAGAAGAGTTGCTCTCCCCGGAGCGGCACATTACGGCAGAATGGCGAAGACGCGGCAGGCGCCGCCGGAGCCGCCTTCGAGCTTGATCGGCGCGGCGATCAGAAACGCCCCGGCTTCGGGCAGCGCGCTCAGGTCGGCGAGATTTTCCAGGTGATATAGATTCGCCGGGAGCGTGAGCCGGTGCACTTCGAAATCCTTCGACGCACCGTAGTCCACGCTGAGCGTATCGATGCCCAGGCCGCTCACGTTGCGCGCGATCAACAGCTTGGCCGCCTCGACGGAAAATCCCGGGAAGTGCATCGTGCCGTGCGAGTCGAGGTTGCGGTAGCGCGCTTCGTCCGGCCAGCGCGAGGACCATCCCGTGCGCAGCAACACAATCGCGCCGGCGAGGATGGGCCCATGCACGGCTTCCCAATGATCAACCGCCGCTGCGGGCAGCCGATAATCGGGGTCCTTCGAAGCATCGGCGCGCACGTCAATCACAACGGCCGGCCCGAAAAAATGACTGGTTGGAATCTGGTCGATCGAGATTTTGCCTGGCGGGAAGTGGATGGGCGCGTCCATATGCGTGCTGTAGTGTTCCAGCATGCAGAATTTGCGCGTGAAGTAGCCGTCCTTCTCCGGGGTGGCGTTGATGGTGGCTAAAAACGGTTCCGTATCGCCGGGCCAGGCGGGCGTCTTGCCGTTGAGCGCATACGTGAGATCAACGACGCGCGTCGTTCCCGACGGAATTCCGCGCAGCCACTCATTGTCCGATGCCCGTCGCGCAGCACTCGGGGCCGCGCGGTGTTCCTGCCGCGCGACTGCTGCGGCTCCGCCTGCAATGAGAATGCTCGACAAAGCCACTCGCACAATCTTGTTTCGCACTGCTTTCCTCCTAGGACGCTCCGTCAGCATGTTCCGCAATTGAGAAACGATGAGCGTACAGCGGCCGGCTCTCGGAGTTCAACTCTTGAGTCTTGGCGCCGAGCGTTCTCGTCCGGCGCACGCTGAGACATGCCCTTCGAAAGCTGTCGGTGGGTTCAGGGTAGAGGGATCCCCGGCGCCGCGACGATTCCGGCCATGCGCAGAATTTCGGCATACTCCTCGTCAGCGAGAGGGCAGATCGTCATGCGTGTGTTCTTGAGGAATTTGATTTGGCGCAGTGCGCGATTTTCGCGCAGTTCAGCCAGCGACACCTGCCGTGGCAACCGCTCGACCGCGCGCAGATCGACCACCTGGCGTTTCGCTTCCGGGTCGTGCGGGTCGGGATAGGGATCTCGCGTGACTTCGGCGATGGCGTAGAGGGCGTGTTCCGCCTTCCCGTGATAACAGAGCACGCGATCGCCGCGGCGCACTTGCTTCAGTTTGCGAAACGCGTCCGGGCGGTTGCCGGCCTGCCGCCACATTTCCTTGCCCTTCACGAAAAGCGTATCCCAGTGGTAGACGCGAGGGTCCACCGCGAACAGCCAGCGCCGCGGGCCCGTTGCGGTGGGACGGTTTGTGGTCATTTTTTATCCGGCGCACTATACACGCATGGCAAAGAGAAAGGGAAAGCTTTTGTGGAGAGGTGTTTCTATCAGGAGAGCCGCCGAATCCCTCGGCCCCACTGTAAGTTGCTTTAAATAAGAGGCTTATCAGACGTCAACGAAGATGTCGTCTCCGCGAAGCTCGATGGTGTAGCAGTCCACGCCGACGGCTGGATTCATCGTTACCTTGCCGGTTGTGACGTCGTACTGCCAGCCGTGCCACGGGCAGGTGACGACTTTGCCTTCCAGCTCCCCCTGGCCGATGGGGCCGCCGCGATGCAGGCAGGTGTTGTTAATCGCGTAGAAATTGCCATCCACGTTTGCGAGCGCGATTGTCTTCCCGTCGAGCTGGAGTTCGCGGATTGACCCTGGAGGGATTTCGTCCTTCCTTACGGCGCGCACAAACGGCATCGCACAGCTCCTTTGGAAATGGGCAAATTCGGGGAACGCGGCTAGCGCGGTTGGGGCGTTTGCGCCACCATCACGCTGCGCTTGAACTCTTCAACCATTTCGGGGCGCAGCCGAACTTCAGTGGGGCGCTTTGCCAGCGTCATCTGATCGATCTTGTCCTGTAATTTCAGCAGCGCGTAGAACAGGCCCTCGGGCCGCGGCGGACAGCCAATCACGTATACATCCACCGGCACAACGCGATCCACGCCTTGCAGCACCGAATACACATTGAACGGCCCGCCGACGCTCGAGCACGCCCCCATCGAAATGCACCATTTCGGATCCGGCATCTGGTCCCACACGCGCTTGAGCACCGGCGCCATTTTCAGCGTCACGGTGCCGGCGACGATCATGAGGTCGGCCTGGCGCGGCGAGGGGCGGAACACTTCGGCGCCAAACCGCGCAATGTCGAAGCGCGACGTGGTGGAAGCGATCATCTCGATCGCGCAGCAGGCGAGTCCGAACGTCAGCGGCCAGATCGCGCTCTTGCGCGCCCAGTTGAAGACGTAGTCCACCGACGACAGGATGTAACTGCGCTCGAAGCGATTATCGAGGACGCCCATCGAGTCTCCTATGCGATCCGCAAACACCGAGTATATCGAGAGCCGCGCGCGCGAGTCAAACGCCTGTTTGAAACCATGGATGAGCACAGATAAACACGGATAGAGGCGAGAAACTGGAAAAAAGAGATTGAGGAATGCCATCGGAGGAAAGCGATCGAAGGGCGCAGGCTACTGCATTCGCATCGTTCCGGAGCAATTGCGGCCGGATTAATTTTTTCAGATCCAAGCTTCCAATCTCTGGATTTCTAAGCTGCGTCCCTCTGTGGTTCCAGTTCTTGCTTGGTGCCGTGGACAAGCAAAGCGCCGATTTCCTTAAAGGCTCTTTGCTGCGCCGCGTCACGGAACCAGCGTCCAGAATAAGTTTCCGGCGTAGGCGATGGGTCCGAAATCAGCCGATGCGCCACGTCCATGAATCCCGCATCGCGGAACATCTGCTTCCATTCCTCGGCGGAGAGGAGGTGCGTGGGGACTGCAAGAAGCTGGCCCCACTGGTGGCAGTGCGGATTATCGCGGTAATAGTTGATGACGATCCACGCGGAGCCACCTTCGCGCAACACGCGGAAAATCTCGCGGACGCCTCTTGCCGGGTCGGGCCAGTAATATGCCGACTCGACCGAAATGGCTTTGGTGAAGAAATGCGGTTCCCAGGGGATTTCGTCCACGCCGCCGACCACGAACACGGCGTTTTCGATGGCGGCGCAATTGCGCCGCGCATGGCGCACCATTTCGTCGGAGATGTCCGTGCCGACGACGCGCCCATCCGGAACGCGCGGCGCGATCAACCGCGAGAGCCAGCCCGCGCCGCAGCCGATGTCGAGCACGTTGTCGTCCGGCGCAATCTGCATGAGCGCCAGCGCGAGCTCGACGATGGGACGATGACCTTCCTCCATTCCCTCGCCGCGGCCGGCTTCGGCCCAGCGGTTGAATTCCTCGCGCAGATGCTCTTCGTGCTTAGTCTCAGGCATGCTCAGAAGACAGTATCCACAGATGAACACTGATAAACGCTGATGAGGACCCGGCTAAGGCGGCCATCCTGCGTTCGCCTCAGGCGGACGAAGGCTCCCTCTGCTCATTTGCGATGCGTGGTCTCCGATTCATGAAATCTCATCGGATATGCTTCTAAGAGAGATTCTTCATCCCGGCAAGCCGGGGCTCAGAATGATGCCGCCAATTTCCACGCGACCAAGGTCTGCCGGCTACTTTTCTACCTTGGCGAGGAGTTCGACAAATCTTTGCTGGCGTTCCTTCTGATCGAAGCCCTGATAGATCTCGGCGATCTGGGTCGCGTTCATCGAGCAGAATTTCGGCCCGCACATCGAACAGAACTTTGCTTCTTTGTAGAAATCATCCGGCAGCGTTTCATCGTGCATGGCGCGCGCCGTTTCCGGATCGAGCGAAAGCTGGAACTGCTTCTCCCAATCGAAAAGGAAGCGCGCGTAGCTGAGGGCGTCGTCGCGGTCGCGAGCGCCGGGGCGGTGTCGCGCCACGTCGGCGGCATGTGCGGCAATCTTGTAGGCGATCACGCCCTGGCGAACGTCGTCGGCATTCGGCAGGCCCAGGTGCTCCTTCGGCGTCACGTAGCAGAGCATCGAAGCGCCATGCCAGCCAATCATCGCCGCGCCGATCGCGCTGGTGATGTGGTCGTAACCGGGCGCGATGTCGGTGACCAGCGGCCCGAGCGTATAGAACGGCGCCTCGTAGCACAGCTCGACTTCCTTCTTCACCTGCAGTTCGATCTGGTCCAGCGGGATGTGGCCCGGGCCTTCGATCATTACCTGGACATCGTGTTCCCAGGCCTTTTTGGTCAGCTCGCCGAGAACGCGTAGCTCGGAGAACTGCGCCTCGTCGCTCGCGTCTGCCAGGCAGCCGGGCCGCAAGCCGTCGCCGAGCGAGAAGCTGACGTCGTGCTTCTTGAAAATCTTGCAGATTTCGTCGAAGTGCTCGTAAAGGAAATTTTCCTTCTTGTGGAAGCTCATCCACTGCGCCAACAGCGCGCCGCCGCGGCTGACGATGCCGGTGATGCGGTTGCGCACGAGCGGCAGAAATTCTCGCAATACGCCGGCGTGGATGGTCATGTAGTCCACGCCCTGCTCGGCTTGCTCCTCGATCACTTCGAGCATCAGCTCAAGCGACAAATCTTCCGCACGGCGCACGCGGGTGAGGGCTTCGTAGATCGGCACGGTGCCGATCGGCACCGGCGACGCGTCAATGATGGCCTGGCGAATTTTCGGGATGTCGCCGCCGGTGGAAAGGTCCATCACCGTGTCGGATCCGTAGTGCACCGCGCGATGGAGTTTTTCGAGTTCCTCGTCAATATTCGAAGTGGTAGCGGAATTGCCGATGTTCGCGTTGATCTTGCAGAAGAAGGCGACGCCGATGCCCATCGGCTCGAGATTGCGATGGTGGATGTTCGCGGGGATGATGGCTCGGCCACGCGCCAGTTCGTCGCGCACCAGTTCCGGCGCAAGCTTTTCGCGCCGCGCAACGTACTTCATTTCTTCGGTGATCACGCCCCGGCGGGCGTAATGCATCTGCGAAACGTTGCGGCCGCCGTTTTCCCCGGCTGTTTTCAACCGCTCCTCAATCCACGCATCTCTCATGGCCATGATTTCCCCCAGAGCGAATTCGCGGACCCGCCGCGTTCCGCCTTTCGACGCCTCATTATCGCATTGCGGGCTATGCCCAGCAACTCAGCCTGCGTGTTGTAGCGCCAGCATCAGGCCGGCTCTTTTCATCCAGCCGGCGAGACGCTAGCGCCACGATCAAAGCCGCGGGCAGCTCCTAGACCCGCCCACACACAAGAAATCCAGCAAATTTACGCCACGGCGCTTGTGGCGACTTCGCTGAGGAGCGCTTTTAGTTTATGGGCGTCGGCCATGGGCGGGTAACAAGTGGTTTCGACGCAGACGAACGCTTGCGCGGCGTCGGCGCGCAGATGCGGAATCGTTTCCTTGAGCGCGGGAGCGAGACCATCGGCGGCGAGACGCTCGGGCGTAACGCGCAACACCGATTTGCCGAAGCGATACACGCCTGCAGCAGCCTGCTCGAGCGCAGCGGCCTGCGCGTCGCCCGTCACGCCGGTGACGACGACTTGCAATCCGTGGCGCGCGTGGAGCAGTGCGGCGAGGCCATACGTTGCCGCGAACAAACCGAACTGTGGCGCCGACCCTGCGAACGCCTCAAGCGTCTTTTCCGCCCAATCGCGATAGAGCGCATCGCCGGTGTATCCGTACAGCCGTTCGAGGACGATGGCAGCGACAGAATTGGTTCCCGGCGTGGGCGAATCTTGGAACGGTTTGCGGCGCACGTCGAGCCCGCCAAGCGGCGGCGCATCGGCCGCGCGATCGAAGAAGCCGCCATTCTCCGTGTCGCCGTATTTTTCGATGACGAGTTTCATCACGCGCTCGGCCCGGTCGAAATAGCGGCGGTCGAGTGTGGCTTCATACGCATCGAGCGATGCCGCAGCCGTGAAGACTTGGTCGTCGAGCGTGCCATCGAGGCGCGGCCCGCCGACGCGGTGCGCAAACCCCTTCGCGTCGTCCCAGGCTTCGGCATTGATTCGATCAAGAGACTTCAGCGCGAATGCGCGGCAATCGTCGCGGTCGAGCACGCGGGCCGCTTCGAGAAATGCCGAGACGAACATCGCGTTCCAGCTCACGTAGATCGTGGTGTCCACGGCGGGCGTGGGACGGCGCTTCCGCGCCTCGAACATCTTCCCTTTGGCGCGCGCGAGGATCACGCGCACATCCGTTTCGCTCCGATTCAAATGCCGCGCAGTTTCCTCGATGCTTTGCGCGATCCACAAGACATTTTTCGCGGGATTGTGATGCATCTCGCCGCGCGCGGCCACATCGTAATAGAGCTCGATCGCGCGCGCTTCGTCGGGAGTGAGTGCCGCGCGGCCTTCGTCGAGCGTCCACGTGAAGTAGTCGCCGTCATCGTCGAGCGAATAGTCGGCGTCCTGGCTGGCGTAGAAGCCGCCGCGCTGCTGATCCGAGAGGACCTCTTGCACCCAGGCGATGATGCCCTCGGCGGTTTCGCGGAACAGCGGCTTGCCGGTGACCTGGTAGCCGTGCAAGTAATTCTTCAGCAGCTCGGAATTGTCGTACGACATTTTCTCGAAATGAGGAACGATCCAGCGCTCGTCCACCGAATAGCGGTGGAAGCCGCCGGCAAGCTGGTCGTACACGCCGCCGGTCGCCATTTTTTCGAGCGTCGTTTCGACCACGACGAGCAGATGCGATTCGCGGCCCGCCTGATACCGCTCGAGCAACAAATCCATCGCCGAGGCGTGCGGGAATTTCGGCGACTGGCCGAAGCCGCCGTTGCGCGGGTCGAACATGCGCACGATGGATTCAACCATCGCATCCACGATCTGAGGATCGAAGCTTGCGCGTGCGCCCTTGAACGATTCGGCCTGCGCCACGGCTTCTTCGAGTGCGGCGGCAGAGCGATCGACCTCTCCGCGTCGCGACTGGTACGCTTCCGCGATCGACACGAGGATTCGCTTGAAGCCGGGGCGGCCCATTGCGTCTTCGGGCGGAAAGTAGGTGCCGCCGAAAAATGGCTTGCCATCGGACGTCAAGAACGCCGTCAGAGGCCAGCCGCCTTGTCCGGAGATGGCGCTCACGGCGGATTGATAGCGCGCGTCCACGTCGGGACGCTCGTCGCGGTCCACCTTCACCGGCACGAAAAATTGGTTGATGAGCGCGGCGATTTCGGGATTTTCGTAGCTTTCGCGGTCAATGACGTGGCACCAGTGGCACCAGACCGCCCCGATGTCGAGCAGGATGGGTTTATCAGCGGCACGAGCGCGCGCGAAAGCATCCTCGCCCCATTCCTGCCAATCCACCGGCTGGTGCGCGGCCGAGCGCAGATACGGACTGTGCGAATCCTTCAGACGATTTTCTTTCTGATCAGTCACAAGCTTTCCTTCTGGCGGCCACCCTGCTCTTGGAGGATTGGGCAGGGAGTTCCGTCCGCGTTTCCAGCGCAGTCGCGTTACTGGACGGGAGGTTGATGGCCTGAGTCGCGCGGATCGATCGGCTTGCGGCTAGAGAAGCCCTCGTCCTGACGGTGATAGAAACGAATGCGGTCTTCACCGACGCGCCAGCAGAGGTAAACGTCTTCCTCGTTCAGCCGGGCGGGAAAATCGAGCAGGCCGACGTCGAGATCTTTCACGACGCAGCCCGTCGCCTCAATTTGCTCAATCGCTGAATTGACCGCCTCGGCCAGGGTGTCGCGTTCCATGCGCTTCTTTGCCGCCTTATCGTAGGAAACCAGCAGGCCGCCGCGAAGGGAAATGCGAGCGGAGAGCCGCACGAGGCTGTCCTCGAGGGTGGTCGCTTTGCGGCGAGCTTCCATCGCTTCCATCAGCGCGGGCTCGACTTCGGTGCGAGTGCGCTCCGCTTCGGTGAGGGTGAAGAGTCTCGGTTCGGGCTCGCCCATCGAAGTACTCTCCTTCTTGTTCTCCTCGTTCGCGATTGAAACGTGCTAGCCGCCGATAAACACCATTGTGCGCGACGGCGGCACAAAATCCGGCTCGTTGATTCGATGGCCTTTTTCCTTCTCGTGCACGACAGCGCGAATCTCTTCGACGATTTCCTCATCGCTTGCACCGCCGCGCAGCAGGGATTTCAAATCGTGGTCTTCCTTGCTGAACAGGCATGTGCGCAGCTTGCCATCCGCGGTCAAGCGGATGCGCGAGCAGAACCCGCAGAACGGCTGCGACACAGGCGCTATCAGGCCGATTTCGCCCGGGCCGTCTGCGAATCTGTATTTACGCGCCGTCTCGCTGCGCTCGTGCGCGATCGGGACGAGTGGCCAACGCGCCGAAATGCGGCGGTAAATTTCCGCTGCCGTGACGACCAAGTCGCGCGTCCAATGGCGGTCGGCGTCGAGCGGCATGAACTCGATGAAGCGCATGATCAGATCGCGCTCGCGCGCGAATTCGGCGAAGGCTTCGACT
>JBGQEW010000091.1:0-9777 GCA_041496565.1 Terriglobia bacterium | reverse complement strand
TCTTGTTCTTGGCGGATCGGCTCGGGCAATCGATTCCCGAATTTCTCGTAGAACTTTCCCACCGCTTCCAGCTCTTCCGTCCAGTCGGCGGAGTCCACGCGAAGCAGCTCTTGCATCGTCTCGCGCGAAATGTTGAGCCCCTCGAGCGTCAGCGCATCCGGCGAGGGCACGAATCCGATGGGCGTCTCGACGGCCCTGCCATTCCCTTCGATGCGCTCGAGCATCCACTTCAATACGCGGACGTTTTCGCCGTAGCCCGGCCACAGGAATTTTCCGTCCGCGCTCTTGCGGAACCAGTTCACATGGAACACGCGCGGGGGATGCGCGACCCGCCGCCCCATCTCGAGCCAGTGCCCGAAATAATCCGCCATGTTGTAGCCGCAAAAGGGAAGCATGGCCATCGGATCGCGCCGCGTGACCCCGACGGCGCCCGTGGCCGCCGCCGTCGTCTCCGAAGCCATCGTCGAGCCGACGAACACTCCATGCTGCCAGTCGCGCGATTCGTACACCAGCGGCGCGAGCCGTGCGCGCCGCCCCCCGAATATGAATGCGGAAATCGGCACTCCGGCGGGATCTTCCCAGTGCTTCGAAATGCTCGGAGCCTGCCGCGCGGGCACGGTATATCGTGAGTTCGGATGCGCTGCCGGGTCCTTCCCTGGACGCCAAGCCTGGCCCTTCCAGTCCGTCAAGCCGTCAGGCGGCGCTCCGTCCATGCCTTCCCACCACGGCTCTTGCTTCGACGTCAGTGCGACGTTCGTGAAAATGGAATTGCTGTGCAGCGCCTTCATCACGTGCGCATTTGTTTTCTCGTTCGTGCTCGGTGCTACGCCGAAAAATCCCGCCTCGGGGTTGATCGCGCGCAGATAGCCATCCGCGCCCTCCTGCAGCCACGCGATGTCGTCTCCGACGGTCCAGACGCGGTAGCCCATATTTTCGAGCGCGGAGACCATCATCGCCAGATTCGTCTTGCCGCACGCGCTCGGAAACGCCGCGCTCATGTACGTGACCTTGCCCGAGGGATCTTCCAGACCCAGGATCAGCATGTGCTCGGCCATCCAGCCCTGTTCACGCGCCATCCAGCTCGCGATCCGCAGCGCGAAGCACTTCTTGCCCAGCAGCGCGTTGCCCCCGTAGCCCGAGCCGACGCTCCAGATCAATTTCTCTTCTGGGAAGTGCAGGACGTAACGCCGCTCCGGATTCAAATCGGCCAACGAATGCAGTCCCGGCACAAAATCATCGGAGCTGCCGAGCCGTTCGAGCGCCACCTGGCCCATCCGCGACATGATGCCCATGCTCGCCGCCACGTACGCGCTGTCGGTGAGTTCCACTCCAATCTTGCTGTAGGGAGACGCGGCCGGGCCCAGGATGTAGGCCACGACGTACATCGTCCGGCCCTTCATCGCGCCGTCGAACAGCGGCCGAACTTTTAGTTTCGCTTCTTCCGGCGCCATCCAGTTGTTCGTCGGCCCGGCATCCTCTTTCTTGCGCGTGCAAATAAACGTGACGGCTTCGGTGCGCGCCACGTCGTTCGGGTTGCTGCGGTGCAGGTAGCAATTGGGATATGAATTCGGATTCAGCGCCAGATAGGTGCCGTCGCGCAGCATTCCTTCGGCCAGTTCCTCCGCTTCCTTTTCCGAGCCGTCGCACCAAACAATTTTATCGGGCTTGGTCAGCCGAGCGGTTTCCGCTACCCAATTTTCCAGTGGAGTGGCCACCGACCCTCCTCGATATTTGTCAAAGACGCCCGGTCATGCGTGCGGGCCGGGATGAAACGCATCGCGCCAGCCGAAAGATTAGCTCCTACGCCTCGAAAAAAATTCTAGGTCACGCATCTCCCAATTGCAAGGCGCCTGGCCGGAGCCGTGTAGCACAAGCCACAGGGTTAAGCCCCAGGCTCCCGCGTCGGAGCTGGCCGCGATGCTATACTTTTCCCCGCGATGTACGCGAGAAAACTTCAGGTGGATGTGGTCGTCAACGGCGAGCGCCGCCCCTGCCCGCTCGAATGGCTCGACAGCTTCTGCATGCGCAATTTCACCGGCTCGGCCGAATTCGACGACACCTTGCCCACCGGCGAAGGCAGCCTGGAAGCCAGCCTCCGCGTCGAGCCCGCGCGCTTCGCTTCGGCGTTTGCGCAATGGCTCACGCAACGTGGCAAAGGCGGAGGCAAATCCGTTCAGGTCGAAATCCGCGAAGCTCAACCGGGCTCTCCGTAGCTCACGTCCCGCCCGGCCCGTGTCGCGACAGCTTGCCGTGAGCCAATCCTCTCTGATTCTTTCAGGCTTCCTCGCCCACGTGTTTCTCGGGGCTCTTTCGGGAGGGCAGCGGTGACCGGCGCGCGATTGCGGCCCGGATTTGCGGGAGCGCCGCTCGCGTGGCGGCTTCGCCTGCGGCAACCAGTTGCGGCGTACTTTGGAAGTCGTCCCAGAGGAAATGATGAACTTGCGGTTCGATCACCACGTCCGCGGCCTGCCGCCACGGCATGTGCATGTGGGCTTGGATGATGGAAAACGACCGGCCAATCACCTCAATCGTGTTGCGCGGCTTTTCGTCGAGCAGGCCGGGCTCGAGGTGTACTGCGATCACCACGTGCGCGCCCATGTGGCGCGCCCCTTCGGTCGGCACTGCCGCCGTCAGGAAACCGTCCACCAGGTATCGCCCCTGGTATTCGACTGGCAGGAACAGCCCCGGGTAGGCGCACGAAGCGCGCAGCGGCGTGCCGATTTCGCCCTCGGAGAAGTAGACGGATTCGCCGCGCACCAGATCCGTCGCCACGATGCACATGGGGATTTTCAGCTCCTCAAAATATTTGGCCCGGGTGAAACGCTGTAGGTAATGCTCCAGCCGCTCGTTTGACGCCATCCCCATGCGCGAGATCGTCCAGCGGCCGAAATCCTTGAAGGTCGTCAAGCTGCCCTGGCGCTCCATCTCCTCGATGGGCGAGCCGCTGGCGTACGCGGCGCCGATCAGCGCGCCGACGCTCGTGCCTGCGACCAAGTCGACGGGAATGCCTTCCTCCTCCAGCACGCGCAACACGCCCACATGCGCGATGCCGCGGGCAAAGCCGCCCCCGAGCGCTAGGCCGACCCGCGGCCGTCCGCTCGCGGGGCCATACGCGAAAGTCCGAAGGCCTTGCACCGCGCTCCCAAGCCATTTCAGCATCTTCGCCATCCCTCGGTTCTAAGCTAGTAGACAGTTTAGCAAGTTCGCTCGATGCGTGGCATTTCCCGTTGACCATCCGATACCGGTTCTGTAACCTCCTCGATTGCTTCAGCGAAACCGATGAAACGACGCATCGAACGAGTTGCAGTCCTCGGCGCCGGCACGATGGGCGCGCGCATCGCCGCGCATCTCGCCAATGCCGGAGTCTCCTGCGCCCTGCTCGACATCGTTCCCCCCGAGCTTACGGTCGACGAAACAAAGCGTGGCTTGACGCTTGCGCAGCCCGATGTTCGCAACTGCATCGTCCGCGCCGGCCTTGAAGCCGCGAAAAAATCGCGGCCCGCGGCATTTTTCACGACTGAGGCCGCGCGGCTCATCCGCATCGGCAATTTCGAAGACAACCTCGCCTGGTGCGCCGACGCGGACTGGATCATCGAAGTCGTCGCGGAGAATCTCGATATCAAGCGCAACCTCCTCTCTCGCGTCGAACAGCATCGCAAGCCCGGCACCATCGTCACCACGAACACTTCGGGCCTGCCGATTCACTTGATCGCCGAAGGCCGCTCCGAGGATTTCCAGCAGCACTGGGCGGGAACGCACTTCTTCAATCCGCCGCGCTATATGAAGCTGGTCGAGCTGATCCCCGGCCCGAAGACGCGCCCCGATGTGCTCGCTGTGCTCGGCGATTTCTGCGATCGCAGCCTCGGCAAGGGCGTCGTCGTCGCCAAGGACACGCCCAACTTCATCGCCAACCGCATTGGCACATACTCCATGCTCAACGCGCTGCGCGTGATGCGCGAGCTCGAGATGACCGTCGAGGAAGTGGACGCGTGTACCGGTCCCGCGGTCGGCTGGCCAAAGTCGGCCACGTTCCGCACCGCGGACATTGTCGGCCTCGACGTCCTCGTCCACGTGGTGCGCAACATTTACGAGAACGTGCCCGAGGACGAGTCGCGCGAAATCTATCGCGTGCCGGCGCTCGTCGAAGAATTGATGAAGCGCGGCTGGCTCGGCGAAAAAACCGGCAAGGGTTTTTATCAGCGCGTGAAGAAAGATGGTGACAGCGAAATCCTCACCCTCGACTGGCAGAAGATGGACTACCGCTCGCGGCAGAAAGCGAAGTTCGGCTCCATCGAAGCCGGCAAAGCGGTGGAAGACACGCGCGAGCGTCTCCGCGCGCTTGTCGCACCCGCGTTCGACGGCAGAGGTGGCGACAAGGCGAATCGGTTCCTCTGGGCCAGCCTTTCCGAAATGTGCGCCTACGCCGCGCGCCGCGTCCCGGAAATCTCCGACCGCGTCTCCGACGTGGACGCCGCAATGCGCTGGGGATTCGCTTGGGAGATCGGGCCGTTTGAAATCTGGGATGCCATCGGCGTGGAGGCGATGGCCAAGGCGCTCGAGCGCGAAGGCAAGCCGCTGCCGCCCCTCGTGACAAAACTGCTTTCCTCGGGCAAGAAATCGTTTTACGAATCGGCGCAGGGCCGCACCAGCTATTTCGATTTGGCCTCGTCCACGTATCAGCCCGTGCCCCAGCCGCCGGGCGTCATTATTCTGAAGTCGCTCCGGGAGCAATCGAAGGTCGTGCAGCAAAACGCCGGCGCGAGCCTGATTGATCTGGGCGATGGCGTGGTCTGCTGCGAATTCCACGCCAAGATGAACTCCATCGGCAGCGACATCGTCGCCATGCTCCACGCAGGCGTCAAGCGCCTCGAATCCGATTTTGACGCCATGGTGATCGCCAACCAGGCCACGAATTTTTCAGTCGGCGCAAACCTGATGCTCGTCCTGATGACCGCGCAGGAAGAAGAGTGGGACGACATTCATCTCGCCGTGCGCCAATTCCAGAACGTCAATCTTGCAATCAAGTATGCTCCGCGCCCCGTCGTCGCCGCGCCGCAGGGCATGGCGCTTGGCGGCGGCTGCGAAATCAGCCTCCACGCCGCGCGCATTCACGCCGCCGCGGAGGCGTATATCGGCCTGGTCGAAGCCGGCGTGGGCTTGATTCCCGGAGGCGGCGGATCGAAGGAAATGCTGATTCGCGCGAACGAACATGCGGCCGGCGGAGAAGATCTGGATCTTTTCCACGCACTGAAGCCGGTTTTCGAGACCGTCGCGATGGCCAAGGTTTCGACCAGCGCCGAAGAGGCGCGCTCGCTCGGCTTTCTGCGCCGTGGTGATTTCGTAGCCATGAATCGCGATCGCCTGGTCGCCGGCGCGAAGGAAACGGCGCTCGCCATGGCCCGCGCCGGATATCGTTCGCCCGCCCCGAGCGCCGCCGAAGGCGCGAAGTCCACGCAGATTCGCGTTCTCGGCCAGGAATTTCTTGCCGCGGCCAAGCTCGCCATCCACATGATGCTTCGCGGCGATTACATCACCGAATACGACGCCGTCGTCGCTCGCAAGCTCGCCGGCATTCTCGCCGGTGGCGCGCTTTCCGCTCCGCAGATGGTCAGCGAACAGTACGTCCTCGATCTGGAGCGCGAAGCCTTCGTCTCCCTCTGCGGCGAGCGCAAAACCCAGGAGCGCATCGCCCACACCCTCAAGACCGGCAAGCCCCTCCGCAACTAGGCGCAGTTATCTTAAGAGTTTATTGAAGCCACCACAAAATATCATTCCCACGAATAAGAAATTATGATAACTACAATCGCAGAGGGGACGCGGCCAGGCTTCTGGTCCGTTTCATTCCGAGACACGATCCTTTTCTGAAACTCGAGCATGGGGTGGCGTATGGAGGAGAACTCTGGAGGCTCACGGTTAAACTGGAAACAGATCTTGATAAGCCTGCTGGTTGGGATTGCTGTTGCGGTCCTCTCAGGGGTGGCTCTCGGCTGGCTTCAGACTCGCCAACCGGAGTTGGACTATTCCTCTCCCGAAACCATTCCATACTATGGGAATGGGAAGAATATTGCTGTATATCAAGTAAGTATATTGAATAGTGGTAAAAAGTCAGCGTTCAATGTTGTTTGCTACGTCCAGGTCTCGGGTGCGCATATAGACGGAACCAGGATTGCAGCGGACAAGGCAGCTAGCCCTGTCGAAACGCCTTCCTCAGACGGAGATCGGCTTTCAATTCCAGAATTGAATCCTGGGGAAACGGCTGTTATGTCCTTACTGGCAAGTTCTGACGGAACGCTTCCATTGAAGCCCTCTGTCTGGCTGAGGGGCTCGGGTGTTGCGGGCAAGGAATCCTCCGACCCATCCCGGGAAAAGAGCGGAACCAATGAATCAATTTTAGTTTCGGTGCTTGCTCCCTTACTCGGGTTAGTTGCAATGACCGGGATGTTGACGTTTACCACGATCAAAAGACTAAAGAAACGTGAAGCCGTAACCAATGCCGACGGAAAACACTCGGATGACCAGCGTGAGATACTGGCTTACCTTTGCGGCCTCTGCAATCTTAACGAAGAAGCTGAACGCCTCCTCAGTCTTCCTGGAGAGACGTCCTACTGGGCGCAAGCTGACAGGTTTGCAACGAAAGCTGTGGCATCCACGAAGGATGAGGCTCGGAAGTACAAGGCAGTCCTCAAGGGACTTCTGGAGTACGCCGGACTGGCTTCAAGCAGCGAAGGGATTGTTTGCTATGACATCGCGAGAATTGCGGCGGCACACGGTGAGTTGGATGAGGCACGCAAATACTTGCAGCTTGCCAAACCCAAGATGGGAAGGCTTTTGGAGACTCGTCTCAAGTTAGACCTGAATCTTGCAGGCTTAGTGAGTCCAAGCTAGACAATGCCGGTTTCTCCGAGGAAGCATCAGCGCGCTGTGCAAGGCACTGGTTTTCGCGGGCATTGGCTCTCACCGGAGTGGTCCTGAAATGTATTCAGTTCATCCCGACTCGTTCTTAGGAGTTCGAAGATAGATAGACGAGAGGCAAAGATTTGGGTTAGCTCAGTAGAGTCCAAACCGGATCTTCCGGCACAAACGCGGTGATTGAAGACAGTCTCATACGTTACAACGCCGTCGTGGGAGCCGCCGCCGCAGCGCGAAATACGCGATCCAAGAAGCCGCGGCCAGCCCCGCAAGAATCGCCCACTGCGCCGGAAAACCCCGCATCGCGAATGCAATCAGCCATTTCTGCCAGCCGATGATTCCCTTTGTCATTCGAAATGCCCGCAGTTCGAGTTCCAGAGGCAGTTCCGAGGGTGCCGCTATCGCCAATTTCCAAATGCGCTCTCCAATATGCGTTTCAAATGCTGACTCCTTCTTCTCTCCTTGACTCTCGCGAAACCTACGCATAGCATCGCGCGTCTGTGCTGAAAGCTGGACGCTAGAGGTGGGAAGCTGGACACGAAATAAAGCCATTCATCGAACGGGGGTTCTGCTACACCGGAGATTTGTCCAGCGCCGGAGCAAGCCGCACGTCAGGGGTGTGAGGTGGAAATGAAAATGCTGCGTCATTTCGTGAACGTGTGCGCCGCCTTGTTCGCCGCATGCGCTCTCCTGGTTCTGATGTTTGTCCCCTCAAGCCGCGCCCAAGGCGGCGAGCCGCGCTACTTCGCGATCAAGAACGCGAAGATCGTCCCGGTGTCGGGCCCCGTGATTGAATCCGGCACCGTCGTCGTGGCCAACGGCCTGATCAAGGCCGTCGGCGCGGACGTCGCCATCCCGCCCGAGGCTTGGGTGATGGATGGCAAGGGCCTCACGGTCTATCCCGGTCTGATGGATGCGATGAGCGAACTCGGTCAGGCCGCGGCTCAAGGGCCGACACAATCGGCCGCTGCAGGCGGCGGCCAGCGCGGGCGTCCCGCGCCTGCTGAGATTTCACACGGCCCGGAAGACCGCCCCGGCACAACGCCATGGGTCGTGGCCGCGAACGAAATCAGTTCCGAGGACAAGCGCGTCGAGTCGTGGCGCGATGGCGGCTTCACCACGGCGCTCGCCGTTCCAAAGGGCGGCATGTTTTCAGGTCAGGGCTCGGTGATTAATCTCGCCGGTGAGCGCGCAGGCGACATGGTGGTAAGAACGCCCGCGACGCTCGATCTTTCGTTCGTACCCTCCGGCGGCTTCTTCAGCTTTCCCGGCTCGCTGATGGGTTCGATCGCGTACGTCCGCCAAGTGTTCCTCGATGCCGCGTGGTACGAGCAAGCCCAGGGAATCTATAGCGCGCATCCCGGCGGCCTCGAGCGGCCGAAATACGACCGCGCCGCAGTCGCTGTCGGCCACGCGCTGCGCGACAAAGAACTCGTCCTCGTCCCGGCAAACAGTCAAATTCAAATCCTGCGCGCGCTCCGGCTGGTGAAGGAGTGGAATCTCGCGGCCGCGCTCTACGGCGGCCAGCAATCCTACGCCGTCGCCGATGCCATCGCCGCCTCGAAGCTGCCGGTGCTGGTCAGCTTGAAATGGCCGGAGCGCCCCAAGGACGCCGATCCGGACGCGGAGCAGGATTTGCGCGAGCTGCGCTTCCGTGACCGCGCTCCGGGTTCGCCCGCGGCGCTCGAGAAGGCGGGTGTGAAATTCGCGTTCTATTCCGGCGGCCTCGCGAGCCCGAAAGAGATGCTCAAGAACGCGAAGAAGGCGATTGACGCGGGGCTCGCGCCGGATGCGGCGCTGCGCGCGTTCACGCTGAGCGCCGCGGAAATTTACGGCGTCAGCGACCGCCTGGGCAGCATTGCGCCGGGAAAGATCGCCAATCTCGTCGTGACCGATGGCGACCTCTTCAACGAAAAAACGAAGGTGAAATTTGTTTTCGTGGATGGCGAGAAATTTGAAATCCGCGAGCCGGAAAGGCCCAAGGAACCTCCGAAGGGCAACCTGACAGGGAATTGGACGCTGCATTACACCACGCCCGACGGCGCCGAAGAGGGCACGCTCGACGCCGCCATGGCGCCGGACGGGACGCTCACCGGCTCGTTCACCAGCAAGCGCGGCACCCAGTCGCTATCCGGCGGCTATGTGAGCGCCGATTCGTTCCATTTTACGATCACCATCCCGCTGGAAGAGGGCCCCGCCGACGTGAGCTTCAGCGGCACGTTTGAGGGCAACGACATTAAAGGCACGATCAGCGTGGGCAGCTTTACCACCGATTTCACCGGCACGCGTCCGGGCGCGCACCACCTTGCCGCCCAGGAAAATTAGGAGGCCGATGATGAAGCGCGCAAGTTTCGCAATTCTGCTCGTGCTGGGCGTGCTGGCGGCGCCCGCGGCCCGGGCGCAGGATTCCGGCGCCACTTTGATCGAGAACGCGACGATCTTGACCGTCACGCACGGCACCATCGAGCACGGCTCGATTCTGATCCGCGGCGGCAAGATTGCTGCTGTGGGCAAGAACCTGAAGGCGCCGAAAGACGCGAAGGTAATTGATGCTGCCGGTCAATTCGTGATGCCCGGAATCATTGATTGCCACTCGCACATCGCCATTGATGGCGACGTGAACGAAGGCAGCATCTCGGTCTCTTCCATGGCCAACATCGCCGACGTCCTCAACCCGGAAGACAAAAGCATCTATCTCGATCTTGCCGGCGGCGTCACGGCGGCGAACATTCTTCACGGCAGCGCCAACTCGATCGGCGGCCAGACCATCGTCATCAAGCTGCGCTGGGGCAAGCCGGCAAGCGAACTGCCGTTTGAAGGCGCGCTGCCGGGCATCAAGTTCGCCCTCGGTGAAAATCCGAAGCGCTC
>JBGQEW010000090.1:0-9913 GCA_041496565.1 Terriglobia bacterium | reverse complement strand
CGATCGGGCCGTGCGTCACATCGTCTCGCTGGGCGTGCCGTTGATCGAAGCGGTGCGGATGGCCACGCTGGTACCGGCATGCCGGCTGGGCCTCGAAGCACGAAAAGGCGTCATCGCGCCCGGCGCGGACGCTGATCTCGTTCTGCTCACTCCCGATCTGAATGTCGCTGGCGTGATGGCCCGTGGAGTGATGTCCGCCTAGCCGCCGCGCGCCGTTATTTGTTCAGGGGAACATTCAATGCTTCGGCAAGCAGGTGAGGATCGAATGGACTGCACGCGAAGAATCGTCCGTCTACTTCAATGGTCGGAACCTTTCTGCGGCCGTCATTGACACGCATCACCAAATCTTCCGCGTCAGGATCCTCGTCAACGTTTACCTCGCGAAATGCGAGTCCGCGCTCACGCAGGAACTGCTTCGTACGGCGGCAGTCGCCGCACCACGATGTCGAATACAATGTAATTTCATTCATTCGAATCCGATTCTGCCAGTCTCCATCCTGTTTCGATGCGGCAGGCCCGCTGGGAGATTCGCAGGAAACGCGCGCTGAGCCCTCTGCAGCTGGTGCCGCCATTATCGAGCGGTGTGGTACTCCCGGTCCGCAGCGGCTGCGGCAGCGCCACCCTTGGCAGCCGCTTGAACGCGAATCAGGGCGCGCTCGACGGCGAATGTGGCACGGTCCCAATCGAGATCCGGGCTGGGCTTCGCCAGCCGCTCGCGGGCGCGATCCAGGGCGGAGCGGGCGCGATCCAGATTGATTTCTTCGGCACGCTCCGAAATTTCCGCGAGGACGATGACGCGATCCGGAAGCACCTCAGCGTAGCCATGCACGACAGTTAAGTAGCGAGTCTCTTGTTCGCGGCGATAGCTCAACACGCCGATGCCGAGCTCGGTGATCAGCGGAGCGTGGCCCGGAAGAATGCCGAGGTAGCCGTCGAGGCCCGGCAGCTCGATCATCTTCGCCGATTCGTGGAGCACGTGTCGCTCCGGCGTGACGACCTCGAGTTCAAGAATTTCCGGCAACATGGATCAGTCCTTCGCCACCTTCATCTTCCGCCGAGATTGCCCACGCTCGCGATCAAGTCGTCGCGGCCATCTTCTGGGCATTCTCGAGAACGTCTTCAATCGTTCCGACCATAAAGAAGGCCTGCTCGGGAACTTCGTCGTGCTTGCCTTCGACGATTTCCTTGAAACCGCGAATCGTGTCTTCGATCTTGCAATACTTGCCCTTGAATCCGGTGAATTGCTCGGCGACGAACATCGGCTGCGAAAGGAATTTTTCGATTTTCCGGGCGCGGCCCACGGTCTGCTTGTCTTCGTCGGAAAGCTCTTCGATGCCGAGGATCGCGATAATGTCCCGCAGGTCCTTGTAGCGCTGGAGCACGGACTTCACCGCGCGCGCCACGGTGTAGTGGTCCTGCCCGACGATGCGCGGGTCGAGGATGCGCGAGTAGCTCGCGAGCGGATCTACGGCGGGAAAGATGCCGCGCTCGACGATCTGCCGGCTCAGGTTGGTCGTGGCATCGAGATGGGTAAACGTCGCCGCCGGGGCCGGGTCGGTGTAGTCGTCGGCGGGCACGTAAATCGCCTGCACGGACGTGATGGAACCATGCTTGGTCGAAGTGATGCGCTCCTGCAGTTCGCCGATTTCGGTGTTGAGATTCGGCTGGTAGCCGACGGCCGAGGGCATGCGGCCGAGCAGCGCCGAAACTTCCGAACCAGCCTGCACGAAACGGAAAATATTGTCGATGAAAAGCAGCACGTCGAGGTGCTCTTCGTCGCGGAAGTATTCGGCCACGGTGAGGCCCGTCAGTCCTACGCGCAGGCGCGCTCCGGGCGGCTCCGTCATCTGGCCGTAGATCAGGGCGGCGCGGGATTTTTCGGAGTTTCCGGGCACGACCACGCCCGATTCCTGGAATTCGAGCCAAAGGTCGTTGCCTTCGCGGGTGCGCTCGCCCACGCCAGCGAATACGGAGACGCCGCCATGCTTCATCGCCACGTTGTGGATCAGCTCCTGAATCAGCACCGTCTTGCCCACACCGGCGCCGCCGAACAGCCCGATCTTGCCGCCCTTCAGGAACGGCTCGATCAAGTCCACCACCTTGATGCCGGTCTCGAACATTTCGAGTGTGGTAGATTGATCATCGAGTGATGGGGCCGGGCGGTGAATGGGATAGCGCAGCTCGCTATTCACCGGGCCGAGTTTGTCCACCGGCTCGCCGAGCACGTTCATGATGCGGCCAAGCGTCGCACGCCCCACCGGGACCGTGATCCCCTCGCCGGTATCGGTGGCTTTCATCCCGCGCACCACACCCTCGGTGGGCTTGAGCGAAACGCAACGGACGCGCCCTTCGCCGAGGTGCTGCTCGACTTCGGCGATGATGTCGAGCGGCTCAGGAACTTGAAATCCCTCGCTGGTGATGCGCACGGCGTTGTAAATTTTCGGCAGGTGGCCTTCTTCGAAAGCCACGTCAAGTACAGGCCCAATCACCTGCACGACTCGCCCCACTTTTCCCTTCTCCGATCCCATCGCTCGCTCCTTAGCTTCGGTGACGAATCACGACCCCATGGCGGACGCCGCGCCGCTGATGATTTCGATCAGCTCGCGGGTAATACTGGCCTGGCGAATCTTGTTCATGTCGAGCGTGAGCTGGTCGATCAACTCGGCTGCGTTGCTGGTGGCCGCATCCATCGCCGTCATGCGCGCGGCATGCTCCGCAGCGGCGGATTCGAGTAAGACGCGAAAAACCTCGGCTTCGAGGTAGCGCGGCACGAGGCCTTGAAAAATCTGGTCGGGCGGCTGTTCGTAAATGTAATCCACAAGCAGCGCCATGCCCGCCGCGGCCGGCTCCATCGGCAGCAAAGTACCGTGGCCCGCGGCTGATTCCGATTTCTGCATCGCGAAAAGCTCGGGCGCGATCGGAAGAATCATTTCGGCGCAGAGCCGCTGCACCATCACGCTCTTGAATTCGTTGTACACGGCATAGACGGCGTCCACCTGGCCGCTCGAATAAATCTGCGCCACTTGCGCGGCAATTTCCTTGGCCTTGCCGAAGTCCACTCGATCGGAAACTCTCAGGTACTCGCCAACGAAGCTCCAGTGCCGTTTGCGCAGGGCGTCGCGGCCCTTCTTGCCGATGGCGATGATCTCGATCTTCTGCTTCCGGTGCGCGCGGAAAAATTCCGCCGCGCGACGCACCACGTTGGTGTTGAAGGCGCCGCAGAGCGTACGGTCGCCGGTGAGGACCAGCACGAGGATGCGTTCCTCCGGCCGGCGTTCGAGCAACGGGTGCGTGGGATTTTCGATGCGCGCCATGGCCGAGCGAAGCACACGCAGGATTTCGCGCGCGTACGGCCGCGCGGCAAACACGCCTTCCTGCGCGCGGCGTAGCTTCGACGCAGCGACAAACTTCATCGCCCGGGTAATCTGCTGTGTGTTCTTCACCGAGCGGATGCGGCGCCGATAATCAAGAAGCGTGGGCATGGGGGACTAGATCACGCGCCTCAATCCGCCGCAGCCGGCGAAGAGGCCGCCGCGGCACTGGGAACGAAGCGCTCCTTGAACGCGTCGAGGGCCTTGCCGACTTCGGCGCGCAGCGCGTCGTCGAACGCCTTCTTCTGCGCGATCTGCTTCAGCGCGCCGCTGTAATTCGTTTCGACGAACGCGTACAGCTCCTGCTCGAACCGCCGGCAATCGGCGACTTCGAGGCCGTCGATGTAGCCCTTCGTGGCCGCGTAAATAATCAGAACTTGCTTTTCGACGGGCAGCGGCTGGAATTGATCCTGTTTGAGAATTTCGGTGAGCCGCTCGCCGCGCGCGAGCTGCGCTTGCGTGGCCTTGTCCAGGTCGGAGCCGAACTGGGCGAAGGCGGCGAGGTCGCGGTACTGGGCCAGGTCAAGCCGCAGGGTGCCAGCCACTTGCCGCATCGCCTTGATCTGCGCGTTGCCGCCCACGCGGCTGACCGAGATGCCGACGTTGATGGCCGGCCGGATGCCGATGTTGAACAGGTCCGCCTCGAGGAAAATTTGCCCGTCGGTGATCGAGATGACGTTCGTGGGAATGTAAGCGGAAACGTCGCCGGCCTGCGTTTCGATGACGGGCAGCGCGGTCAGCGAGCCGGCTCCTCCCTCATCGTTCAGCTTGGCAGCGCGTTCGAGCAAGCGCGAGTGCAGGAAGAAAACGTCTCCCGGATAGGCTTCACGGCCCGGGGGGCGGCGGAGCAGAAGGGAAATCTCGCGATAGGACTGTGCGTGCTTCGAGAGATCATCGTAAAAGCAGACGGCGTGCCGCTTCGTATCGCGGAAATATTCGCCCATGGCGCAGGCGGCATAGGGGGCAATGTACTGCATCGTCGCGGGCTCGGCGGCGGAGGCGACGACGACGATGGTGTAGTCCATGGCGCCGGCGTCCGTGAGCACCTTGATGACCTGCGCCACGGTGGAGCGCTTCTGCCCGATGGCGCAGTAGATGCAGATCATGTCACTGCCGCGCTGATTCAGAATCGTGTCGAGAATAATGGCAGTCTTCCCGGTTTGGCGGTCGCCGATAATCAGCTCGCGCTGGCCTCGGCCGATGGGAATCATCGAGTCAATGGCCTTGATGCCGGTCTGGAGCGGCTCGCGCACCGGCTGGCGGTCCACCACGCCAGGCGCCAGGCGCTCGAGCGGGTTGCGCTGCTCGGTGAGTATCGGCCCCTTGTCGTCGAGCGCCAGGCCGATCGGATTCACGACGCGGCCGACGAGCGCGTCGCCTACCGGCACGGACATGATCTTGCCGGTGCGCTTGACGGTGTCGCCTTCCTTGATCTCGGCGTATTCGCCGAGCAGGACGGCTCCCACCTGGTCTTCTTCCAGGTTCAGCGCGATGCCGAACACGTCGTGCGGGAAGGTGAGCATCTCGCCGGCCATGACCTTGTCGAGGCCATGGATGCGCGCGATGCCGTCGCCCACCGAGATGACCGAGCCGACCTCTTCGACGGTGACCGTTTGCTGATAGTTCTCGATCTGCTCGCGAATCAGTTTTGTAATTTCGTCCGCTTTGATTTGCGCCATCCCCGCTCCTATTCCGCTTCCAAAAGCGCGCGCAGCCGATTCAATTGCTCGCGCACCGATCCGTCATATATGGTTGAGCCAATGCGGACGACTGCTCCACCGATCAGCTTCTCGTCCAGTCCGTAGTTCGCCTCGATTCGCTTCCCGGTCAGGCGCTCGAGCGCGCTGGTCAATTCCTGCTTTTCGGGGGAGTTAAGCTCGCGCGCCGAGGTCACCTGCGCCTTGGCAATTCCCAGCCGCGCGTTCAACTCGGCTTCGAAGGCCTGCTGAATCTCGCCGAGCAGTTCCAGGCGCCGATTATCGGCAATGACAAAAAGGAAATTTTGCACCGCTTGCCCAACTCCGATACGCTCCGCCAACTTGGCGATCACGCCCTGCTTCGCTTCACGCGACACCGCCGGGCTCGCCAGAAAGTTCCGCAAATCGTGAGAAATGGCATAGGCGCCGGCAAAGGCCGCCAGTGCTTCCTTAAACGTGTCGGCGCTCTTGTCCTTCAAGGCCACATCGGCAAGCGCCGCGGCATAGCGTTGCGCGAGGGCGCTCAATTGACACTCCCTTCAAGATCGGTGAGGAAGCTATGAAAGATCGTCGCATCGGACTGCGGCGTGATTTCCTTGCGCAGCAAGGCATCGGCGCGCTCGATGGCCAGTCGCGCGCCCTGCGATTTCAACTGAAGCCGCCCGGCGCGCGCTGCGGCCTGGATTTCCGCCTGCGCGGCGCGTTCGATTTTCTTTGCTTCCTGGCGAGTTAGCGCGCGGATGCGTTCCGCCTCGGAGTCCGCGTCGCGCTTCGCCTGCTCGCGCAGGTCGCCGATCTCGCGCTCAATGCCAGCCAGTTTCTCTTCCGCTTCGCGCAGCCGCCGCTCCGCCCCTTCTTTGGCGTGTCCCGCTTCCGTAATGGAGGCGACGATCTTCTCGACACGGCTCGCGAAAAGGGCGGGTGCTTTTTTGGCGAGAAAATAGCCCAGCCCGCCGAAGACCAGCGCAAAATTCAGCCAGCGAAAAACCCACCCGATCGTCGAATCGGCGGGAGACTGTTCTCCCTCAGCGGCAAACACGGGAACGGCCAGGCAACAAATGAACAGCAGGAGCACCGGCACGAACCGGCGAAACCGGATGGTCACGAATCGCTGCATCAGGAGGCTGCTCCCGCAGGGGCCGGAGGGCGGCGCTCCAGGATGGCGCGGACAATTTGCTTCGCCAAATCCGGCGTCTGCCTGTCGAGCTCGACTCGCGCCGCGGCCAAGTCGGCTTCAATTTTGTCTTTGGCGGCGCGGATGGTTTGCTGGGCGTCTTCGCGAGTGGCGCGGATCGTCTGCGCGCGCTCGTCGAGCACCTCCTGGCGCGCGGCTTCCTGCTCGGCATAAATTTCCGCCCGCGCTTTCTTCAGGGCTTCTTGATAGACCGCATGTTTTTCCTGTGCGGCGGCCTGCGCAGCGGCGGCTTCAGCGCGAGCGCCCTCGACACGCGCGCCGCGCTCGGCCAGGATGCGCTCGATCGGCCTGAAGAAGTTCGCGCGAAGGAAAAGATAAAAAAGGAAAACAATAATGACGGTGGGCACAGCTTGGAGGAACAACTCACCGAGTTGGTTCAGTATCTCCATCGTGCGCAGAGCGGTGCGTCCCGATTAACTCCGATTGGAATTCCGGCGGAGCCGCGCCGCAGGCCTGTTCGCGCACATTATCGGGCTGCTCCGAGTCGAACAAAGCCAGCAATTATCACATTGAGGTGCAATCGAGTCAACGATGGTGCTTCCTAAGATATAATTCCCATCGCGCTCGCGCGACCGGCTCGTTGCACCGTAACGTTTCTCCCGTGAGGCGATCCGTCAGAGTCAAAGCAAATACGGGCGCGAGTAAGATCCACACCTGAATAGGAAGCCTGCGAATCGCTGGCTCTACACCCCAAAGGTGTTGCAATGCTATTCTAGGGCGCTCGTTGGGCCGTAAAGGAGACTCTATGCCTTCGTTTGGCGGAGTCGATTTCATCGACTTCGATTCCCTACTCACGGACGAAGAAAAACTGGCGCGGAAAACGGCGCGGCAGTTTGTGGACGACGAGGTGCTGCCGATCATCGAGGCATGCAACCGCGACGGCAAATTCCCCGCGCATTTGGTGCCGCAACTCGGCGAACTCGGTTTCTTCGGCGCGAACCTGCAAGGCTACGGCTGCGCGGGGATGTCGAACGTGGAATACGGACTGGTGACGCAGGAGCTCGAACGCGGCGATTCAGGGCTGCGGAGCTTTGTTTCCGTGCAGTCGGCGCTGGTGATGTATCCCATCCATACGTTCGGCAGCGACGCGCAAAAGGACAAATGGCTGCCACGGCTGCAGCAAGGCAGTGCCATCGGCTGCTTCGGACTCACCGAGCCGCAGTTCGGCTCGAATCCCGGCGGCATGTTGACGCGCGCGGTGCGCAAGGGCGATAGCTACATCCTGAACGGCGAGAAGATGTGGATCACCAGCGGCTCGGTTGCCGACGTGGCGGTGGTGTGGGCGAAGACGGAAGACAACGAGGTACACGGATTCCTGGTGGAAAAGGGCACGCCCGGGTTCAAAGCTTGGGACGTGCATGGGAAATGGTCGCTGCGAGCGTCCATTACGTCGGGGCTCGCCATGACGGACTGCAAAATTCCCGCGGACAACATACTGCCGGGCGTCTCCGGGTTGAAAGGCCCGCTGATGTGCCTGAACCAGGCGCGCTACGGCATCGGCTGGGGAGCGATCGGCGCGGCGATGGCGTGCTACGACACGGCGCTGCGCTACGCGCAACAGCGGAAGCAATTCGACAACAAGCCCATCGCCGCGCATCAGTTGGTGCAGGAAAAGCTGGTCTGGATGATCACGGAGATTACGAAGGGCCAGTTGCTGGCGCTGCAAGTGGGGCGCTTGAAAGACCAGAAGCGCGTCGATCCTTCGCAGATCTCGATGCTCAAAATGAACAACGTGTGGATGGCGCTCGAGACGGCGCGGCTGGCGCGCGGCATCCTCGGCGCCAACGGCATCGTGGACGATTACTGCATCATGCGCCACATGAACAACCTCGAATCCGTTTCCACCTACGAAGGGACGCACGACATCCACAAACTAATCATCGGTGAAAAAATTACCGGCCTCTCGGCGTTCGTATGAGGTCAATGCGTCGCAATTCCCTCCGCGCTGCGTCGTGCCTCCTTGCCGTAGCCGGCGCCCTCGTTGTCGCCATGTTTACAGCTACGGCTCCAGCAGCACGCGCGCAAGACAAGTTCACGGAAAAACCAAAAGTTCGGGCGCTGACTGCGTTCGTGAATCTCGATCGCGCACACTATCGCGACCAGATTGCCAACGCGCTCGGCGAGCTGCACCAAGTGAAAGCTGCATTCGAGAAGGCCGGCTACGAGGTGCAGACGATTCGCATCTCGACGCAACCGTTTCCGAATTACTCGCGCGGGCTTTCGGACGATGAGTCACTCGCCTTCTTTCGGGAGTACGACGCTCTCGCCGTAAAAGAAGGCTTCGACGCTTCCATCGGCCCGGCGATGCTCGCGGATAACGACGACCCGCATCAAGCGGAACTGCTTGCCAGGATCCTGGCGACCGCCAAAACGCTTGAAGGCAGCGTCGTGGTGGCGGGCGCAGATGGCGTCCACTGGAAAGCCGTGGTTGCGGCCGCGGGCCTGGTGAAATATCTTGAGGAACACACGCCGCACAGCCAGGGAAATTTCAACTTTGCTGCGACAGCGCTCGTTCCGCCCGGCACGCCCTTTTATCCCGCCTCGTATTACGCGGGCGCAGGACACGAATTCGCGATCGGCTTGCAATCCGCGAATGTTGTGGCGGAAGCGCTTGGATCGACGCGCGATCCGGAGGCGGCTCAGAAAGCAATCGAAGATGCTCTTGGCCCGCACGCTCGCGCGATCGAAGTTGCCGCCAAGCGTGTCGCGGGTGAGACCGGCTGGAATTACCTCGGACTCGATCTTTCTCCCGCGCCTCTCAAGGACGTTTCGATCGGCGACGCCATCGAACGATTTACAGGCGCACGGCTCGGATCGAGCGGCACGCTGACTGCGGCGGCGCTGATCACCCGTGCGTTGCGGGCAATTCCAGTCGCGCGTACCGGCTATTCCGGCCTGATGCTGCCGGTGCTCGAGGATACCGTGATTGCGAAGCGGTGGAGTGAAGGCGCGCTTTCGCTCGACGCCTTGCTTGCCTACTCCTCGGTATGCGGAACGGGGATTGACGTGGCGCCGTTGCCCGGCGACGTTTCCGAAGAGCAGCTTGCACGAATCATTGGCGACATGGCGAGCCTTGCCGTGAAGCTGCAGAAACCGCTTTCGGCGCGGCTGCTACCCGTGGCCGGGAAAAAGGCAGGCGACCGCACAGAGTTCGACGATCCCTTCCTGGTGAATGCGATCGTGCAGCCCCTGCCGTAGAGAAGCTTGGGCTGAGGAGTGAATTTGAGTATGATACGCGCCGCGGTTCGCTTGGAGACAAGCACGGGCGCAATCCCCCGCCCGCCGCGGCAGGCTCGGAGTAAACTGACCGATGTGGCAGCCGCTGCATAGCGAGACAAAAAATCCCATTTCCGGCAACCCGCAGGAAGAACTCGACAAATCATAGGAGCGACCGTGGAGACGAGACTCAGTTTGGAATTCTTGCGCGTCGTGGAGCAAGCCGCCATCTCCGCGGCGCATACCATGGGCCTCGGTGACCGGCACAGGTCCGATCAGGTGGCGGTCGAGACGATGCGGGCGGAGATGGACACCGTTGGCATGGACGGAACGATCGTAATCGGCGAAGGCGAACGCGATGAAGCCCCCATGCTCTTCATCGGCGAAAAAGTGGGGGCAGCGGCCCGGGACAAGGATCACACGTATCCCGCCGT
>JBGQEW010000089.1:0-10027 GCA_041496565.1 Terriglobia bacterium | reverse complement strand
CGCATGAAGGATGCGTTCAACAAGAGAATCGTGAGAAGAGCGGCAGCGAAGACGTATGCGAGGTCGCGGAACAAGATCGGCGTGTCCATAGCCGCCGAATCATAGCATTCCGAAAGTGTGGCGTGGCCAGCGCAAGAAAGATGAATTATTTCTGCGGCGTGGGCTTACTCGGCGATGGCGCGGGCGCCGGCTTGTCAGGACGAGGGAAATCGAAAATACCGAAGGAATCAGTCGCCAGCAGCATGCGATCGGGTTCGACAAGGATGGAGACGGGTTCGACGCGCTCGCCCTCGGCGGTAAAAGTGCGGTAGGTGGCCTTGCGGTTGCCGTCGCGGTCGAATTCCAGCAACTCATCGCCGATGGCCACAAAGACAACCTCCGTTTGCGGGTCCACGCCGACCGCGTCGATCACGCGCTTGAAATTCGGCACGCCGGCACGCCGATCCTGGCTGAAGATTTCACGGCGCACAGCCTGCGCTTGCGCCTGAAATTCGAGAGAAGTGACGGTAAGATCAAACTTGGCGTAGCCGTAGCGATCGTATTTGCGCAGGGAAGGCTCGGGCAAATAGGAAAATGCGTAGTAAATGTGGCCGGCGGCATCGGTATCGAGCCGGCCGATGTTGAGAAAGCGGTTGAGCTCGGCGTGTTCGGCCAGTTCGGACGGATCGCCGAACTCGCGGACGACCTTTCCGCGCCCGTCGAAGACTTCGACAAGCCGGCTCGTGCGCATACTGGCGACGGCGATCTCTCCACCCGGCAGCAGCGCAAGAGATGTGGGCGCGGGCACGGGAATCGTCAGCGTAAGCCGGCCTTTCGGATCGAACACCTTGATGGCGTTTGCGCCGCGATCGGCGACGTAGATCTGGCCGCCGGAATCGACCTCGAGATCTTCACCGTAGCGGATGGCGGTCTCCTTGGTCTGATTCTCCGGAATCTGTCCAACCCGCTTGCCATCCGGACTATAAACGCCGACTGCGGCGCCCGGCGCCGTGAGAATGTAGTAGTAGTGGCCGGTCGCGTCGCGCTTGAGCGCACGCACACCAGAGCCGGCGTCAGGGAAGAGGCGCGCACGCGCCTCGATGGCGCGTTCAAACTGGGAATATTGAGCAGGCTGGCCAGGGACCGGAGCAGGGGCAGGGATGCCCGCCACACAAGCACCCACGAGAAGAATCTCTCCAAGCGTGAGCCAGAAGGCACGTCGTCCCACGAGAAGGCGAGACAGAGACCAGAAGTTACGCACAGCCCTATTTTTCATCCTTTTCGCTGGAAGAGTGCAGGGAGCCCCAACATCTGAGAATGATGCCCCGGCAAAGCGACGCGTTGCCCCGCCGGGCCGTTCCACGCTCCGGAACGCGGAGCGTCATTCGAGCCGGTAGCGCAACCGCACGATGGAGCTCGCGCGGCCGGTGGCAGGGTCAACTTCCATTAGCACGGTGTTCATTTGCAAGTCGCCCTCGGCAACGGCGAAGCGCGCGGGCATGGCGCCGACGAAGCGGCGGATGATCCCTTCCTTCTCCATACCGATAATGGAGTCGTGCGGGCCCGTCATCCCGGCGTCGGTGATGAAAGCGGTGCCACCGGGCAAGACGCGCTCGTCGGCGGTAGCAACGTGCGTGTGTGTGCCGATCACGGCCGAAACCTTGCCGTCGAGGAACCAACCCATCGCCTGCTTCTCCGAGGTGGTTTCGGCATGCATGTCCACCAGGATAACCTTCACTTCTGCTGGAATTCGTGCGAGCTCGCGCTCGGCCGTGCGAAACGGGCAATCAAGCGGCGCCATGAAAGTGCGTCCCTGCAAATTGAGCACCGCGAACCCGGTTCCACTGCGAGCGGTGCCGATGAAAAGGCCGCTGCCGGGGGCGCCGGGCGGAAAATTCGCCGGACGAAGCAGACGAGGCTCGTGCAGGAAATAGTCGAAAATCTCTTTTCGATCGAAGGTGTGGTTCCCACCGGAGAGCACTTCGATCCCGGCGCCGAGCAGTTCTTCGGTCAGTCGCGGCGTAATGCCGAAGCCGGAGGCGGAATTCTCACAGTTCGCGATGGCGAGGTCGATCTGCTGTTGCGTGACAATGTCCGCCAGCCGGTCTGCCACAATCTTGCGGCCAGGTGAACCCACGATGTCGCCGATAAAGAGAATTCTCAAATTAAGTTGCCCGCCTTAGGTGAATCAGATGGAGCGGTCCGCTCTGCCGTGTGGAGCTGGACCCTGAACCCCACGAAATAGGTGGGAGCCCTGCGCCTGCCTTCAGGCTTTCCCGTCCCGGTTTCCCGGTCGGGACTTGCACACCAGCAGGACGACGGGAGCGCCCCGGGATTCAGTGTTGGTTCAAAAAGGTCTTCGCGCCATCACGCGCATCGCAGGCCGACTCCACGTTTTATTGTAACAGGAAAATTCAGCGCAACGATTTGAGGTAGGTGACGATCTGCCAGCGCCGCGGCTCGGGCAATCCGGACCAGGAGGGCATGCCCGCGGCCAGATTGCCATTGCGCAGGAACCAAACCAGTTCGCCGGGCAGCGCGTCTTGAACGGCGTGGGAACGCAGGTTCACGGCGCGACCCTTCCCCTGGGCGTCTTCTCCGTGGCATCCGGCGCAATGGTGCCGAAAGAGTTTTTCGCCGGCAAGTACGGCATCAGGCTGGCCTTCAAAGGGATTCCGCTTCTCGCGGGCCTCAAATGGCGCTTGTGCAATGATGGAGGAGATGCTGCGATCAGGCGAGTCGCGGTGGCGTGCGGCGCCGGTCGCCGCCATCACGGAGAGGGAGAGAAAAAACAAGGGAAGAAAACGCTGTTTCATTGGAACAAACTCCTCACCTTGCGGCCAAAGCCCGAGATCTCGTAGGAAATGCCCCAACGCAAGACGAACCGGTGGCTGGTCTTGGTGAGCCCCCAGCCGGGCGATACGCGCAGCGTCAGTGCACTGGGGAGCTGCCAAGCCAAGACCGGTGCGAAGTAATGGGAGGTCCCCGAGATCGTGAGCTGACGGGTTGTTCCCAGACCGCCATACATCTCGGCACCAGCGGCAAAATTTTCCGGGCAGAAATTGCATTTCCTCGGTGAAGCAGCGAGAGCAAGCGCCCGGCTGGCTCCGAGGGCATAGCCAAACTCCCACGGTTCGGGGCCGAGATTTTTTTCGCCGATGAAATTTTCGGAGACGTTCCAGCCCTTAAAGTTGCTTGAAAGAATCAGCTTCAACTCGACCTCGTGATTCTGTTCGAGGCGCGTGGCGGCATTCGATTCAGCGTGGCCGGCCTCGCCGTCGAATCCGACCACCTCGAGCATCGTCTTGTCTGCGCCGCTCAGATTCTCGAATTCCACGTAAAGCACAGGATTGATCCAGTGTTCACGCATCAGGGGACGGAAGCGGTTCTCCCAGCGCACGCCGGTGAAGAGAGTGCTGTCGTGAAATGTGGATTGGCCGTCGAGATACAGTTCCGTTGTCCACCACCCCGTCACCCCATATTCAAATTCTGTCCACCCGGCAAGGAAGGCGTTGCCGCCGCGCTGTGGCGTGAAGGTGGAATTAGCTTCAACCTCGAGGGCGCCGGGTTCTTCGAGTTGGTGGCTGTAGGTGATGAAATAAGGACGTTCCTGCGCTGCGCAGGGCAGCGAGACACAAAGCACCGCGAAACTCACGGGAAAAGCGATCAGGAACAACGGGCGCACTACCCAATCCTCCAAGGGGCCCCGGAACGAGAAAGACAGGCGGGGCAAATCCACGGCTTTCCGTGCAGCAAATCGAAGGATGCCCCAGATGAAACAGTTTTGCAACTAGAACTTGAAAAACCGTTGCGACTGGGCGCCGAAACGCTAGCGTCAGACTCCAGCGCCGCGCCAGATCCGAGCCCGCTGGCGTACCTCCAACAGAAAGCAAGCCATGTCCGCGAGTGCAAGGCAGAGCTTTGGCACGGGGAAGCGGATCAACTCCAAACCAGGTGGCAGGAATAGGTTTTGATCACAAGCCAGAGAGCGCAACCGATTTGCAGGTTGAGGGCGCGGTGCGCGCCGGGCGTGAGATGGACTTCGAAGCGCGCGCCGCAATCCACGATGGCGACAACCGTGGCGCCGCGCCGCTCGAGCGAGAACAGTTTTCCAGGGATCACATTGCGCGCGCTGAGCCCGCGCGGGAGCTCCGTGGCCAGGAGAATATCGCCGGCGTGAATGGCCAAGCGCACCGGAGCATTTACCGCCACTCGAGAGAGCGGGACTTCGAGCGGGACGCGGCCGGAGATTCGGCAGGTCATCGTACCCTGCTCTTCATGGAGGGCGGCGACGACGGCATCGAAGAGATTTTCGAACCCAGCAGCTTGCGCGAGCATTTCGTGGTGCGGCGACGAAAGGATCTCCTGCGGCGTTCCCTGCGCGAGGATATGGCCCCGGTCGAGGGCAATGACGCGCTCGCCGAGGGCGAAAACTTCTTCGCGGCCGTGCGTGACATAGAGAATGGGAATGCGGTGAGCCTCGTTCCACGCGCGAAGGTCCGCAATGATGGTGGATTTCGTCGCGGCGTCTAGCGCTGCCAGCGGCTCGTCGAGCAGGAGCAGGCAAGGGTCAGTGACTAGCGACCGTGCGAGCGCCACCCGCTGGCGCTCCCCGCCGGAAATTTCATCGGGCTTGCGGTGCAGCAGATGCGCGACGCGGAAGGATTCGAGGACGGCCCGCGCGCGCCCGCGCTTTTCCTCCGAAGGAAGATGGGACAATCCGTACTGGGCGTTTCCTTCGACGGTGAGATGTGGAAAGAGCGCGAGCGATTGGAACACGTACGCAATGGACCGCTGCGGGACCGCCACGTTGAGGCTGCGCTCAGAGTCGAACAGCACGCGCTCCCCAACGGCGATTCGCCCGGTGTCGGGCCGGAGCAACCCGGCAAGACATTCTAGGAGCGTCGTTTTGCCGGCGCCCGATGGGCCGAAAAGTATCGTGATGCCCGGCGGAACGGCGAAATCCACAGCCAGTTCGAAGTGGTCGCCCACGGAGGGGAAAGATTTCCGGAATCGAGCGGTAAGATCCAGATTTTTGCGGGAGTCTTGGCTGGAGTTAGGCATGAAGTTTGGGGCCACGCGTCCTTATTGGGAAGGAGAGATGCTCCAGGCCCGGCGGTTGACTACTGAGACCAGGGATAGCGCGAGGAAGGAGATTATCAAAAGCGCGAGCGCCGTGGTATTCGCTGCGGCGTAATTCAGCGCCTGCACGTCGTCATAGATGGCGATCGAGACGGTCCGCGTGGCGCCGGGAATGTCGCCGCCCACCATCAGGACGACGCCGAATTCGCCGAGCGTGTGCGCGAAACTCAGCACCGCGCCGACGATTACCCCGTTGCGGGCAAGCGGCAGAATGACGCGGAAGAAAGTCCGCGCGCGCGATGCGCCCAATACTGCGGAGGCGTTCACCAACTTGCGATCCACTGACTCAAACGCCTGCGCCATCGGCTGCACGGCAAAGGGCAGGCTATACAGCACCGAAGCGAGCACAAGTCCGGTAAACGTGAACGCGAGTCCATGCCCGAACCCAGCTTGGTAAAGGCGCCCAAGAGGCGAGCGCGAACCGATGGCGACGAGAACGTAGAATCCGAGCACTGTCGGCGGCAGAACCAGCGGCAAGGCGACCAGCGACTCGACCAGGAACTTCCATCGCCAGCGAGAAACGGATAGCCAATATGCGATTGGCATACCCACGACCATTAAGATGGCGCAGACTGTCAGCGCCAGCCGGACCGAAAGCAGCAGAGCGAGTGTGTCCACGGATCATTCTCCTTTTACTGCTTTGCCACCCGGCGGGCGACTAAGGCTTTCCTTCGGAACCCGCCGCCGGCTTCGCCCCCACTTCCGGCACCGAGAAACCGGAGCTTCGCATCAGCGCAAGGATTTCGGGCCGCCGCAGGAAATCAAGGAACTGCCGCGCCAGGACCTTCTGCGCGGAGGATTTCAGCACAGCGCCGCCTTGTTCGATGGGCGGATAATCAGCGGCGGGGATTTCGAGATATCTTCCCGCATCTTTCATCGCCGGCGCGACAACGAGCGAGAGCGCCAGGATGCCGATATCAGCGTTGCCAGATTGGACGAATTGAGCTGTCTGCGAAATGTTCTCGCCGAGGACGAGCTTGGGCTGAACCTGTTCGTAGATTTTTTCGTGCTGCAATGCGGCCACGGCGGCGCGGCCGTATGGCGCATGGGCCGGATTGGCAATGGCAATTTTGCGCACGGCCGGATCGAGCAGCACATCGAGCCCGCGGCCCACATCAATCCGCGAACTGCGGGGCACCCATAGGACGATCTTCCCCCTCGCATAGTGATAGATCGTGCCCGGCTCGATCAGGCCGGCAGCTTCAAGTTTCTCCGGGTAGTTAACGTCGGCGGAGAAAAAGAGGTCGAAGGGCGCCCCATTCTGGATCTGAGAAAAGAAGTTTCCCGACGAGCCAAAGATCAGCCTCACGGAATGCCCAGTCTCCTTCTGGAACCGCGCGGCGACGTCTGGCATGACAAATTGAAGATCCGAGGCAGCGGCCACGGTGATTTCCTGCGCGGAAGCCACCCCAGCGATGCAAACCACGAGAATTGCCGCAAGCAAGATTCTTCTCATCTTCACCGGGTTCCACCCGCCTTCTGCGCGAATCTCCTTCGCGCGAATCAAAACTTGTAAACCACGTCGAATTGCAAACGCTTCAAGATGTCTTCGACGGGCGCGGGGCTGCTGGCGGTGACCAACGGGCGGCCGAAGAATCCCGTGAAGCCGAGCTGGATGTTCGGATAAGCCTGGTAAAACGCGCCGAGGCGATGCTCGGAGACATTGGTGCCCTGACGAATCTCGCTGAAATTGAATGCCCCGAGGACAGCTTCGCGTTCGATCAACATGCGCGTGTATTCGAACTGCCAGTCTCCCTGTCGGCGCTGCTCGCCGAAAACGGCGTCGAGCCAGTAGCCGCGGCGCTGGCGGGGATCGCAAGGAGCGTTGAAAGTACGGGTAATCCCGGCAACGGGTGGAAGGATGTTGTCCTGGTTGGCGCAGGCCCGAGTGTTTTGGACGAAATCGCCGACGATGGAAAGGGGCCAGCGTTCGTAGGGAGTTTTGATGTCGAACCGGGCGATGTTATCGAAAAGGGCGAATTTCGAGGCGAATACGGCACTCGTGACCGTGCCAGCCGAGTTGCGATACGTCGCCGCGGAATTCGTCGCGCCGCTGCTGTTCAGCCGGAGCAATCCGAGATCGGGCCCCGAGGCAACAATGGCGGCTATGGAGAGAGCCACGGCGTCCGCATTGTGCCAGTTGTAGAAGCCGGAATACGCGCTGAAGCGCAGCCAGGGGGCGAGCTGCCATTCGGTCTGAATTTGGCCGCCATAGACGACGCTCTGCACGGTGCTTCTGTTTGCCGGGGCGGTTTGCGCCGTTTCTGCAAACGGCAACTGGAAGCCGACAAAGGCGAGGCGGCGAAGAGCGGGCTTACCCTCAAAATTCCACGCCAGGGTCTGTGCCACACCTTCGGGGCTGATGTCCTTGTCCCAAGTGAGCTCGGTGTTGTACCAGGGATAGGCAAATTTTCCGCCGGTGAGCGTGAGCGGCTTGAAGCGGGACGGGCGATACGTAAGGAAAGCCCGATCGATGCCGATGGGCTTGCGCGTGAAGAACTGGTTGGCAGTCTGCAGGGCGGAGATGGGATTGTTCGGATCGCCGGAGACGAGTGCGAATCCGCCGCTGAACTCATCGCTGAACTTTACATCGCCGACAAAGCGGAGCCGGTAGCGCATGCGGTTGCGTACCTGCGAAAAATCGGCGGGACCGCCGAAGAAGGGCTCATCGCGCACCCGGAAATCGCCGCTGAACGAGAATGGGCCGATTTTTTTCAGGCGCTCGTCGAACGATTTTTTCGTCTGGGCGACCTGCTTTTCGAGATCGCTGACTTTTTGGTCCAGCGCGGCTTGACTCGCAGCCAGAGTTTCGGTGCGAGGAGGCGCCGGCGTTCCACAAGAAGCCGAAGGAGCCGAGTCGCGGCGGGAGTTGGCCGCGCGGAGCTCCGATTCCAGAACGGTGATGCGCTGCTGCTGTTCGCGAAGAGCGGCGCGCTGGTCTTCGAGATCTTCCTTCAGCTGGGCCAGTTCGAGCGCGAATGCCGCAGCATCCGGGACAGCTCTTGGGGGCTGCGTTTCAGACGAGCGGGGTGCAGCGCTCGATTCTCCCGCGTTCTTTCGTGCCGCCGTTCCGGCACGCACACTGATTCCGCACACCAGAATCCAAAGAAGCAACCACCTACCCTTGAGCCGCATGAGTCCCCCGAAATGGTATTTCCCGCCGGAATGGCACTCCGGCATGCCCCCTAGCTTCCTGCTTGTAAAGTCGGGCTATACGAATTACCACGATTTAAGTCGTTAAGTCAAACCGTATTTATACGGTTTAATTGAGGCGAGAAAGCAAGAAAGGGAGCGCGACGCAGACGCGGGCACAACAACGAGAACCTAGATTCGGACAATCATGACTTCAGTGGATTTTACGAGGGCGGCGGCGCGATCGCCTTTCTTGAGGCGCATCTCGCGCACGGCGTCGGCCGTGATAATGGATGTGATGTGCTGCTCGCCGATGGAGAGTGTGACCTGGGCCATCAAGCCGCTGATCTTGACGTCGAGGACGCGTCCGACAAGCTGATTGCGGCCGCTGATGTGACGGAACCCGTTACGGCGCGCAGCGATTTTGCGGCGATTGAGGGCGCGCGAAAGGAAGCGGTCGATTTCCGTGTCTGGGATGCGGTGATGCCCTCCGGGAGTTTTCACGGTGCGCAGCTTGCCGCGATAGATCCACTGCTTCAGCGTGGGATAGCTGACGCCAAGGATTTTGGCGGCCTCACGCGGCCCATAAAGTTCCAATGTCGCCATTCTCCGAGTCTCCTCGACAGGCACTTTAATGCGTTTTAGTAGGCGATTCAATACGATTCAACGTGGCCCAGCGACAGACCGAACCTAGGCCTGAAGAATGTCGTCGGCATCATGATTAGCCGCAAGCGACGCAACGCCAGAAGCGTCGCGACAAGCTCCACGATCGCGGCGTTCATTGTAGCCCCGTAGAGCTCAGGCCTAATCCTGAGTAGCAATCCGGACCGCGTCCGGCCGGTCTGTCCCCTCAGCGCCGCGGCGACGCCAAAGCAGAACGTGTAGCAAGAACATCAGGACCAGGACGCCACCAAACGTGCAAACAATCGTGGCGCCTGTGGGAAAGTCCCAGGCGACGGAGAGGTAACAACCGAGGGCAGAGACGAGAGTGCCCATGGTCCAGCCGATGGCGAGCCGCCGGCCAATCCGGTCTGCAAAAAGCATCGCGCCAACGGAGGGAACAATCAGATAGCAGAAGACGAGAAGAACGCCGGCAATGGCGACTGACGACGTCACCACAAAGCCGAACGAGGCATAAAAAAGAAAGTCCCAGAGGCGGATCGAGATTCCCTTAGCCTCGGCCGCTTTTGGGTCCATCGAAATGAGAAGAAAATTTTTGCGAAAGATGAAATGAAACAATCCAATTGCGCCGTAGAGTAAAGCCGTTCTAGTTACTTCGGGCCACGAAACACTCAGAATGTTTCCCACCAACATGTCCTTCAGGTGTTCCGTTTCGCCCGTGGCCTTGCTCATGGCGAGGATCGCGGCCGCGGAGGCAACGGCGTAGGCAATACCGATGAACGCTTCTTGGGGAATCCGTGAGCGACGCATGCGCGCGACGGAGAAAATGGCGGCGCCGAGAAATGTGAAACCCAAGCTGATCCAATATGAAGCACCGGCGTGGGGATCCATTTCGAACAGGATCGCGACCGTGGCCCCCAGTGCAGCGAACTGTGCCAGAGCCAGGTCAACGAAAATCACGCCGCGCTCCACAACGTGGACGCCCAGATAGGCGTGGATCCCCGTCAGAATGAGGCTGGCAACGAACGGCGCCAGCAAAAACTGAAGAATTTCCATTCCGCCTCCTTTGAGGCTGCTATTGAGTTTTTTTGAGTGCGTTGATGAGCAAAGCCAAATCGTAATCGAAGAGCTTGAAGTAGTCTGTGATTGCCTT
>JBGQEW010000088.1:0-10027 GCA_041496565.1 Terriglobia bacterium | reverse complement strand
AGTGTTTCGCCGAGGTATTTCATCGCCATCGCCGAGCACTCGATGTGCCAGCCGGGGCGGCCGGGGCCGATTGACGTTTCCCAGAAATGCTCGCCGGGCTTCGGCGCCTTCCAAAGCGCGAAATCGCGCGCGTCGGCTTTCTCGTAGCGGTCCACGTCCACCCGCGCGCCGGCCTGGATGCCGGTCATATCAATCTTCGAGAGCTTGCCGTAGGCCGGAAACATCGAGATGCGAAAATAGATTGAACCGTCGCTCTTGTAGGTTATGCCTTTCTCATTCAAGCGCTCGATGAGCCGCACCATGTCGTCAATATGGTCGGTGGCACGAACGAGATGCTCCGGGGGCTCGAGGTTCATCGCGCGCGTGTCCTCGAGAAACGCCTGAATGAATTTCTCCGTGTACGCGCGAATGTTGACGCCGGCCGCGGCGGCGTTCTGAATAATCCGGTCGTCAACGTCGGTGAGGTTCATCACCTGGATCAAGCGAAGGCCGCGCGAGCGGAGAAACCGCCGCAGGATGTCCTGAAAAACGAAGGTGCGGAAGTTGCCGATATGCGCAAAGTCGTACACCGTCGGCCCGCAGGTGTACATGCGGACCTCGCCGGGATGAAGCGGGACGAACGGCTCCTTGCGCCCGGTCAGCGTGTTTTGCAGCAGTATCTCGCCCATGTCACCGTGGTCTCGAGCGGCGGCAGCGCCGCAGAGACAGTGGGCCATTCTATCCGAGGCCTGTTCGGCACGCAAAGGAGCGGCCGACTTTGTGCCACTCGCCTGAGCGGCTGTGCTGAGATCAAGTTGGCAGCGTGAAGCACGGCGTGAAACCCAATTGACGAACCATGTGACTACACATAAAGTCATTCGCGCTCTTGAGCGGGAGGAGTGATCCACGATGAAATTCCACCGGCTTGCACCGCGATTCGCAATCATTCTGGCCGCCGTGATGGCCGCAGGCGCCGCCGCTGCGCCCACCTTCGCGCAAGCCAAAGATGCGCCCGGCGGAATGGCACTGACGGCCGAGCAGGCGCTCAAGCTTTGGTCGATTGCGGAACTCAAATTTTCGCCGGACGGAGAGCGGCTGACGTTTGTCGTCACCGAGCCGCCGAAAGGAACGACGCGCGCGCGACACATCTGGATTCTTGAAATAAAGACACGCGCGCTGCGGCAATTCACGAATTCGGCGAAGACCGAACACTCGCCCCGTTGGTCGCCGGACGGAAAACAATTCGCCTTCCTTTCGAACCGAGGGGATTTCGAACAAATTCATATTCTCCCCGCGGACGGCGGCGAAGGGGCGCCGCTGACGGAGGGAAAACGGGACGTACAGTCGTTCGAATGGTCGCCGGACGGCAAACAGATCGCTTTCCTCGCGCCCGCGCCCCGAACGGAGGCCGAAGAGAAAAAAGAAAAAGATAAAGACGACGGGCGCGTGGACCGACACGATCGAGACGTGGGGACAACTGCTGGTCACGCACGGCTTCGCCGTGTTCTATCCCAACATTCGGGGCTCGATGGGCTACGGCGAGAAGTTCCTAGAGCTGAACCGCGGGGACTGGGGCGGCGGCGATTTTCGCGACGTGATGGAAGGCGTGGATTATTTGATTGGGCGCGGCGTGGCCGATCCCGACCGGCTGGGAATTGCCGGATGGTGGTACGGCGGCTATATGGCTGCATGGGCCATCACGCAGACGCACCGATTCAAGGCGGCTGTTTCCGGCGCGGGACTCGCCAACCTCGTCTCCGAGTTCGGCACCGAAGACCATCCTTCCTATGACGAATGGTTCTACGGCTTGCCTTACGAGAAGATGGATGGCTTTCTGCGCAGCTCGCCGATCACCTATGCGAAGAACGCCCGCACGCCGACCCTTATCCTGCAAGGCGAAACGGATGTCATTGACCCGATCGGTCAGAGCCAGGAGCTCTATCGCGCTTTGAAATTTTACGGCGTCCCAGCAGAGCTGATTCTTTACCCGCGCGAGGGACACGGTCTGCGCGAAGAGAAGCATCTTCTCGACCGGTTGAACCGGATCGTGGCGTGGTTCGACGAACATCTGAAAACCTAGGCGTCAAGGCTCAGGCGTAACCTGCCGTGTCGGGCACAAGGCGGCGAACTTCTTTGACAACGTGGCTGCTGCATGCTAGGTTTTCTTCGTAACCGCCGATCGCAAGCGCCAGGCGGCTGGGCCTGAAACTATTTCGACCCCTCCGCATTTTTGTCTCGAAAATCCTCCACATGAAGGTTAAATTTGATTTCTCTGCGTCCATGGGGGCGACAGGGCGATCGCGTCTTCGAGGGACAGGGTGCTTAAACTACGGAAAGTAGAGTTGTTAGGCTTCAAGTCGTTCTGCGAAAGAACGCAGATTACCTTCAGCGGCAACGGGATTACCTGCATCGTCGGGCCAAACGGCTGCGGCAAATCGAACATCGTTGATGCCGTCTCCTGGGTGCTGGGGGAGCAAAGCCACAAGCTGCTCCGCGCCGAGCGCATGTCCGACTGCATCTTCAACGGGACAGCCAAGCGGCCGCCTCTCGGGCTCTCCGAAGTCTTGTTGACGCTGGTGGACCCTGAGCTTACCGAAGCAGCGGCGAAGGTCCTCGACGCGGTCGAAGAGGCGTCCCCCGCACCGGCCGCCGAAGATGCCGGCGCCGAAATTCCCGGCGATCCAACCGCGGTAACAAGTGCAGACGCCGAAGGCCTCGGCGCAATGGAAGTTTCGAAGCCGGTAAAGCCTTGGAAGAAGCGCGCGGAAAAGCCCGCGATACACATGAAGCCCGGCGAGGTGGTGATCGGACGGCGGCTCTACCGCTCGGGACAGAGTGAATATCTGATCAATGGCCGCGTGGCGCGCCTGCGTGACATTCAGGAACTGTTCATGGGGATGGGCCTCGGCCCAGACACCTACGCCATCATCGAGCAGGGGCGCATCGGGCAAATCCTGAACTCGAAGCCCATGGACCGCCGTGCGATTATCGAAGAAGCCGCGGGCGTGACGATGTACAAGACGAAGCGCCGCCTGGCGGAAGCAAAGCTCGAAGCCTCGAAAGTGAATCTCGCGCGGGTAAACGACATTCTCGTGGAAGTGGAGAAGCAGCTTGCCTCGCTGAAGCGGCAGGCGTCGAAGGCTCGCCGCTACGCCGAATTGCGCGAGCAGATGCGGGGATTGCTGCGGTCCGTGCTCGCCAGCAAGGCGCGCGAGCTCGATTTCGAAGCCGAGCGGCTCGAAGCTGCGCTTCGCGAAGCCGCTGGCGCCGAAGAGCGCGAAACGCACCGCGTCCGGGGGCTCGAAACCGACCAGGAACGGCTCTCCGCGCGCACCTACGAGCTCGATGGAGAATTGCGGCAAACACAGAATTGGCTGGGGCAGGCCGCGCTCGAGCTCGACCGAGCGGAAAACCGAATCGTCTTCAATCGCGAGCAAGCGGCGCAATTGGCAGCGCGTTCCGAGCAGCTCGCTGCCGAAATCGAGCAAGCCGAGATGCAGACCAAGCAGCTCGAAGCGCGCACGGGAACGCACCGAGAATCGGTCGCCATGCTGCGAGAAGAAACTGCGCGACTGGATGGGGCGCTGAAATCAATGCTTGAACTCACCGCCGCCGGGTCGGCCGAGCAAGGCTCGCTCGAAACGCGCATCGAAGAGTTGCGGCGAAACGCGATCCAGATGGGAGAGGACGCCGTCCGACGGCACGCCGAATCTCTGCAAGGCGAAGAGGCGCACGCGCGTCACACCGAGGCGCTGACGCATCGCGAGCAATCGCGCCATCAGGTGGAAAGCACATGCGCAGAACTCGACGAACGCGCCCGCACCTTCGAAACCAACTGGCAACAGGTGACCAGTCGCGCTCGCGCAATGGAACAGGCCGTCCGTATCGCGCAGGCGCGCATCGAAGAGCTGCGCCACAGCCAGAAAGAGACCAGCCGGCGCGTCGAGATGACGCGCGAGGAATTGTCCGGCGCGCGCGCGCGCCGGGCCTCGCTCGAGCAAATCCTGAACGATCGCGCCTACACCGCCGAAGCCGTGCAGAAACTTTTCTCAGTGAATGACGGAGGCCAATCGCGCGGATTCCGCGCCGTCGGAGTGCTCGCGGATTACGCCGAAGTCGAAGAGCAGTACGAAGGCGCTGTCGAGCAGTTCCTGCACGAAGAGCTCGAATACGTGGTGGTGGAGACGTTCGATCACGCGCGCGCCGGCGTGGCGCTGCTGCGCGATGAAATGGGCGGCCGGGCGACGTTTTTCGTAGATTCGGTGCGGCAGTTGCAGTGGTCGCCGAATGAAGCGCCCGTCCCGATCCTGCTGGATCCGGGAGTGGTATCACGCCTCGATCGGCTGGTGAATTTCCGCGATCCGCTCGGCCCGACGGCGAAGGAGTTTCTCCCGACGCTGCGCGCCGCGTATCTGGTCGAGGGCGCAGTGGTGGCAGAACGGCTCGCGCGCGAGAATCCGCAATTGCATTTCGTCACGCTTGAAGGCACCTGCTATCACGGACGCATGGTGACCGGCGGCCGGCCCGGCGATGCGGGCCCGCTGGCGCTGAAGCGCGAGCTGCGGGGCCTCGAAGCCGACGCGACGCGCCTCGAGCGCGCCGCGGGGCAGGCGCAAGCAGACCTCGCGCGCATTCAAGAGGAACTGCACGACGCCGAAGCCGGACTGGGCGACGTGCTGGCGAATCACGTGGAAGCGGAGAAGGCGCTGGTGGCGGCGACGCATCAGCGCGAGCAAGCGTTGGCCGAGCTCGGCCGGCTGCAACAGCAGCTTGCCGAATGCCGGGAAGACATTTCTCGAATCCGTGGCGAAGCGGAGACAGCCCGGGAGCGCGCCGCGCTGGCGCGACGCCAGTACGCGGAGGCTGGCCGCAACCGAATGGGCGCCGAAGCTGAGGCCGCACAAGCCGTCCGGCGGCTGGCGGCATCGCGGCAGGAACTACTCGAGCAACAGGAACAACTCGCGGTGCGCCGGGAAGAGCTGGCAGCGATGGCAGAACGCTTGGCCAGCGCGGAAGCGCTGGGACAACGCCTCGAAGACGAATTGCAGCAGGCGCAGGAGCGCGCCGCCGCACGCTGCGATCAAGCGGCAGCACTCGCCCGCGAGCGCAGCGATCTCGAATCGGGCACCATCGAGCTGGAAACGCAATTGCAGAGTTTCCGCGCCGAGAAAGCGCGGCTTGAAGAGCGCAAGGCGAAGTTCGAAAAGGAATGGGAAGAAGCTCGTACGCACAGCGTGACCATCGAGGATTCGCTGCGGATGAAGCGGCAGTCACTCGATGAAATTCGCGGCGCGCGCAGCCAGCGCGAAATCGAAAAGGCGCGAAACGATTCGGATCGCGACCACCTGCGGCAGACCTGCCAGGCCGAAGTCAACGCGCATCCCGAGGAGCTGATCGAACAGGAACAGCAACTGCTGGCGGGCGAGGAATTGACCGCCGCGGAGACGAGCTACGATGAAATGAAGGCCCGCATCGAAGCGATGGGCCCAGTGAACATGATGGCACTGGAGGAATATCAGGAGTGCGAACAGCGCTCGGAGTTCCTGACGCGCGAGCGCAATGACTTGGTGGAATCCATCCAGAATACGCAGCAGGCCATCAGCGAGCTCGACCAGGTTTCGCGGCAGAAGTTCGAAGAGGCGTACACAGTCATCAACCGCAACTTCGCGGTCGCGTTCCAGGCACTTTTCGGCGGCGGCACGGGCGAGATGCGCATGACCGAACCGGACAGCTCGGGCGACGCCGGAATTGATATCGTTGCGCAGCCGCCTGGCAAACGGCTGCAAAATGTGCTGTTGCTGTCGGGTGGTGAGAAGGCGATGACAGCGCTGGCGCTGCTGATCGCCATTTTTCGCTATCAGCCGAGCCCGTTCTGCATCCTCGACGAAGTGGATGCGCCACTGGACGAAGCCAATGTCGGCCGGTTCAACAAACTGCTCGCGGAGATGAGCGAGCAGACTCAGTTCATCATCGTGACGCACAACCGGCGCACGATGGAGATTGGCTCGGTGCTCTACGGCGTGACGATGCAAGAGCCCGGCGTCTCAAAACTCGTCTCCGTGCGCTGGGAAGAAGCACAGCAGTTGGCCGAGACGAGGACGAACGCCGCGTAGCGCATTTCTGGATCGAGGATGAGCACGCGATTGCGCATCCAAGTTTTCCTCAGTTCTTTTTCTTCTCCGTTGACATCTCATCCTCGTGCGCTAGAATGTGCGCCTCCTTGAAAGGACGAATGGAGTCGTGGCTTCTCCTCAATTGAATTCTGTCGTTCGTGAGACAAACTTCGCCGGAGTAAAGCTGCGCGGGCGCGGCAAGGTTCGCGACATTTACGAGTTCGGCGATCGGCTGGTGATCGTGGCCACTGACCGGCTTTCCGCCTTCGACGTCGTGCTGCCCACGCCGATCCCTGACAAAGGACGCGTGCTCACACAGCTTTCGTTGTTCTGGTTCGACAAGCTCGCAAGCATCGTTCCGAACCACGTCCTGAGCTCGACCGAATTCCCTCCAGAGCTGGTTCGATACGAAGAGGAGTTGCGCGGCCGCGCCATGCTGGTCCGTCGCACGGAGCCGGTACCGATCGAATGCGTCGTGCGCGGATATCTAGCGGGGGCAGGCTGGAAAGAATATCGAGCGAAAGAGAGTATTTGCGGGATTCCCCTGCCGGCGGGGCTGCGTGAATCGGAGAAACTGCCGGAGGCCATTTTCACGCCGTCCACGAAGGCGACGAGCGGCCACGACGAGAATATTTCCTTCGACGCAATGGCGGAGCGAATCGGGCGGCCGCTGGCAGAGCAGTTACGAGCACTGAGCCTGGAAATTTATCGCCGTGCCGAGGGCTACGCCGCCGAGCGCGGGATCCTGATCGCCGATACGAAATTCGAATTCGGCCTCGCCGGGGGCGACGTCATCTGGATTGACGAGGCGCTGACGCCGGATTCTTCGCGCTTCTGGCCGGCCTCGGAATATGCGCCGGGGCGCGCACAGCCTTCGTTTGACAAGCAATACGTCCGCGACTACCTCGAGCGGATCGACTGGAACAAGCAGCCACCGGCACCAGAACTGCCGAGCGATGTGGTGGAGGGGACGCGAGCGAAATATCGAGAAGCCTACGAGCGGCTGGCCGACCGACCACTTGACTGACGAGAGGATCTGAACACTAACGGCCCAGCAGGCGTACACGTGGAGCGCATGATCGTGAAAGACCAACTCGAAGCCCTCGTCGGACAGATGGTGGAGCGCGGAATCCTGTTGGAAGAGGCGGTCATCGAATTCGAGAAAAAATTCATCAAGTGCGCGCTTGAACGGACAGGCGGGAATCAATCCCGCGCGGCGCGCGAGCTGGGCATCCATCGCAATACGCTCAGCCGGAAGGTTGACGAGTACAGGATTGACGGCAATTCACGTCGCCGGCACTAATATCCCCCAGCGTGATTCCCGCGCACTCGGCTCAGGCCACGGGCCCAGAAATACAAAACGACCGCTCCAGCGATTGCTGGAACGGCCGTTTGATTTCTTGCGCGCTGCCGTGCGTCAGCGTCCCGGCTTCTTCCCCGGCACGCGATGCGGTTTGTGCTGGCCGGGCGCCGCTTTCTCCGCCGGAATGTCTTCCGGATTCACCTTCGTCTTGTCCCAGTGAAGCAGGAATGGCTGGGAATCAAAAGAAACAAGGGTTCCTGAGAAGCGCACGTAATCATCTCTTTGGAGCCGGCTGGCTTCCCGCTGGCCAACGATTTTCACGTCCATGTTGGCGGCATTGGCGGCTTCCATCGCTTCGGACGTAGCCCCTGTGAACACCTTTATGTCAACGTCGTCAGTGGCGGGCGCCACGTCGACGATTTTGCCGACCACTTCGGGAAATTCCGATCCGCAAACCGTGAGCCAAGTCAGCTTGGCCTTGTCCCCGCCTGCTTGCAGATCGCTGATCACCGTCAAAATGTTACTCGACTGCCTGACTTTTTCCAGATCTGCCGCGCTTGCAATCGCGTAGCTTGCGGGCCGCTCGGCGGACGCCCCGGCGAGTTGGATCATTTCGTTCATCTGCGAATCAATCAAACTGTCGCAGCCGGGCTGTTGATAAATCAGCAGTTTCTTGCGCAGATAATCCCGCACTTGCGCCTCGCCCGGACCCTTGAGGGCGATGGAACGCGCCAGCGCCCAGAATCCTTCCATGGACTCGGGCGGGTTTTCCTGCAAGTAGGCGATGCCCATGCGGAAATAGGTGACCGCGTCGGTGGGATTGTTTGCCAGGGCACTTTTGAATGAATCCACGGCCGCCTTGAAATCCTTGACTTGCATGGCCGCGTAGCCGGCGGTGTAGTTGAACATCGCCGAGGGAATCTTCTTCTGATCGGCAAACTGTTCATCGGTCAAGTTCGGCGGTTTCGGCAATTCACTCAGGACTTTCAAGCCTGCAAGTGCGCATTCCCGCGCCTTTGTGGCTTCCGCAGGGGCGTTGGCGTCCTTCTCATTAAAGGCGAAATTAAAAGCCAGGGTGCGCGTGTAATATGCCTGCAGCTTTGAGCCTGCGTCGAGCGTGTCTGCGTACTTGAGGAGCTTGTCCACGTACTCGATGACCTTCGAATTGTTCTTCAGTTGATTGTAGGCGGGATAATAGAGTTGGTAGATGTAAGGTAAAAGCGTCGAATTGGGAAACTTCGCGACAAAATCATCCAGCAATTTGATCTGCGCCTGCGGGTCACGTTCCTGACGGGCCGCCTGGTAGGCGTTGTACTCCGCAATCGTATAGGCAGGCTTCTGCTCCGGCGGCTGCTGATCCCGCGCAGCGGCCGGCAAGGCAAACAGAAAGAGCACCGCGATCAGAATCAGGCCGACCCCGTTACCGGCAACCCACTTTCGCATCATCTTCTTCCTGCCTCCTTGGCTAGAGTCATTCTGGAAGAACAATTTGAGCTGGCCCTTCCTGTCGATGGGAACTTAGAGTCGTTGAGAACCTTCGAATTATAGGGAATGGCCCAAAGGGGCGCAAGCGCAATCACGCTCGGGATTTCGCTCAACTGCATCATCGCTCCGCTTCCCGTGACGTTCGCACACAGATGATAAGATGGTGAATTAAGGCGAAAGGTCGCCTGAGGAGGAGCCCGCATGCAGAATGCGCAACCGCTCGCGAAACAGACCGCCTTGATCACAGGAGGCAGCCGCGGAATCGGTTTGGCCATTGCCCACCAGCTCGGCCGACTGGGCGCGCGCGTCGGTCTGTGCGCGCGAAATCCGGAGACGCTTACCGCGGCCGCGGCAGAGCTTCGCGCAGAAGGCATCGAGGCGGCCGCGGTCGCCGCCGACATCGGGCGCGCGGGGGAGGTTGCCGCACTGGTGAATAAGACGAAGGAGGCGCTGGGCGAGATCGATATCCTCGTGAACAATGCGGGCATTGGGATCTTCCGTCCGACGCATGAAGTGCGGGACGAAGAGTGGGACCGATTGATGGACACGAACCTGAAAGGCGTCTTCCTCGTGAGCAAGGCCGTGGCGCCGGAGATGATTCGCCGGCGCCAGGGGATCATAATTAACATCAGTTCCCTGGCCGGTAAGAATGCCTTCGTCGGCGGCGGGGCCTACTGCGCCTCGAAGTGGGGGCTGCTCGGCCTGACGTACTGCATGGCTGAGGAGTTGCGCGGCTACGGCATTCGCGTCAGCGCCATCTGCCCGGGCACGGTGGCGGGCGAGTTTTCCCCGCACACGGGAAAAGATCCGGCGAAGATGCTTCAACCCGAGGATGTGGCCCACGCGGTGGCCATGGTGGTGACCGCCGCGCCACAAAGCTTCGTCAGCGAAATCCTGCTGCGGCCGACGCAGAAACCCTGACGGGAGTAACACTTGCGGCTCGCTTTCCTCCAGGAGCAAATCTTTGTTTCCCTGCATCCTTTTTGCTAGAGGCGCGTCTAATAGTTTTAACTTGAATGATTCTAATTTGAACTAATATGCCGACCCACTACCGAGGAACGAGACAAGAGGTCCGGGCATTGAACGCCTACATCCCGCTGTTTCGGGCTGTGGACACGCTGACGGCTTGCGGCAATAGGCGGCTCGT
>JBGQEW010000087.1:0-10116 GCA_041496565.1 Terriglobia bacterium | reverse complement strand
TTCCGGCAGGCGCCGGCGGAGCGCTACCGCTTCCTGCGTTTCGCTTTCTTCTTCGGCCGCGCCTTCGCTTTGCGTTTCCGAGCGGACTTCTTCGCCCGCTTGGCTCTTGCTTTCTTGCGTGCTTTCTTTGGCTTTTTCTTGGCCGCCCGCTTCGGAGCGGATTTCCGCGCCGCCGGGGCGACCGGCGCGGCGCCCGGCGGCTCAGCCGATTCTTCTTCGACGACGAGCACCTCTTCCGTCTCTTCCTCGTCGATGAGGTCGTCGGCTTCGCCGGCGGCCTCTTCCTCCTCCCCCTCGTACTGCGGGAGCTCGTCGTCTTCGTCATCCTGGAATTTCAAATAAGGCATGCGTTCCTCCGTGGGGTCAAAGGCTTCCCGACGTGCTCCCACCCCTCGCCGTTTTATAAACGCAGTTTTGCGGCTTTGTCAATGCGCAACGCAAGGTGGAGGTTCGTTCCCCGAAAGCGGCCCAACCTGGCCGGGCCGTGCAACCTTCGAAATGCCTGGGACCGGAAGGAGAAGCCCAATATTCGTGGCTGGGAGATGCGATACCGGATCCCTTGGTGAGGAATTGCATCTTAAAACTTGAATCTGGTCTAATTGCCACCGGATTCCGCATCTGACCAAGGCCTAGTACTCACCGGCCGATCCTCGATTATTGCCCTGCTTGGATGGTCAGCGCGTCGCCAGACTCCAGCGATCGCTCTGTCACGATGGAGAGGAGCGTGTCGGTGGGTTTGCCGCGCTAGTGGATCACTTCGCCTGCGTCGGACTTCTTCTCGGAAGCCGCCCTCAGCTTTGGATCGCCGGTGACGGATTCCTTCGAGACCGCGCGCTTCGATCCGGCCACCAGCCCGCCGGGGTAAATCTTCAGCCGGGCGCCGCGGGGAGCACGATTGCCGCGCAGTCCATTCCAGCGCTTCAGCTCGGTCACGGTGCAGTCGAACCGAGCCGCAATTCCCTCGAGCGTGTCGCCGCGCAAGACGCGATAGCGAACCAGCTTTCCCGCCGCGGCCGGATTCGCGGGGATGATGATCTTGTCGCCGGCGACCAGGGAATCGTGCGGGTCCATCTTGTTGGCGTCGGCAATCGCCGCGGCGGTGACGTGATAATGCCGCGCAAGTTCCGCCAGGGTCTCGCCCGATTCGATTCGATGCCGCCGCCAGCTCGTCCACTTCTCCGGCGGGATTGCGGCCATTTCCGTCGTGAATTTCGCCGCTGCGCCGGCGGGGAGAGACAGCTCGAAATTCGGATCGTCCGGCGTGACCATGCGGATCAATTGCGGATTCAGCCCGCGCAGCGTCTCCACATCCTCGTCAATCGTGTCGGCGACGAGCCGCAGGTCGAGCGAGTGGCCTGGCTTCACCACATCCACCTTCGGCGGCGCCTCGGGGATCACGTGGATGCCGTAGCGCATCGGTTCCTTCGCCACCATCGCCAGGGCCAGGATGATCGGAACGTAATTCTTCGTCTCCTTGGGCAAGGCATTCCGCTTGTAAAGCTCCCAGAAATCGGCGTAACCGGTGCGCTGGATACCTCGCACCACGTTCAACGGACCGGAATTGTAGGCGGCCATCACCAGATACCAGTCGCCGAACATGTGGTAGAGGTCGCGGAGATGGCGTGCCGCGGCGCGCGTGGATTGCTCCGGGTCGCTTCGCTCATCGATCCAATAATTCCGGTCTAAATCGTATTCCTCGCCGCGGAAGGGCATGAACTGCCAGATGCCGCGCGCCCCCGCCCGGGACACGGCCCGGGGCAGGAAGGTGCTTTCGGCCTGCGCGAGATAGATCAGATCCTGCGGCATCCCCTCCTGCTTCAGCACCCGCCGGATCATCTCCCGGTATCGCCCCGCACGGCGCAGGCCGTTTTCCACGGTGGCCTGGCCCCGGGTTGTCTGGAAATAGGCCAGATAGGAGAGGACATATTCATTCAGCGTGAGAGGGATGTCGTGCGGCACAATCATCAATTCCTGTGCGGCCACGGCCGCCAGTCCTGGGGCGACCTCACTGGGAAGATTCAGGTCCGCGATTTCCTCGATGGGCGCGGCCTCGCCTTCGGCTGGATCCATTCCCTCTTCTTCCTCGTCTTCGGAGGAGGCGGCCTCGCGGGCTTCGAACTCATAGCCGTGGACGGTATCCACGATCCGGTCGAAGAGTTTGGCCAAGCGCGGGTCGCTGTCGACCGCAAAGCCGCTCGCCAGGATCAGGTCGGTGGCGTGATCGAAGTCCTGACGAGCCAGTTCGAGCTTTCCCTCATGATAATCTTTTTTGCCGGCCTCGAAGCTGGCGTTCACTTGCTCAATCAGGACGTCAATCGTCGGCCGGGGCTCGCCCAGCAAGATGGGAGCCGGAGGATTGGGAGGAATCGGCAGCGGCCCCGCAAAGACGGCCGGTTGAGGTGCCGGAGCCGGTGGACGCACCTTTGCAGCGCGGTTCGTCGAATCGTCACACCCGGCGAGCGAGATCGCGAGAGCGACCCCCAGGAGCGCGAGCTTCGCCATCATTCGCATCCGGTTTTGCCTCCACCCAAGCGGCCGTGAACGATTCACGCAACTCTCTGGGTGGGAAGGCTATACCCCTTGACTGACGGCTCCTGCCTTACGTGATATGGACAATCTTACGAACCCGAACGGACACAGGTCAACGAGATTAGGCAGGAGAGGGTATCTTACAGAGGACAGGCAGTACTAGTCCATAGCTCAAGCTAGGGCTTGCCGCAAATCTTCAATCAAGTCGCGTGGATCTTCGAGCCCGACAGAAACGCGCACGCTTCCCGGCTCGACGCCGGCCCCGCGCAACTCCGCGAGCGACATGCGGTAATGGGACGTATAGATCGGCAGGACGACGAGCGACTCTACTCCGCCGAGGCTCGCGGCCAGCAGGAAAATACGAACGCGGTCGCAGAAGCGCCGCGCGGCGGGCAAGCCGCCCTTCAGATCGAACGCGAGCATTCCGCCGAAGCCTTTCATCTGCCGCTGCGCCAGGCGATGATCGGGGTGCGAAGCGAGACCGGGATAATGAACGCGCAACACCTTCGGATGCCGCGCCAAATACTTCGCCACCGCCATGGCGTTCTCGCAATGACGGTGGACGCGCAGCTCGAGCGTCTTGAGTCCGCGGATCAGCAGATAGGCCGCTCCCGGATCCATCGAACCGCCGAGGTAGATGATCTGGCTGCGAACTTCCTTCATCCATTTCCGGCTGCCCGCCGCGGCGCCCGCGATGATGTCGGAATGCCCGGACAAATATTTCGTCGCGCTGTGCAGGACGATGTCGAAGCCCAGTTCGAGCGGCCTCTGCAACACGGGGCTGGCGAAGGTGTTGTCAATCAGCGAGACCAGATTGTGCCGCCGGGCGAACGCAACCGCCTGGCGCAGATCCACAAGACGCAGGGTGGGGTTCGTGGGCGTTTCGACGTAAAGGGCTTTCGTGCGCGGCGTGACGAGCTGCTCGGCCCCGGCGAGGTCCGTCTCCACGTGCCGCACCGTGATCCCCAGCCGGGGGAAGATGTCGCGCATCAGGCGGTAGCTGCCGCCGTACAGCTGCCGCGTGGAGATCACTTCATCGCCCGTCCGTAGCACCGCCAGCAGCGCGCTCGAAATCGCCGCCATTCCCGAAGCAGCGACCACCGCCGCTTCGCCGCCTTCGAGCGCGGCCAGCTTGGTTTCGGCCACGGTCAGTGTGGGGTTGCCGTAGCGCGTGTAGATGTAGGCCGAGCTCTTGCCCTCGGCCCAGCGCTTCATTTCGGCGGTGCTGGAAAACGTGAAGTTCGAGGTCTGCAGGATGGGCGTCGTGACCGGACCGCCGATGCCGTGCTTTTCCTCGCCGGCGTGGATGGCTTCGGTCGCGTCGCCCCGGCGATGCGCGGCACGACGAGATGTTTTTTTCATAGAAGACGAAGCATGGACTGGCTTCGCCCCTTCGTGCAAGGGCCAAATTGGCTATGCGCGATGAAAAGAAAACAGCAAAGTATTCTACGACGGAGCCGAAAGCCACGCGGCGGCTCGGGTCCGGCTGGGGCGATGCGTGCCGGGGTTGACCTGGGGATTCTGGGCGCCTCGGCGCTACGCGGATGCGCCTTCGACATCTTCTTCGGCGTGGTGCGGCTTGTGCGCGGCGATGATTTTCTCCGCAATTTCGCCGGGCACGAAATCGTAATGCGAGTATTCCATCGAGTAGCTCGCGCGGCCCTGCGTCATCGAAGTCAAATCGTTCGCGTAGCTCAGCATCTCCGACAGCGGCACCTGGGCCTTGATGACCACGTTGTGGCCGCGCGCTTCGCTGCCGCTGATGCGCCCGCGGCGCCCGCTCAGGTCGCCCATCAGGTCCCCCGAATACTGGTCGGGCGCGTACACCTCCACGTTCATCACCGGCTCGAGCAGCGCCGGCCTCGCCTGCTTCATTCCTTCCTTGAACGCGAGCGAGCCGGCGATCCGGAATGCCATGTCGGAGGAATCCACATCGTGATACTTGCCGTCGTACAGGGAGGCGCGGAAATCCACCACGGGGAAGCCTGCCAGGTAGCCGCGTTCGGCCGAATCGCGGATGCCGCGTTCGACCGAAGGGATCCAGTTCTTCGGGATCGCGCCGCCGAACACATCGTCCACGAATTCGAACCCGGTGCCGCGCGGCAGCGGCTCCATCTTGATCCGGCAGACGCCGAACTGGCCGTGGCCGCCGGTTTGTTTCTTGTGTTTGCCTTCGGCATCTGCCTTGCCGCGGATCGTTTCCCGATAGGGAACTTTCGGCGGTTTGAGCGTCAGCTCCACGTGGTAGCGCTTGCGCAGCTTCGCGACCACCACTTCGATGTGCTGCTGTCCCGCGCCCGAGAGCAGAAATTCCTTCGTTTGCGGATCGCGGCTGAACCGCAGCGCCAAGTCTTCCTCGAGGATGCGATGAATCGCCTGGCCGATGCGGTCTTCATCCGCCCGCGTCTTCGGCTCGATCGCGAACGTGATGGACGGCTCGGGAATGCGCGCGCCAGGATAAAAAATCGGCGCCGCCTTGTCGCCGAGCACGTCGCCGGTGATCGTGTCCTTCAGCTTCGCCACCGTGCCGATGTCGCCCGCGTGCAAATCGGCCACCGCCGTGGCCGTCTTGCCCTGCATCACCTGGACGTGCTGCAGCCGCTCGGCCGTGCCGCGATTGAAATTCGAGAGGTTCGCGTCGTTCTTCACCACGCCCGACATCACCTTGAAGTAGCTGATGCGCCCCGCGAAGGCGTCGGCAATCGTCTTGAAGACGAACATCGAGACCGGCTCGGAGTCGGCGATCTTCCGCTCGACCGCGTTGCCTTTGCCGCCCGGCTCGGTGTGCCCCGAGATTTTTCCGCGCGCGGCGGGCGCGGGGAGAATGCTGCAAATGAAATTGAGAATGGAATCGCTGCCGATATTGCGCAGCGCCGAGGCCGCCAGCACAGGAAAGATCCGCTTTTCGGACACGGCTTCGCGTAGACCCTTTTCCAAATCCTCCACCGGCAGGGTGCCCTTGTCGAAAAATTCCTGCATCAGCTCGTCGTCGCCTTCGGCCACCATTTCAACCAGCGCTTCGTGCGCCGCCTTGGCCGCTTCGGCCATGTCCGCGGGAATTTCTTCCATTTTCGCTCGGCCGTCGCCATCGGGCGTATAAACCAGCGCTTTCATCGTGACCAGATCGATCAGGCCGCGGAATTGTTTCTCCCCGCCGATGGGGAGGACCACTGGCACGGCGCCGCGGCCGAAAACGTCCTGAATCGAGGCGAGCGCGCGCTCGAAGCTGGCCAGCTCGCGGTCCATCCAGTTGATGACGAACGCCCGCGGCAGATCGTATTCGGTGGCGTAGTCCCACACTTTTTCCGTGACCACTTGCACGCCCGCGGCCGCGTCCACCAGGATCAGCGCCGCGTCGGCGGCGATCAGCGATGCTTTCGTCTCGTTGATGAACGTCGAGTAGCCCGGCGTGTCGAGGAAATTGATTTTCGTCTTTTCGGACTGGCCCGGCGCCTGCCATTCGGCGTAGGCGATGCCGGTCTGGATGGAAATCTTGCGCGCGATTTCCTCTTCGTCCCAGTCGGTGACGGTCGAGCCCTCGGTCACCTTGCCCAGCCGGGGAGTCATCCCGGCGGTAAACAGCAACGACGACACGAGCTGGGTCTTCCCCGTGTCGCCGTGGCCCACAATGCCCACGTTGCGGATCCATTCGCTGTTATACGATTTCATGGCTCACCTCGATGGCGCTCTCGAATCTCGTGCAGGAATTCCGGGCGAAACTGCGGAGGGGGCTGACTCGCGGAGATGGCTCTAGACTGCACTCGCTCGCCCCGGTGGTTGGTTCACCGGGGCTAGGGTTGATACGATGACGTTCCCTCGTTGCCGTGCGGCGCATCGGTGGCGGCTCCGCCACACCCGGAAAACTTGGATGCTAGCACAGGCCTCCCCGCGCATTCAACCGCATCTCAGGTGTTATCCCGTCGCCACGCCACTCGGCCCGGACGCCGGCAGGCTATTTGAATTCGAATAGGAGGTAGCGCGCGATGGATTGGCCAGCGTTTTCGATCGTGGCGCCGGTGCCGTGCGCAAGCCAGATCGATCCGCCGCTCGTGAGTTTCGTCATCGGCTTGCCCGCCTGCGTGACGTGCAGCGACGCGTTCTCGAGCGCAACGATCAGCGTGTCCGGAGCGTCCGCGGCGAGGGTGATCTTCGCGCCCACGGCCATGCGCGTGAAACTGACGTGCGATTCGTCGGTTTCAAATTCCGGCACGGTGGTCGAGCCGCCGGCGGGAGGCTTGGTCGCGTGCGTGGCTGCGCCGGCCGGACAATGTAGCGCCTGGTGCTCGATCACTTGTTCGCAGAGATTGCGGGCGTTGTCCTGCGGCTTTTCGAATTCCACCGTCACGTTGCGGAACGGGGTGTCGAGCAGGTTCGTGGCCAGGTGGGCGAAGCCGCCGCTGGAGTAACGGTAGTGAGCGTCCTTCAACATCACGTCGCTCTCTCCGGTGCCGAGCACGTTGTTGCTGAACTTCGCGTCGCCGAGGGCGACGTAGAGATAGGGCTTGTCGTGCAAGTGCATCAGCGTCGTCTGGTGCGGCGCGACTGCGACGTAGAAGACGCGCACGTCGTCGTTCTGGATTTTCAGGTGGTGATGCGGCTCGGCCGTGATCGCCACCGGCGTTTGCGCCCCGGCCGCCGCGCCGAAAAGCATTGCCGCCAGCAAGAGTGTCTTTTTCATGGCGCCGGATTTTACCGCAGTTTCGTAAATTGTGATTCGAGAACTTAGACTCGCGAGGGCGCGGATGAGGGTGGATTGGCTACGGGGCAACTACGAAGGAGCCGTCGGCGGCGACATACGCGTAGGCCATGCGCGGAGTATTGAATGCGACGGCGGGACGGCCTTCGTGGTCAATGATGATCAGGCCGCCGGTGCCGTGGGCGCGCGTGGCCAGCAGGCGGACGCAGGCTTCGGCCACCTGCTGCGAAGAAAGCGATTCGGTGGGCAATACGTCGAGCGGCGGCTGGAGGAGATCGATCGCCGTCTTCGCCATCACGATTTTCATGATGGCTTCGCCCAAGCCGGTGCAGGAGACGCCGCCGGCTTCGGCGTCGGCATAGCATCCGCAGCCGATGAGCGGCGAATCGCCGACGCGCCCGGGATATTTGCAGCAGGTGCCGCCGGTGGACGTGCCGGCAACGATGCCCCTTTCGCGGTCCATCGCCACGGCGCCGACGGTGCCGTGCTGGTGGCCGAAGTGAAATTCGGCGGCGTGCTTGTTCTCGCGGCATTGGCGCCAGGCGATGCGTTCGCGTTCGAGGACGAGCTCGCCCGGCGAGCAGAGCGGCAGGCCCTGCTCGAGCGCGAACTGTTCCGCGCCTTCTCCGACCAGCATCATGTGCTCGCTCGATTCCAGGACGGCGCGGGCGAGAGAGATCGGATTGCGGACGCGTTCGACGGCGGCGACGGCGCCGGCCTTGAGCGTTGCGCCATTCATCAGAATGGCGTCGAGCTGCGCGTGGCCGTCGCGGTTCAGATGCGAGCCGAAGCCGGCGTCGAACGTGGGGTCTTCTTCGAGCACGACGATCGCGGCTTCGACCGCGTCCATCGCCGAACCGCCCGAGGAAAGGATTTTCCAGCCCGTCTCGAGCGAGTTGCGGCACCCGGCGCGGCAGTCCGCCACCGCGGAATCCGGAATATTCCACGCGCCGCCGTGAACGATGAGGGAAGGTTGCAAGGGTCAGGCCGCTGCGTTCACAAAGTAAGGCCCAAGACAATCAACGCCGGGCCGAGGAAAAACAAGAGCCCGAAGCCGAGAAGAATCCGGAACGTGTTCTCGTGCTGGCGACTGGCTCCGGCAGCAGCCGAGCGAGGGACGGGAGCTCCCGGCTGCCGGAGCGCGGCGCGAAAAATTCGCAAATAGGTTTCGATCCAATAGAACAGCTCGTTGCGCGCCTGCCAGAGCATATGAATTCCCGCGAAAACGATTACGGTGCCGATCAGTCCGAGCAGCTCGGGGACCACGGCTAGCCTCCATGACCCGCGGTGCGCGTGAGCACGGCGCGCGGCGCGCTCGACACGGCTTCGGGCTGCGGATCCGATCTTGCTTCAGGCTCGGGAGACGGCTGTCGCGGCACTTCGGGACGCCGCGCCCGGCCTTCCGTGCGCTGCCAGGTGTAGAGGATGCGATGCAGAACGGTGAGATTCGGGCCGATCGCCAGCAGCCAAAGCGCGAGCGGCATGCGATTCGCCAGTGCGCCGAGGATCATCAACACGATTCGCTCGGGGCGCTCCCAGAATCCGACACGACAACTTTCGATCAGCGATTCGGCGCGCGCTTGCGCGTAGCTGACCATCACCGCCCCGGCCATCGCCACGCCAACAAGCACGGCGTAGCCGAAGCGGTTCACCCGCGAATAGTAGATCAGCAGGCCGAGGAACAGGACGAGGTCCGCATAGCGGTCGAGGATGGAATCCAGGAAGCCGCCGAAGGTGGAGACGCGCCCCTGCATGCGTGCGACCGGGCCGTCCACGATGTCGAAAAAGCCCGCTGCGATCATCATGCCGCCGGCAGCGGCAAAACGCCCAGCGGCAAACAGGATGCCCGCCCACAGATTGAAGAAGAGAATCAACCAAGTGAGAAAATTGGGATGCACCCCGGTGGCGGCGAGGCCCGCCGCCGTCTTGTCCCGCAGCCAGCGGAAGGGCCGCCCAATGGTTTCCATCATCCTCAGGACGGTTTCACTCACTTACTCTTCCTCGTGGATCGTCTTCAAATCGATGACTTCGAATTCTTTGTTTCCGGCCGGCGTGACCACCACCACTTCGTCACCGGCCTTTTTCCCCATCAGGGCCCGGCCAATCGGCGAAGTAGTGGAAATCAAACCTTTGGACGCGTCGGCTTCTTCCGTCGTTACCAGCTTGTACTCGATTTCGGTGGACTTCTGCAAGTCCAGCAACTTCAAGCGTGAGCCGTAAGCGGCACGATCCGCGGGCAGGTTGCTGAGATTGAGCATGGCCACGTCGGCCATGCGCTGATGAAGCTGGCCAAGCCGCGCCGAGACGTAGGATTGGCGCTCCTTGGCGTACTTGTATTCCGCGTTTTCGGAGAGATCGCCGTGCGCCCGGGCCTTCATGAGTTCCTTGGGCAGATCGGAGTGCAGCTCGTGCTCGAGCGCCGCGATTTCAGTCTGCAGTTTTAGCTTAATCCGGGCAGCGATGTCCTTGATCATTGAACGAGTCCTGCCGACACGAATGACCCTACGAACTTTGCGCGTTCGACGAGTTTTTGGCAAGGGGCGATCTTCATTATAGTGGATTTACGGAAAACCGCGCAATCGCTGCAGTTTATGAGGCGAAGAGCTGATCACGGGCACGGAAGAGTTCGCGGCCGAAGCCGCCGCGCGACCGGCGTCTCCCCCCACGCCGGTCGCTTCTTCCATCCCGGTGTGGGCAGAATCGAGCTTGCAGGAGACCCCGAGTGCTACATTATGACTGGACCAAGAACGGGGGGCATATATGGACCCATCCCGGGCGCAAGAGCTGCGGAAGGTTGGCGTTTTTGATCGAGACGCATGCATATATCCGGCCTCTAACTACTGAAGAGCGGGTTGCTCCTCGGGCCCTGATGGAATCTGCGCTTCTTCTCC
>JBGQEW010000086.1:0-10578 GCA_041496565.1 Terriglobia bacterium | reverse complement strand
CGTCACCTTGTAGCGTTCGATGATTTCCCAGAACCGGTCTCGCTGCGGGTGGTCCGGCGCGCCCTCATACATCACGATCGTCGCGGCGTTCGCGAGCGGGCCGTAGACGATATAGCTGTGGCCCGTGACCCAGCCGATGTCGGCCGTGCACCAGTAAACGTCATTTTCTCGAAGATCGAAGACGAGCCGGGTGCTCCACGCGCATTGGACCAGGTAGCCTGCCGAGGTGTGCAGCACGCCTTTAGGTTTGCCCGTGGTGCCACTGGTGTAGAGGATGTAGAGCGGATGCTCGGAATCGAAGGACGCCGCGGGGCAGACCGCCGAAGATTTTTTTTCGAGCTCGTGCCACCAGAGGTCACGGCCGTCTTTCCAGGCGACTGCTTCGCCGGTGCGCTTGACTACGATAACCTTCTCGATGGAGGGGCAGTTCTCAACCGCGGTGTTCGCTGTTTCCTTGAGCGGGATGATGCGGCCACGACGATAGCCGCCGTCGGCGGTGATCAGGAGCTTCGAGCGGGCGTCGTTGATGCGGTCGGTGAGCGCGGGAGCGCTAAAACCGCCGAACACGACCGAATGCACCGCGCCGATCCGGGCGCAGGCGAGCAGCGAGATCGGCAGCTCCGGAATCATAGGCAAATAGATTGCGACGCAGTCGCCGGCCTCGACACCGAGTGAGAGCAGCGCGTTTGCGAAGCGGCAGACGCGGTCGTGCAACTCGATGTAGGTGAACTGAAGCGTCTCACCGTTTTCGGCTTCCCAGCACAGCGCGGGCTTGTTGCCGTTCTTTTCGAGGTGGCGGTCGAGGCAATTGTAGGCGACATTCAACTTGCCGCCGACGAACCACTTCGCGTGCGGGAGGTCCCACTCGAGCGTTTTCTTTGGCGGCTCGAACCAATCAAGCAGCTTCGCCTGCTCTCCCCAGTAGCCTTCCGGATCCTTCGCCGCGCGGTCGCACATTTGCTTGTAGTCGTCGAGCGAGCGCACCCGGGCGCGTTTGCTGAATTCCTCCGGCGGCGGGACGGGCTTTTCGTTAAGGACCTGCGGATCGAATTCCGTCATGATGCCTCCGAGGGCTAAGTTTTCGATTGGAGTAGCGGGTCTGAGAGAAGCTATAAAGTACGAAACGCTTCCGTGCGGGTCAAGGATGTATCGCGTTGTGGTGTGCTCGGAGTGTCCCCTCCGCGTTCTTTGCGTTGATTGTGTTGATTTTGGCGCTTCTTCTCTGATCTCCGGCGCTACTGTCTCCGCTTACTCCTCGCTTTTGCGGTGAGGTTTTCGGTCCATATTTTCATCCTTGTCTGTCAGTGTTAATCTGAGGTTCCACACTCCCATGAAAGTCGCGGAGCTCGAGCGCAAGCTGCACGAAGAAGGTTTTACCCACACGTACGTTTGGCAGGACGGCCCGAGCGAATTCTATCCCGAGCACTCACACCCGAGCGAGACGGCACACATCATTCTGGATGGCGAGATGACGCTCACTGTCGGCGGCGCGCCGCAAGCGTATCGCGCAGGCGACCGCTGCGACGTACCGGCGGGCACGATACACTCCGCGCGCATGGGGCCGCACGGCTGCCGCTACCTCATCGGCGAAAAATGAGTCCCTCAAGGTCTAAACTTGCGCGGCACATCGTCTGTGTGAGGCTGTGTTTATCTGTGGCTATAACGAGCGGGCGAGGAGTTCGACGACGTGGAGGACTTCCTGGCCGGTCGAATGGAGCTGGGCGCCGGCGCGAAGCTGCAAGATGCAGCCCGGATTTGCAGTGACAATCACGGCCGCGCTGGTCGAGCGCGCGTTCTCCATTTTGTCCTTCAGAAGGGCTAATGATGCTTCCGGCTGCGTGACGTTGTAAACGCCGGCCGAGCCGCAGCACAAATCCGAAAGCGGCATTTCGACAAATTCCACGCCTGGAATCGAGCGAATCAAATTGCGCGGAGCCTCACGAATCTTCTGTCCGTGAACGAGGTGGCAGGAATCCTGATACGTCACGCGCAGCGGGAGCGGCTTGAGCGGCGCCACGAGGCCGAGTTCGTCAAGGAATTCGGTGACGTCGCGCATTCTTAGGCAGAACGCCGCCGCACGCTCGTGCTCCGGCGAATCTGCGGGGAAAAGATGCGTATATTCCTTCAACGTGGAGCCGCAGCCGGCAGCGTTGGTGATGACGGCGTCGAAGCCGTCGGCGGAAAAAGCTTCGAGGTTAACGCGGGCGAGATCGCGAGCTACATCGCGGACGCCTGCATGTGCGGCGAGAGCGCCGCAGCAAAGTTGCTGAGCAGGGACGACCACTTCGCAGCCGTTTGCCTGCAACACACGAATGGTCGCTTCGTTGAGCTCGGAAAACGTCACCTGCGCGACGCAGCCGGCAAAAAACGCGACCCGCGCGCGGCGGGCGCCCTGTGCGGGGAAGGTCTGGCCGAGGCGCGAGAAGAAAAACTCGGAATCAATGCGCGGCAGCAATAAATCTTTGGTAGTGAGGCCGAAGAGGCGTAGAACTCCGGAGGCACGCGCGAGGCGCTGCAAGCCGGAGCGTTGATAGAAACGCAGGAGCCGCGCGAGGGAAGCGATGCGACCCGGCTGCGGCAGCAACTTTCGATAGACAAAATTGTTTGCGACGCGTGAGAGGAACGGCCGGCGATAGTTCTGCGCAATTTGCGCACGCGTCAGTTCAACCAGCATGCCGTATTCGACGCCCGACGGGCACGCCGTTTCGCAGGCGCGGCAATCGAGGCAGCGGTCAATATGCGTGACAAACGAATCTGAAATGGCCAGCCGGCCCTGATCCACCAACATCATTTGCCGCAATCGCCCCCGGGGCGAATCGGCTTCCATGCCCCAGAGGCGATAGGTGGGGCAATGATTCAGGCAGAGGCCGCAATGGATGCAACGCGCGAGGTCGTTGTACTCGGGCTTATCCGTGCCGCGGAAACCGCTTTCGAGTTGGATGACAGGCGCGGGAGTGTCGGCCATTGCGCTAGAGGCCTCCCACAAAGCGGCCGGTACTCAAGATGCCGTGCGGGTCGAAGACAGTTTTCATCTTTTGCATGAGCGCAAAATCATCGCGCGTCGCGCCCCAGATGTTGATCTCTCGCTTGAGTGCCGCGGGGCACCAGGGAATCATGGCGCGCCCGTCGAAGCTTGGACTTGATTCGAAAATCTTGCCGCAGGCTCGCGCCAAGCGACGGATTGCCTCGCCGCCGGAGGACGGCGGGAGCAGAGCGCAATAAACGACCCCGACGCCGCGAGCGAACAACGCCGCGGGCAGCTCGTGCTGCTCCGCAATTTGCTGCAGTCTCGCGATCATTTCTCCCAGGCGTGTCGGCAGCGTGCTGAGGCGAACAATAGTTGCGGCTGGCGAAGACTCCAGCATCAACGGGAGCGCTTCGCGGAGACGCCCCCAAAGGGAGTGGCGTTCCGCGTCGCCGATGACTAGCGAATTCTCCGCGTGCGATTCTTCCGCCATCCGCGTCAGATCCGTCGTGTAGCGGCCGAGGACGCGCTCGTTCCCGCTGAAGGCCGCGGCCAGAATCCAATGCGAGGTTGAAAACCACTCGCCAGGCAAAGGCAGCGAACCCACTTCCGAAGAGGTATTGCGGGCGACAATCTGTGCTGCCTGCGGGCTCAGAATTTCGAGCGTGCTGACCGCAAGCGGCGAGGCCGCGATCCTCCCGCGAAGCTCGAACGCTCCGGCGGCATCCGCAAAATAGGCGAGAAAGCCGCGGCTGACGTGCGGCCGGGGAAATGTCTTGAAGTTGACGCGCGTGATGACGCCGAGGGTGCCAATCGAACCAATCATCAATTTGTGCAGGTCGTAGCCGGTCACGTTTTTCACAACGCGCGCGCCGCTCTTCGTCCTCACGCCTTCGCCGGAGATGAATTCCATTCCGAGGACGTAGTCGCGCGCGGTGCCGTAAAGCTGGCGCAATGGCGTGTCCACGTTGGTGGCGATCGTGCCGCCGATGGTCGCTTGCTGAAAGAAGGGTACGGCGAGCGGGAGGAACTGATCGTGCTCGGCGAGGACGCTTTGCAATTTGCAGAGCGGGATGCCCGCTTCGACGCCGAGCGTGAGGTCGCCTGGATCATACGCGAGGACACGATTGAGGCGCGTGAGGTCAATGGCGAGATCGTATTTTCGCGGCGGCATGCCGATGCGCAGCTTGGTGCGCGCGCCGCATGGAATCGCCGCCAGTTTTTCGGCGGCGGCGAGACGAACCAGTTCGACAATTTGTTCCGCGGTTTCAGGGCGCGCGGCCGCGCAGGGTCGCACGCCATCCACTTCGTAGGTAGCGAGCCGAGCGGGATCAGCGACGAGAAATTCAGCACCAACAATTTCGCCGACCCGATCAGGCACGATGCGGGCCGCGGTGGTCATGTGGTTGGCGCAACATCGGCGCCTTTGACGGGCAAAGGCCGTATGCGGATTTCGCCGCAACCCTTGCCGGAGGGGAAAATCTTGCCAGGATTGAGCAGGCCGCGCGGATTGAATGCGTCGCGGACGCGGCGCATCAAATTGAGCTCGTCTTCGCTGAAGAGCAGCGGCATCAGGCGATCTTTCTCCATTCCGACGCCGTGTTCGCCCGTGATCGCGCCGCCCACTTCGATGCACCACTTGATGATTTCATCGGAGGTTGCCACGGCGCGCTCGAATTGCGTGGGATCGCGCGCGTCGAAGAGAATGATGGGATGGAGGTTGCCGTCGCCCGCGTGGAAGATATTTCCGACTTCGAAGCCATATTTCTTGCCGATTTCTTCGATGCGGCGCAGCGTGGCGGGAAGTTTGGTTCGGGGAATCACCCCGTCTTGCGTGTAATAGGTGGGTGAGAGGCGGCCGACGGCGCCAAAAGCGTTCTTGCGCGCCTTCCAGAGCAGTTCGCGCTCCTTTGCGTCGCGCGCCACGCGCACCTCGCGCGCGTGATGCAGCTTGCACACCTCGGCGATCTCATCGGCGTGCGGCTCGACGGCTTCCCGCAGGCCGTCCACTTCGAGCAGGAGCACGGCGGCGCTATCGAGCGGGAAACCGGCGTGGACCCACGCCTCGACGGCGCGAATCGTCCAGCCGTCGAGCATTTCGCATGCGGCCGGAGTGATGCCGCGGGCGGTGATTTCGACGACGGTTTCGGTGGCGTCGTCCACGCGGTCGAAAACGGCGAGCAGCGTCTTCACCGCTTCGGGCGAGCGCGTCAGCTTCACGATGATTTCGGTGACGAAGGCGAACGTACCTTCGGAGCCGACGAACAGGCCCGTCAAGTCGTAACCGGGCGAGTCGAGCGCTTTGCCACCGACGCGAATCACTTCTCCCGTCGGCATTACCAGTTCGAGGCCGAGGACGTGGTTCGCGGTGACGCCGTAGGCCAGCGTGTGCGGCCCGCCGGCGTTTTCGGAGACGTTGCCGCCGATCGTGCAGGCCTTCTGGCTCGATGGGTCGGGCGCATAGTGCAGGCCGGCATGCTCGACGGAGCGCGAAAGATCAGAATTCACGACGCCGGGCTGGACCACCGCGCGTTGGTTTTCGATGTCAATTTCGAGGATTTGGTTCATGCGCGAGAACACGACCTGCATCCCGCCCAGTCGCGCGAGCGCGCCGCCGGAGAGTCCTGTGCCGGCGCCGCGGCCGACCATCGGAATTTGGAAGCGGTTCGCGAGCTCGACAATCTTGACGACGTGCGCGGTCGAGCGAGGGAAAACAACGCAGTCCGGCCGCGCGATTTCAACCGAACCGTCATATTCGTAGAGAATCAGGTCTTCCGGCTTGTGGAGGACGCTGCCGGGGCCGAGAAGGCTTTCGAGTTCGCGGAGAAGTTTCGAGTCCATCGGCTGCGCGAGGCAGAGGCTCTTCGCGCCTCTGCGGCCACTATAGTCGTGCGCGCGGCGCGGAGTCAACGCGCGCGCGTTGCCAGCGCGCTGCGTTGACACCCCGCGCGAAACTGTGCTACTGACCGAAGCTTACTTCCGCACTCCGAGGTGCAGCGTGAGCAAGCCCAAAGTTCTTTCGACTCGGCCTCTGTTTGAAGCCGCGCGAAAAATCCTGAACGAACATTGCGAAGTGGAATACTGGACCGACCCGGCGCGAATCTCGCGTGAGGAACTGCTGAAGCGCGTGGCGAATAAGGACGCGCTCGTGTGCCTGCTGACGGAAAAAGTGGATGAAGAGCTGCTCAAGACCGCGCCGAAGCTGCGAATCGCAGCGACCGTTTCGGTCGGCTACGACAACATTGACGTGGCCGCGTGCACCCGGCACAAAGTGGTGGCGACGCACACGCCCGGCGTGCTGGACAATACGACCGCCGACTTCGCATGGACTCTGATCATGGCCGTTGCGCGGCGTTTGATCGAAGGCGACGCGTGGATGCGGTCCGGCACGTGGCCGGGCTGGGACCTCGACCAGCTTTGCGGCTCGGACGTGTGGGGAAAGACGCTCGGCATTCTTGGCTTCGGGCGAATCGGGCGCGGGGTGGCGCGGCGATCGCACGGCTTCAATATGCGTGTTATCTATAATGATGCGGTGCGCGTTTCGCCCGAGGTGGAAAAGGAGCTTCATGCCGAATTCGTGGAGCGCGACCGGCTGTTCGCCGAATCGGATTTCATTTCCGTGCACGTTCCGCTGCTGCCCTCGACGCGCCACCTGATCAACGCCGAAAACCTTGCCAAGATGAAGCCGACCGCGTACATCATCAACACTTCGCGCGGGCCGGTGCTGGATGAAGCCGCGCTGGCGGCGGCGCTCGAGGCGAAGAAAATCGCCGGGGCCGCGCTGGACGTCTACGAGAATGAGCCCAAGGCGCATCCCGCGCTCATCGAGCGCAAAGATGTGATCCTGGCCCCGCACATCGCGAGCGCGTCGGTGGAGACACGGACGAAGATGGCAGTGATGGCCGCGGAAAACGTTGTCGCGCTCTTCGCAGGGCAGCGGCCGCCGAACGCGGTCAACCCCGAAGCGCTCGAATAGAAGCGCGCATCTCATCTTGGCCAATCTCAAACAAATCGCGCAGCAGGCCTTCCGCGCGACCCTTGCGGCCATCGATATTCGCGCGACGCTGGTTCAGAGGCTCGCGCGCAACGGCACCTGCATCTGCGTTGACGATCTCGAGATTGACCTTGCGGAATTTCGGGAGATTGTCGGAATTGCATTCGGGAAAGCTGCCTTCGCGATGGCCGAAGGCCTTTCGGGCGTGCTCGCGCCTGATTTTCATGTGGGCGGCATTCTGGTGACGCCCGTCGCTCCGCCGAGCGCGCTGCCTGGCTGGGAAACGATTGTCGCGGGCCATCCGGTGCCAACGGCGGAAAGCTTCCGCGCCGGGAGCGCAATTCTAAAACGTTTGGGGCGATGTGATGAGCGGTCGCTTATATTTTTTCTGCTGTCGGGCGGTGGCTCGGCGCTGGTGGAGCAGCCGCTCGACGGAAACGTTTCCCTCCATGATTTCGAGCAGCTCAATCACGCGCTTGTGACTTGCGGCGCGCCCATCGAAGAAATCAACGCAGTGCGGAAGCATCTTTCCGCGACGAAGGGCGGCCGCCTGGCTGCTGCGGCGCCGCGGGCGATGAAGATCACGCTGGGTGTCTCAGACGTTCCGCAGGGTCACGAGTCGGCGCTGGCATCCGGGCCCACGTTGCCGGACCCGACGACAGTGCGCGACGCCGAGCGAGTGGTCCACGAATTCGGACTGAGCGCGAAGTTGCCTGCGGCGATTTGCACCAAGTTCGAGCGGCACACACTGCGCGAGACTCCCAAGGCGGGCGATGCGGCATTCGAGCGCGCACGTTTTCTTCTACTGCTCGGAATGCACGATTTATTTCATCACGGCCACCACGCGACCGAGGCCGCGGGCTTCGTCACGATCTGCGACAATTCGACGGACGGCTGGCCGCTCGAAAAGGCGGCTGATTATCTTCTTGGGCTGCTCGCGCAGCTCCGGCATTCGAGGCCGGGCAAGCCGGTTGCCGTAATTTCCGATGGGGAAGTGAGTAGCCCGGTGAAGGGCAGCGGGATCGGCGGGCGAAACTCAGCATTCGTCTTGACGTGCGTGGAAAGAATTGCCGGCGGGAGCATTGCAGTGCTGAGCGCGGGAACGGATGGGATTGACGGCAACAGCCCGGCCGCCGGCGCCGTGGCCGATGGCGAAACATCTGCGCGAGCCCGCGCCGCAGGACTCGACCCTGTAGATTTCTTGCGCCGCAGCGACGCTCACACTTTTTTCGAGCGGCTGGGCGATGCCATTGTCACCGGTCCGACTGGCAACAACCTTCGCGACTTCCGCGTCCTGCTCACCCGGTAACGCCGTTCACCAGCTTGCTTGTAAGAGGATTATCGAGAGCCCCAAAGGTGTGTGCGACGGGGAGCGAAAATTCCTCGGAGTGACGCGCTAGAGCAAGCTTTTCACGAAGCCGCCGTCCACGGCGATCGTCGTGCCGTTGATGTAGCTGGCGCGCTCGGAGGCCAAAAAAGCGACGAGCGCGGCGAACTCCTCCGGCCTGCCGAGCCGGCCAAGCGGGACTTGCTGGCTCCAGCGCTCGAAGATCTTCTCCCGCGCGACTCCTGCACCCAGCGCGGCCTTGTCGGCGAGCTCGTTGAGGCGGTCCGTGAGCGTATAGCCGGGACAAACGTTGTTGACGGTGATGCCGTCGGGGCCGAATTCGTTTGCCAGTGTGCGAGCGAGGCCGGTGACGGCGGCGCGAATGGAATTCGAAAGCAGCAACCCGTCAATCGGCTGCTTCACGGACAGGGAGGTGATCGTCAGCAGGCGTCCCCAGCGGTTCTTGCGCATGAGCGGCAAGACTTCGCGGGCAAAATAGACGGCGCTGAGCAGGGTTAGTTCAACCGCCGCGCGCCAATCTTCAATCGAGATTTCGAGGAACTTCTTGGAGGGCGGGCCGCCGGCGTTGGTGACGCAGATATCCACGTGCCCGAACCTCTTCTCGACTGCGGCGACGAATTTTTGAACGGCCGGGTAGTCGGTGACATCACATACCTGCCAGAACGCTTCGCGGCCGCCGGCCTGGCGGATCGCCGTGGCGCTTTTTTCAAGCTCCGCAGCCCTTCGCGCGCAAATGGCCAGTTCCGCGCCTTCGCGCGCGAGCTCCACGGCGACGGCGCGGCCGAGGCCCGCGCTTGCAGCCACGACAATCGCTACGCGTCCCTTCAGCCCCAGATCCATCGCTTGGCTCCTTCCCGCTCACTCGCCGCGCAAGTAAGCGTCGTTCTTGGAAATCCAATCTTCGCGGCGGGGTGCGAAGATATCGAGGTCCAGCGTGTCTTCGAGCGCTTCCGCAGCATGCGGAACATTCGCGGGAATGAAAAGAACCTCGCCCGCGTGCACGACAGCCTCCCCGTCATCAAAGATGAATTTCAGCGCGCCGGCCAGGATGCAGGTGAACTGCTCGTTCAGGTGAACATGACGCGGGACCACCGCGCCTCGCGCCAACAGGACCTGAGCCACGGTGGCGTTTTCGCCGCTGAGCATCTTGCGCCCAATCTTCGAGCTCAGCCTTTCGGTTTCGATTTTGTCCCAAGACCTGACTTCAAGCATGGTCATCCCCCTGCGCCTGCTGCAATGCGCGCGATTATTGCACCTGGCAGTGGAATCGGGCAATCGGCAATCTCCGTAGGGCACTTCGAATCGGCGAAGCGAAGGACCGGCAGTTCCTCCCGCTGCTCGCAGTTCCGAGGAATCGACACAAACTCATTTGCGCCTTCCCGGCGCTTTCAATAAGATTCATGCGCAGGTGATCCGGATCCAATCTCTTGCAAGACGGGGCTGATGATCTTTTTTCGATGGCTGGCCGCGGGGATACTGCTTTTCGAACTGCCCATTCCTCTCTATTGGTTGGTGCTTCACCCGCTGGCGAATTTCTGGCGGCACCACAAGCGTGCGGCGTACACGACGGCCGTGCTGGTGGCCTGGGGGAGCGGCGGGGTGTTTCTCGCCGCGTTTCATCGCGTACTCTTCGCGCAGCAATTGCCGCCCGCGTGGGCGATTGTTGCCGGACTGGGGCTCATCGGGCTCGAAGGATGGATATTCGATCGTGTACACCGAGACCTTGGAACAACGCGACTGGTGGGGCAAACAGAACTTTCGGGTGGCGGCGAAATGGCGGCGACCGGCATTTACGCGAGGGTGCGGCATCCGCGTTATGCAGGAATGATGGCCGCGGTGGCGGGAGCGTGCCTGCTGGCGGGCACGCGAACGATGTGGCTGGTGGCAGCCGCGTGGTGGCCCATTGCGCTGCTTTCCATTTTGCTCGAGGAACGCGAGTTGCGCGCTCGATTTGGGAGCGCATACGAAAATTACTGTCGGCGCGTGCCGCGCTTCCTGCCGCTGAGGTTCGGACCGCGAGAAGGCTAGTTGCGTGTCATGGAAGAGGCGATGCGCCAAGCAAACTCGATCCGGTGGCCGTTGCCTAATTGCGCGTTCTGTGGAGAATACAGCATTGGACGACCGCACTCGAGGCGGTCTGATACCGGGTGCAATGGCCGATGTCCGATTCGCTGTTTACGGAAACTTCTATCGAGAAGGTGAAGAAATACTGGGACCAGCGCCCCTGTAACATTCGGCATTCGCCGGAACCGGTAGGCACCCGGCAGTATT
>JBGQEW010000085.1:0-10618 GCA_041496565.1 Terriglobia bacterium | reverse complement strand
TGGCATCAATCACCGCGGATCCAAGCAACCCGCGCGCGTCCACGGAATAAACAGCCACCTGCGCGTCGGTGAGGAACGAAGCGGTCTGGCGTATGTTGTCTTCATAGGTACGCTCGACGCTCTTGTAGTTCGGGTCGGATTGCGTTTCGCCGTAATGCACGATTTGCTTCATCAGCGTCAGCGGAAACGAGCCCGACACCCAGATCAGGTTTTTCCGTCCGGGCATTCCCGCCAGCGCCCGGGCGATGATGCGGAACGCACTGAGCGTGATTCCCACGCGGTCGTCGAGCGCAATTCCCGCCTGCTCGGTGTAGAAATCACGAATCTGCTGCATCATGTGTTGAGCGGCTATTTGCGCACCACCACCTCCGTTCAGCGCGCCCGACCCAAGCCAAAACTGCGGCGACGGAGGCATGCGGCTCTGGACGTCCTCGATTTGCCGGTCAATCGGGATTTCCGGCCTATAGGAATCGACGGCCAAGCGCAGCAGCCGCGGATCGTCCGTGAATCCCTGCAACACCCGCAGCGAGCGGCCCAGCGTGTACACCGCAATGGGCTGCCCCGGCGTGAGCTGCTTCTCCATGTACCTCAGCAACTCGAGACGCGCCGCGCCCTGGTCTCGCACCAGAGTGTTCAGGGAATCCAGCAGAATGACGGTGGGTGGGCCGGGCGGCGTGATGTATTCGGAACGATTGGTCGTCACGCCGGGCGGCAGGGGCCCGGGAGGTTTGTGTGCGGCGCTGGTGACGGGAGAATCTTGAAAGGAAAAGGTGGCGATCTTCTGGGCTTTCTTGTTTTCGGTGACGGTGAAATCGGAAGCCGTGAGACCTTTCACCGGATGGCCGTCCTTGTCGGTGACGACCGTGTCCACCAGCACCAGCCGCGACGAAACCCGCAACGTCGGGGACGGCACGTTTTGCGGCGCCGGCGCTTGCGCGCGCAGACGCTGCCACGCCGGCCCACCCACTAGCCCGACGGCCGCTAGAAGGAACGCGGCAACACAAGCTCCGGGGCGCGCCGAACCTCCTTCGCGCAAAAACGCTCTCACTGCCCGGAGTGTAAAATTGAACGACAATTCCTCAAATGAATTATGAAAGAAGCTTCGATTGCCCATGATCCCCTCCCCTGCTGGCGAGAGTATCGCACACGCCGCGAGACCCTGCGGAGTTTTTCATTTCCGCCGGCGGAAACACAGTGCAGGCGCGCCTTTCGCGTGGGATTGCGAAGCCATTGATGGCCGGAGTACGCACGGCCAACCACAAAGCCCCGGATCACAGAATATTTTGCTATTGCTGAACTTTGGAGGCGGGGAGGGTCGTGATGGCGAACTTGGGAAGCGACGTGAGGACGGCGGGCAACTCGACGCGAAACGTGGCGCCGCCTGCCGGGCGGTTGAAACCAGTAACGCGCCCGTGATGCTCCTGGATAATGCCGTAGCAGATGCTCAAGCCGAGGCCCGTTCCCTTCCCGACCGGCTTGGTCGTATAGAACGGATCGAAGACCATCTTCGGCTCCTTGATGCCGGGGCCGGTGTCGGCGATGTCCACGACCACGAAGCGTTGCTCGGCGCGCGATTGAATGGTCAGCACGCCGCCGCCGGCTTCTTCAAGGGCGTCGAGCGCGTTGTTGATCAAGTTGAAGAATACCTGGATCAACTGATTCGAATCGCCGCGCACAGTGGGGAGCGCGCTGCCGAATTCTTCGACGATGCGAATGTTCTTGTTCTTGCGCAGCTCCAGATGGACCAAATTGAGCGCGCCCTTCATCATCTCGTTCAGGTCGAGGGGCGCCTTGTCGCCGGGAATTTGCCGCGCGAAGCTGAGCAGGTTGCCGACCAAGTGTTTGATGCGCCGCGCCTGATCGCGTATCTTCGCCGCGAGCGAGCGCTGGCGTTCGCCGAGCGCCGGATCGTCGTGCAGCAGCTCGGCGTAGCCGAGGATGCCGGTGAGCGGGTTGTTGATTTCGTGCGCCGCTCCCGCCGCCAGATGCCCGAGCGAGACAAGTTTTTCGTTTTGGACGAGCTGAGCCTGCAGGCGTTGCAAATCCTGAACCGATTCCTGCGAGGATTGCAACAGCCGCAGTCGGTCGCGATCCACCAGACGCAGGCGCAGGAAAGCCAGCAACACTGCGGGAACGATCAGGGCCAGCGTGACACTCAGGCGGAACTCGCGCACGGCCAGAGGGGCGTGGCTATACCACAGGCTCCAGAGCGCCAGCGCGGGCATCGAGACCACCGCGCCGATCGCCACTTCCGCGGGCCAGTTTTCCCGGCGGAATCCCTTCACCACTTCGCTGGACGCGCGCCACCGCCGCGCCAGGAACCCCGCGGTTCCTAACCACAAGAAGGACGCGATCAGCGGAAGATCGTACAGACTGCCGGTGTAGTAGACCTTGCGGTCAATGGCGAGGTTGAGGAGAAGGGCGGAGGTCCCGTAGAGCAGCGCGGCGCCGCACAGGTGCGCATAGATCTTGCGCCATTGGCTCTTCGCCTGCAGTGTAAGCATCCCCAGCCCGGCGACCAGCAACAAGTTTTGCGCCAGGCTCAACCCGTTGTAGGCGTCGCCGTAGAGCTTATCGTTGGGCGAAATGTATTGCCACGGAATCACGATGAACAGATAGAGATAGACCCACCAGAGGAGCAAGAGAGAGAAGTCAATTGAGCCGTAGCGGAATCGCAACTCGCCGGCCTTGCGATGCGGCGCCAGCGCCAGCGCGCCGAGCATCGGAACCGGATGCAGGAAGAAAATGACATCGCCGATGAATGGATTGGGCACCGGCTGGTGCTCCACCACTTCGATGAACGTCCAGAGCATCTGCCCGGCCATCCACATCGCGCAGCCCAGGCCGAACAGCATCCAGAAGACATCGTTGCGCCAATCCGCTGAGCCGGAGTTCAGCAGCAGGCCGGAGATCGCGAAGAGCGGGACAGCGCATTGCAGCAAGTCCCCGAACGCGGTTAAATGGCTGCCCCGGGGAATAACGGCGGAGCCCAGCGCGTACCCGCCCAGCAAAACCGCCCACGACAAGGGAACCCACCAGCGGCTCAGCCAGTCAGTCGCGGAATCGCCGCCGCTGGCCGTGGGATCGCTCGGCACAGACAACGTGGATTCATCAAGCCGTGACTTGAGGGGAATGTTCAAGACTTTGGCCCAGGCTCACCACTAGCCTAACGCCGTGGCGGCACGGCCATGACAGCGAAGCGCGCGCTCTATTCCACGGCGGCAACAGACTGCGCGGAGGTGTTTACGTAGATCCGCCCCGCACTTGAAACAGAAGCGCCCTTCTGCCGTTCCGAACAGTTGTAGTTGTCGGGGCGGGCCCCGAGCTGTGTCTCGTCGAACCAGGGCCCCCGCCCTCAGACGTCACCGTTCCGGTTCTCTCCGCTTACCCGGTTTCGCCTTGTTGAGCTGAATGGTGCCGAAGCAAAGCCCTCTTGTCGGGCATCCATTCTCCCGGACGAACGGAGTGCTGGCGACGCCGCTGCCTCCTAGAAGAATTTCTTCTTGGTCTTGCTCGCCACCTCCTTGGCCAGTCCGCGAGTCGCACCGATCGATTCGCCGCCAATCGCGCCCATGATCACCTTGCCGTCAACGTCGTCCTCGAAGAGCACTTCCTTGGAGGCCTTGTCAAGGATTTTTACATGAGCCTTCACTTTCGTCTTGCCGGCTCCAAATCCCACCATGTAACGGGCGGCTCGGTTTCCGGGATTGTATTCGGTGACCGTGCCAACTAACAGGAGCGTTGGTGTGCCCGCGTTGCTCGGCTTTTCACCTTCGCGCAGAACCTCCTTGAATTTGGCCGTCTCCTGGAGTTGTTTGATCAACTCCTCGTTCATGGTGACCAGCCAATCCTGAGAAAACTTCTCCACGCCCGGCTTGATGTCGAACCGGGCCACTTCAATCGCCTGGTATTTCCCCTTGACGGTTTTCTCTTCGGCAACCCCGGCGCCGACAGCAAGCGCGGCCGCCAGTCCAACTAACACTGCTCGCCTGATCGTGTTCATCTCATACCTCCTCGAAAGCGCTGGAAGGGCTAGGGCTTCTTGGTGGCTGCTGGCGCTGGCTCCGGTTCCTCCACCGAAATTCCGCGTTGCGCCAGCCATTCTTTGCAGGCGGGCCCCTGCCCTAGCGGTAATTGGAGGACAAGGCCCATCCTGCCGCCTCGTTCGTTCACGAAATCCAGAACGAGGACATCCATCTTTCGCTTTTTAGCGATCAACAGTCCGCCGATACCAAACGTGGCCAAGGCCGCGATGTACGTGGCCTCCGGGTAGTCCCGCGCGCCGCTGACCAGTTGTGTCCGCCGAAACCGCTCGTAGGGAACTTCGAGCACCCTGACGCCCTTTTTTTCGCAGACCAACTTTTTGTCTTCCAGGATCAGGGTGAGGCGCGCATTTCGGCTTTGTCCGGGAATGCCCGCGATGTGAAAAACCTTGGGGACCGTGTACGTTTCGGCCGGCGGAGCCTGCGGCAAACTTGTTGCGAGGATTTCTCCCGCCCACAAGGCGGAGAGGATTAGCACATAAACGGTCATGCGAACCAGCCAGCGGGCGCGCATGAAGCCTCCCGGCGACGCGATCCGCTTTGCAGGCTGGCACTTGCTTGTCAACCCGTCAACTGGAACTTCCGTTTTGAACTTCCCCTCTGCCCGAGAGCCTAGCCCTCCTGCCCCGCTGTGTCAACCGCAAGTCGCCCTGGCCTCTTCGGGGCGGTGGGGCCTCGCGTCCTGTGTCGGAGCGCGGCAGGATACTTGAAGCTTGCCTGAGCCTCTCGCGGATGTATAATGAGCGCTGAAGTTCCAGCCCACCCGGTTTTGGCTCCCTCGCCCATCCGAGACCGGTCTAATTCTAAAACTCAGGAGGCAAGGAGCATGCGGAAATTTCTACCGTTCGGTGTGGTTGCCTTGTTGTTGGTTGCGTTCACCGTTTACGCGCAAGGTCAGCAAACACAAACTTGGAAGGGCTGGATCAGCGACAGCTCTTGCGCGGCCAAGGGCACAAGCGCGCAGCACAAGGAGTGCGCCATCAAGTGTGTTAAGGAAAAGGGTGCGTCCTGGGTGTTCGTGAGTCTGCCGGCGAAGGACGTTCTTAAGATCCACAATCAGGACGTCGTGAATCCCGACGCGGATCTCGACCAGGAAGTGCAGGTGTCGGGCCACATCACCGACGACGGCTCGCTTCACGTGGACAGCATCAGTCCAATCAAGTAAGCCCATCATCAGGCGGAGGGCGGCAGCATGCTGATGCTCCGCCGCCCTCCCACCGCCCTTCCACCATCTCTCCCGAACGCACGAACCCGAATTCGCACAGCCCTGCCGCTGATGAGGATTTTGCGCAGCTTAGCGCCTTGTGCGCCCCAATCAGAAATAAGCTAGATGCTGGGGTTAGTGGATGGAATGGAAGACAAAGTCCCGGTATGGAATTAGGACATCTGCGCGTTGGCAGTGAGCCGGTGACGCAGGCGGCCCAGTGCGCGGTTCATCGGATGGCCGCGATCGAGCCAACGGAGCACCGGTGCGCGGCGCACGCCCAGCCGTTCGAGGGCGCGCCGCAACCGGAAATCGCGTCCGGCCGAGCGAAGACCTTTCTCGAGCGTCTCAATCGCTTCCGACTTGCGGCCGGCATGCTGGTAGACGTCGGCCAGGTTCAGATAGAGTTGCGCGTGATTCCACTTCAGCTCCAGCGCCTGCCGGCAGAGCAGCTCGGCGTCGCCGTAGCGGGCTTCGTTCAGAGCGGCGAGCAATCCCGCATAGGAAAGATAAAATGGGTTGCGCGGCTCTACTTCGAGCGCGCGCCGGATGTGCGTCATCGCTTCGGCCCGCTGCCCTTGCCGCAAGCGCGCCAGTCCGACCTTGAATTCTTCCAGGCCTTCGGGCGTTTCTGCCGCGGGCGAAATCCAATGTGACATGATCAGTCCTCACACCCCGGGGTTGCCGGGCTCACTCTAAAGCCTACGCCGTTTTCCAGGAAGTCGTAACGGGACGGACGGCCAGTTTCCGTACACTCGTACTCCCTGTCCCTTATGTCAGGAGGTTTCTCAGGTCATTTCGGACCCCTCTGCGTTTCCCCCGGGCTTATCGTTACGCTGCGGCGGCACGACTGCGCGTTCGCCGGCGCCTCATTTGCCGCTACACTGTTTACATGCAGTGTCCGAACTGCGGGGTCGACAATCCGGACACGGTGCAGTTCTGCACTCGCTGCCACGAAACCTTGTTGTGGAAATGCCCGAAATGCTGGCACCAACAGAGGCATGGAGGGACGTGCGAGCGGTGCGGCCTGAACTTCGCTGCTTATTGGCAGCTCGCGCTGGCGCGTGAAACCTCACAAGAGCAGCGCGTGCAACTTGACCGCCTCAAGGGCCGCGCCTCAATGCTGACGCAGATCCTGCTCGCGCCATTCACCGGCGGCCGTTCGCTCATCGGCTTCCTGTTCTCTCTCTTTCGCCGCTCTTAAGTTGCGCCGCCGTCGGGCGGGCGTAGCAACCGGCTTCCAGTGAGCTGTCAGCATTCAGCGGTGAACATTCAGCGAGCGCGTTAATCTCCGTCTCCTCTACTTCCCTTTCTTCCTCTCCCTTTTTTACTTTTTTCTCGCCTGTCCTCACCGCCTGTCCGTGGCACTGTACGTTGGGCCAACTGCCTTTTTCGCAATCCTGTACCGCGCCGGGGGATCGATCGAGCAACTTTCCAGTAGAATCGTCCGAGCGCCCAGTCGAGAAACTCATCGAGGAGGAACGAGTTCCATGGCCACCGTACCGTCGTACGTCGAGCAGCAAGCCATCGCGCAGGAAAAGGGCTTGATGGAGAACTTGATGGATTTTTCCTTCCAGCGGATGATGACGCCGCGCATGCTGAAGATGCTCTATTCCCTGCACCTACTGCTGGGGCTGATCATCGCAACCGGGTTCGTTTTCAACGGGTTCGAGGCCTCGACGTCGAACGGGCTGCTCGCCCTGATCCTCGGCGCCGTGGGCATGTTCTTCTGGATTCTCTATTGCCGCATCATCGTGGAAGTGCTGGCGATCGTGTTCCGCATCAGCGACGCCATCACCAATTCACAGAATTAACCGCGACGTAAAGTGGGCACGGTAGTGCCGGGGGCGGTTCACGAACCGCCTCTACAACTTTACTTCCCTTTCACCGCAACGCCGAGAAGCTCGAATCGAGCGCCGAGCAGCAGCGCGGCCGCACCGATAAACGCCCGCGCGGGAAGCGGCTCGCGGAAATACGTCCGATAGATGGCGTTGAACCGCTCGAACAGCGAAATGTCCGTGCAGAAAACTTGCACGAACACCAGGTCATCCATCGCGAGGTCCGCCTGCGCGAGAGTGGCGCGCACGCCATCAAGAAGAAGCCGCGCCTCCTGGTCGGGATCCGCGGGAACCTTGAGGGTCGCAGGTTCGAAGCCGATGTGCCCGGCGAGATAGAACGTGTCTCCCGCAAGGACGCCGCTCGCGAAAGGCAGCACCCCGAATCCGCCGGGCGGCGGAAGGTAGAGGCGCTTGGTTCGCGCCGCCCGGGCGCCACGATTGTCTGCTCCTCGCCGCTTCGCGCCGCCGCGCTTCGCCGCGGAGCGCTTCCCTGTTCGCGCCTTCACTGTTCCTTATTCGCGTCGTCGAGGTACTTCACGAACACGACTTCATTGTGCGCTTCGTTGTAAATCAGCTCGTCCACCATGGACTTGGTGAGCAAGATTCCGAAGCCGCCGGGGCGCAGTCCCTTCTCGATGCGCTTCTGGTCGTGGTCGAACGGGCTGTCGGAGGGATTGCTGACGGCGGCGTGCGACAACTCCGAGAACCGAAAGCCCGTCCCCGGATCGGCGATGCGATAGAGCAACATCCGCTTCGCGCGCAGATAGGAGATGCGCACTTTTTGGTTCGGGTCGCACTTGCCTCCCCATTCGATCGCGTTCGTGAGCAGCTCGCGAAACGCCGGCCCCACGCGTTCGCGCACATCCTCGGGCAAGTCCGCGCGCAACTGATTCATGAAGCCGGTAATGCGCTCGGCCGTGTGCAGGTCGCAAGGCACCAGCAGCTCGACCCATTCCGGGCGCGCCGAAATCACTTCGATGGGCAAAGCGTGCGGATGAGCGTCGAGCGCATCGCGCAACAGCTCCACCAGCGCCTTTGGCTCGACCGGCTTGCGGACGTATTGATAGGCTTGCTCGCGCACGGCCTGCAGCAGCGTGTCCGGCGTGTCGTCCGAGGTCATCACCACGGCGCGCGGCGGCGCCTTCTCTTTGCGCAGGCGCGCCAGCAGCTCCAGACCGTTCATGCGCGGCATCCAGATGTCGGTGAGCAGCAGATCGAACGGTTTTTTGCGCAGTTGCTTGAGCGCGACATCGCCATCGGGCGCAAGCGTGACGGCAAAGCCCGCGGCCTCGAGCACGCCGCGCAGCAATTGGCGCGTCGTGGCGTCGTCTTCCGCCACCAGAATTGTTTTCATCATTTTCTCCGCCTCATTTCGGGAGCGGCTCTGCTTGAGAGCGCAACCGGGACGCCTCGTGCCGGTTCGGAACGCGAGCTACAGCCTGCAGCTCAGGTCCCGCTGCGGCGCCGATGGTCGCGGCTGACCTGAGGTACCCGGTCCGGCTCAATGCTTGCGCCGGCGCTTCGCGGCGGCGCGCTTGGTCGTGGAAGCGCCGCGCGGCTTGCGCGAGGCTGGCTGCTTTCGCGCGCGGGGCGGCGCTGCTGCTGCGCGCAGGGCCTTCGAGAACCGCGCAAGATTCTCCTCGAGCGCGACGAACGCGGCGCGCGCGGCCATCAGCTTCCCTTCCCGCGCGAGCATCTCCAGGTCTCGCGCGGCGTCCACAATTTCCGCCGCACCAAAATTCGCGACTGCGCCCTTGAGCGCATGCGCTCCTCGCGCGAGTTGCTCCGCCTCGTTGGTCGTGAGCGCCTTCTGTATCGCCGCCATGCGTTTCGGGCAGTCCGCCAGAAACACGCCCGCCAGTTTGCGCAGGAATTTCTCATCGCCGCCGACATGCTCTACCAGTGCGTTCCAATCCAGCGCGGCGTCGGTGTTGCGCGAATCTCGCGGGGGCGGTGCGCCCGGTCCAAGCCCTTCCCCTCTGTCCGATGCAAACTTCGCCGAAGGACGATCCGCGCGTACGGCAGAAGCAGGTCCCGGCGTCGCAGAAGTTCCGGTCGCCACGGATTCAATGGAATCGAGCAGTTCCTTCGCGTGGATGGGCTTCGCCAGGTAGCCGTCCATGCCGGCTTCGCGGCAGCGTTCCCGGTCTCCCTTCATGGCATGCGCCGTCATGGCTACGATGTGCAAGTGGTCTCCGGTTTCGCGTTCCCTTTCGCGGATGGCCTGCGTCGCTTCCAGCCCGCCCATCTCCGGCATCTGCACGTCCATCAGAACGGCGTCGAAGCGGTTCTTCGCAAGCGCTTCAAGCGCCTGGCGTCCGTTCTCCGCGACCGCGACGGTGTGACCGCGCCGCTCCAGCCAATGCATGACGAGAGTTTGATTCACCGGATTATCTTCCGCCAGCAGTATGCGCAGCCGCCGGTGCGCTTCCTGTCTGGCGGGGCTGCGGGTCCCTTCCCTCCGCGCGGCCTTTTCTGCCTCCGCGTCCGGCGTCTCCTTCGCGGCGGCGCCCGGCGTTACTTCGAATACCGCGGTGAAATGAAACGTGCTGCCCACGCCCTCGCGGCTCTCTATCCAGATGCGGCCGCCCATCAGCTCGACGAGTTGCGCGCAAATCGCCAGGCCCAGTCCGGTGCCGCCGTACTTCCGCGTCGTCGAGCTATCGGCCTGCGCGAACGCGTCGAAAATCAGTTTCTGCTTGTTGGGCGGAATGCCGATGCCGGTGTCGCTGACGGAAACGTGCAGCGTCCCCACGGCGCCCGGGGCCGGCTCAGCGTCTCGACTCGATTGTTCGCCCGCAACCGAACTCGCAGCGCCCGGCGCTTCCTCGTGAAATTCCGCGCGCACCACCACTTCGCCGTGGCCGGTGAACTTGATCGCGTTGTCCACCAAGTTGACGATGATCTGCCGCAGCCGCCCCGGATCGCCCGTTAACCTTGCGGGAACGCCGGGATCGATGCGGCACGCCAGCGCCAGCTCTTTCGACCGCGCACGAATGGCCAGCACCTTCATCACGCCTTCGATGGTGCCGCGCAAATCGAACTCCACCCGGTCGAGCTCGAGCTTGCGCGCCTCGATTTTCGAGAAGTCGAGAATGTCGTTGATCAGCATCAGCAGTGAATTCGCCGACTGGGTCACCGTGCGGAGATAGTCGCGCTGCTGCGCGGTCAATTCCGTATCGAGCGCCAGCTCCGTCATGCCGACAATGGCGTTCATCGGCGTGCGGATTTCGTGACTCATGTTGGCGAGGAATTCGCTCTTCGCGCGAGTCGCTTCTTCCGCGCGCTGCTTGGCCGCCGCGAGCTCCTCGACCAGCGCGGCCAGGCGCTTGGCGTCCTCTTCCTGCGCCCGCCGTGCCGCTTCCAGATATTCCGCGTACTGCTTCAGTTCCTCTTCGGCGCGCCGCCGCTCGATGAACTGGCCGATTTGGCTGCCGATGGCGTCGAGCAGGTTGAGGAGATCGTCGTCCGGCTGGCGGATTTCGCGGCTAAAGAATTCCACGATTCCAGTCACGGTTTCACCGCTCCGAATT